>CAIMXI010000486.1 GCA_903845365.1 uncultured Geobacteraceae bacterium | reverse complement strand
CCGCAACCAGAGATCGGCAAAAGCTGACAGCGAACGATGTTCCCCATTTTTGCTGTAGATGATCACTTCGTGTACAAGCGGATTATTGCGGAAAATATCAACAGATATGGTACTTCCAACTATGAGCGTTATCCTGGCATCGGGAAATTTCCTGTTCAACTCGCGGATAACGGGTGTCAAATGAAGTAGGTCGCCAATCGCGCCAGGTTTGAAAATAAGGATATTTCTTGTTTTATCTATCGTCACAGTGGCGCCTTAATTCGCGGACCTCGTCCCATATGCTGTAAAACAGCACAATTTTCGGAACGGCTTCGAAATTCTTAAATCCAGGCCGGCCTCCCGCCAAAACCGCATGGCGTTTTCATACACGTCACCAAGATCGCCGGTTGCGGGTGGTTGGTTCGTACCTGACGAGAGCTCTTCACCATCTTTTGGTCGATAAAACATCGGCAGCATATCATAGATCGGAGCGAGCTTGAACTTCGTACGTTCCTCATTTGTCGAGAGCAACGAAATATTACCGTGATGACGGTCGCTGTTGGCGATTAAGCTGCCAAACAGATCCAGTTTAGAGATGTTTACCGCATCCTCTGCCGACAGCATTCTTGCGGACAGCATCTTGCGGGCCGCAGCGGTCCAATTGCTTCCAGCACCGATAAATTCAGCGTCTACAACCGATAAAGAATTAACCGGCGTTCGACCGAATAATCCGGCACAGTCAAAACGATCCACTTCCAGAAATGTTCTGTTGCCGATCTGGTAGATTCTCGATTCCGCCGAAGAAATTCCCATCTCCAGCAATAATTCACCCTTTTATTAATAACCACCCAAACCACCCACCCCAAGCAATAAGATCCAGTTAACGGTACTTATAATTATCATCTAGTGTATATTTAATTTGTGCACTTAATCGCCCCGCTTTTTCATGACTTTTCTCCGCCCGCTACCTGATGTGCTGAAATTTAACTGTATTTACTGGAAGTTACAAACTAGGCCTTATCGTTTTTGAATTGCACCCGCTGCCAACAGTCACCTTTTAGTGCAATAATTAAGTATACATTACTGCCCAGTTCTGATATAACCTCCCTCAAATGCACTGAATGGGGGCAATATGAATATCTCACTCAACGTCAAAGTCCTTGTAAAAGACGGAACTCTTGTCCTGACCAACCAAAATGGTAATATTGTCACCTTTTCCTCGGAGCAGTCTGTTCAAAGAAAGGTAAGCATGATCACCATGGGCGAGCTATGCAATCTTCCCAAGATCAACGTGGCACAGACCTTCGGTTTCAAGACGCGCAAATCGTACTACGATATTCGCGAGGCTGTCCTCCATGGTGAGCCGGCTGAGCTCTTGCCAAAGAGGACGGGGCCTCAGAGTGCGCCTAAACGAACCCGGGAACTTGAGGCACTCATTATCAGAAGCCACTACGAGAAGGGCCTCAATATGTATGAAATCACCGATCTGCTCACACAACTGGGCTTTGATGTCAGTTCCCGGCTCGTAGCTGAGGTGCTTGCAGATTTTGGTTTGTGTAAAAAAAACCTCTGAATTCGGAGCCACCCTCTCCACGGCTTCTGGCCAAAGAGGAGATCACTGTTCTCGATGGCGCCTGTAAGGCAAGTAAGATCGAGGTTACCCGCCACGACATCGAACATGATGTAGAGGGTCTCCTCAAACGCGGGATAACAACCACTAGCGCAGGTGGTTTTTTCTTCATCCCTTACCTTTTGCAACTGGGTGCCCTTGATCTCATATCTCAGCTCGGTCCGAAAAAACAACACGGCATACCGAATGAGCGTATCGCCTTGGGCATGGTATTTGAGTCTATTTTCGGATATGAGGCCGGTATCCGCGCAGTTGATTCCGTGAGCCGTGCCGATTTCGGCTTTTTGTGAAGAGTACAGATTTTCCGGCAAGACAGGCTGTACTCGTATCCAATATATCAATGATGTGACAAGCAGCTATCTGGAAGGTGCGTCGAGCAGATTGAATTCATGGACTTGACGGACGCTGCCCGGAGGATTGGACGCTGGGTTGATCATTACAACCACCGGCGTACCCATCATGGTCTGAGTAGTTTGCTGGTTCCTGCGGATCGTTACTACGGTGTGTGCATGATCCTTTCCGGGAAAATAAAGGCTCTATGTCGTCCTTTGCATGCGATTAGCAGATGCTCTGCGGCGTGCCATCGTGTCTGGATGGGAGTTTATCAAATATCCAGAAAATAATAATCGACTTGCTTTCCCTTCTCTGCATAGGGTAAAGTCTCAACCACGGTCTTTGTCAGTTTCAGCTTTTTCTTTTTTTCATTGCCCATAGGGTCAGTGATTATCATAGGGTCAGCATAGGGTCAATGATAAAAAGAAATCGGCAGAAAATTAAAGAAATTCCTAGAACAATAATAACCGTAACGTGCTGTATTTAAGAGTTTTATCAATTTGTCCCCGTAGCTCAGCAGGATAGAGCACTTCCCTCCTAAGGAAGGGGCCGGTCGTTCGAATCGACTCGGGGACGCCAATAAAAACAGGTACTTGCAATGCTAATGCAGGTACCTGTTTCTTTGGGTTCCAAAATAGTTGTACTTTAGTTGTACTTTTGCGGTTTGCTACTCATCTCTGTGACCTAACCATCCAATCTCCGCTATTTTAGTGTTGGCTGACAAAGTTCCAATCCATGCTTTGCTGCAACGCCTTGAGCAAATTCCCCATTCTCAACTGAAACCGTTATGTTGCAATAAACGCATTTCCAATGAGCAGGATTGGAAAGCTGCCGCCAGTCGTGCTCACCCTTCGAGGCGTACTTTTTTGCTACTCCTGCAAAATCTCCGAACGCCTTATCCCGACCTTCTAGCTTGATGCGTGACAGAGCCAACTCGCAGTATAGATCTGCATGCAAAAAGTGCGGATCAAGCCCGATGTTTTCGAACACCATCCGGAATTTCCCTTGGCTCTCGTCTACAACCTGTTTACGTCTGGCCACCTTTTGTAGATGTATCCAGAACATCTTTTCGCACAAATGTATTGTTACCTGTCGCCCGACTGTATCCTGTACGGTGGCTTCGAGACCGCGTTCGTGCGGTTGTTCCTTCATCCTGTGGACGTACTTCATCAGGTTCCACTCTATGCCGTGGTAGCGGCTGATCTTGACCGTGTACTTGTTCTTGATCTCCTCGCTACTCTTCTTCTCGCTTGGGTTGTCTTTCGGTCGGTCTCCCCAGACACAGATATCACCATCACCTTTACTGTCGTATGAATAATCGGCCAGCCAGACACGGCCACGGAAACGTTTGGCGAATCTTCGCGCTTCATTGATATTTGGGAGGGCGTCAACTACGCAGACGCTGACGTCGTATTGCTCCATCAGTTCGTCACAGCGTGTCCACGGGTCGTCATCGTATATGACTTCGATGTGTGCCAGTCTGGATTTGCAAAGTCCGGTATCGGTTTTCTCTCCCCAGTATCGGAGAGTGACAACGTTGAAACCGCCCATCTGGTCTATTCCCATTGCTAGGTTGGCCCCCTTGGTCAACCACTTGAGATCTGTGTTGACCGTTGCCCGGAGGATATCTTCGTTGACGATCTGTGATTCGGGAGCGAGGTATGCAATGCCAAGCTTTGAGTTGAAAAATTCCTGGAGGTCGGATGCTTCCTGGTATGCGTTGAGTAGTTTTTCTGCATTCTGGCGACAGGAGAGCGTCTGTGGTATGTGGTATCCAAGAACCTTTGCTCCTGGGTTGTGTGGGATCCAGATTCCTTCCCTGGGATTGTCAATTACTTCTTTACAGACCGGGCAGACATAGAACACGTCCGGCATGTGGCGAAGTGATGGTGTCATGCCTGCCGACTTTTCGCCGATGCAGTTTGGGAACACGTCGGCCAGCACCACTCCATCCGTGCATTTACACTTGCTGTGGAATCGATGCTGATTGCTGCGTTTGAAGTATTTGTCGATGTTCGCGTCTGGATACCCGGCTGTGGAAAACTTGAAGTCGATTGGATATGGGCTGTGACTAATGCGTTCCATAGCTCTGTCGATATCACCTTCAGTCATACGGCGCACCTCATCAAAAAGAATGGCAAGCATCGGTATCGATTCTGTGGAGGTTTTGCCCTGCATGTAACTGAAAAATATTTGTGAAGCGCCGAGTGAGCGTACTCGCTTCTGGTCGGTGCGGTGTTTCTCTCCTTCGTCGGCGGTTGGGTCTTCTCCCCAAAGCGGTTTTATCTCTGGTATCGATCGTACCGTTGGCTTGAATCGCACGTCGGAGAAGATCATGGCCATCGCCTGGTCGGGCAGGAAATAGCCGAAGTATTTCCCCCAAAACCTCATTGCAAGCCATACCAGCAGAAGGAATCCGCCAATAGTCTTGCCTACCTGGGCTCCGCACATCCAGACCACCTGCAGTCCTTCCTCACTCTTATCGCCGGTGAGTTTAAATGCCTTGTACGGTTCCAGCAGGTACTCGTGCCCTTCCCAAGTAAATGGCTCGTTGTCAACTCTGAGAGTCGGCTTGATCTTCTCCACGAAACTGAATAGGTCGTCTGGGGCATTCCTTGCTATTGCTGGCAGTGCCGACCACCGACCGTCGTTTGACATTATGTTCCGCTTCCGAGCCTCTTGGCGAGCAGACAGGTGCTGCATTGCCAAGGCGACAACTTCTTGCGGATATTCAAATTTGCCTGCCCTCGATAATTGCATGAAGCTCCTCCTCGGTCAATTCGTGCATTGGTCTAGAAGTGGGGAGTTCTAGCCTGGTTGTCTCAGTCCAGCCACAACGTCTTGCCAGATAAAATGTCAGTGCTTGACGATCACCGCCCAATCCCAACTGCAATAACTTCTGGCTTACGACAGCTGCTCCCTTAGCACGGCCATACTCTAATTTTGATCGGAGTTCTGGTAATTCCGTTTTTTTTGAGCAAAATACAGTATGTGCTACACCTGAGAGTGCCGCTATCTCCTTATCAGAGAGCCCTTGCAGGCTCCACTGCTCGATTTTATCATAGTCTGGCATCCAGGGCTTTCGTCCTACCTTTTTCAGCTCTTCAGGGGGTTTTGCCCTGCTTACTCTCTTTTTGGGATCATTATTTTCTTTCATGGACACCTCACTTTACCTTTATAAATACATCTGATCGGCGGCTACTTCCTAAAACCATGGGATGAAATGTCCACGGTTTAGGAAGTAATCCGCCTGACATTTGTTAGTGCATCAGAGCAGTCTGATACCCCCAACATCCACATTTTAATGCGTGGCTAACTTTACGAATGTTTTCGCTCATGCCCGTAATGGCCCAAACATCAGGTGGTGGATTAGTTTCATAATCCAAAACACCATCGTTCTCATGAATCTTTTCGAGACAGTTACACAGTGCTTGAATAGCCGTTTCAGCCAACGCAAGCTTCATCAGGATGTCTTCAGTGCAAACATAATCACTTTCTCTTGGGCCAATTATAAAACCTGTAATTAGATCTTCCATTTTGATGCTCTCCTGTTGATTCCGGCAGTGCCGGTTATTTTATTAGTCGTTTGCAAAGTGCTTACAGCATGTCAATTATTCCTATGCTGCTAAAGCCTTCACAGCATCACGGAATCCGTATCCGTCTCTCTCTACGAGAATATCGATTGGATTGAATGATTTGGCACATGGGAAACATGTCGCCCGGTTCTTTGCGCGATGCCATGATAGTGACGGATGGTTGTCTGCATGACAAAAAGCTAGTGCCTTGCCACGTTGGTCGAATTGAACAAGCTGCTCAATTGGGTAGTTCCTCGCATATTCAATCATCTCGTCTGTCACTTGACCCACTCTGACAGGGTAACCCTTTGACAGCATGACAAGATGGTGCAGTTCTCTTGCTTCCAGATAAAATTGTTCAAATATTTGCTGACAGAAAGCAGGTGACAGTTCACCTGTATCGCCTGCAAACCATGCGACATCTTCGTACAGCTCCCTAGTATGTGTTTTCAAGTATTCGATGCGATAGCCCAGGCATTCATCCAGCGTTAACCCAGTGTTTTTGGCAATACGCGATAGGCTCATCAAATTTTGCCTCCACGTCGTACAGGGGCATGGTGAACCTCTGAAACTTGCTGTTCTGTATTATCCGCAACACCGCCACAACTTCGTGTTGGTGTGGGTTTACAGACTTTCATATCAGCAACACTTCTGCAACGTTGCGTATCAACCGCAACAACTTCAGATGCTGAATTAGTGACTTGTTGCGGATGCACTGCACGATGTTGCGGTTGTGTGGCGTTTAAAACAGTTCGTACATCCACTATTTCTGAGGATTGTGGCGTTGTTGCGGATATATCAGTGTTCGCAGGGATATAACGCATAAAAGTTTCTTTAAATTGGTTGGCTTCATATCCTTTTGGTGTTTCGGTAGAACCTATACGAATACTTTTTGAATGAATGCCATAGCCTTTCAGTTTTGCAGCAATCTGCCGAGGCTTGATAGGAAATCCTTTATTAAATGTTGCCCAAGGGGATTCATCGTCGATGCAAAGCTCAATAATCAGGTCAGCAGAACTTATGCGGACGATCTTTTTCCTCTCAAAAATTGCCTGTATATCTGCCAGTAGTTCAGCGCCAATACTCAATGAGGAACTTTCATCTCCTGACAGCTTCAAAGCTGCCGATGTCGCGGTATTAAACCAATTCCCACCGGCAACCATAGCAATTGAAAGAAGCGGCTCCCAATTATCTTGAGCTCGGTCATTCAGGCTAGGCGGAAGGTCTGGTCGTGCAAATAATACGCGATCTCCGTTGTCATCAGCGAAACGTGCTATTTTTGAAGCCAGCTCATTAAACAGTCCAGGTTCTGCATAGCGGATACGCTCAACTGTTTCACCAGGAAGTTTACGCCGCAGTTCAAGCTTGATACTCCGATCCATCAACGTTGACGCAATATCTCCGATACCGCTTAACGCCTTCGCCCCCCAAGTGCTGAACTTTGTAGGCGTGTGATCTTCACCTACGCATCGAATTGTAAAAGCTGAATCGCGGGTATGGCCACAGTTTATTAGACCCCGTAACTCCTCGTTATCCTTGAGGCAGGCGTCGGTTTCGTCAATTAATAGTGTCGGACGCCATAGATCGATACTTCTAAACAGCGCCGCCGGTGTTATGCTGCTTGAAGTCAAAGTTCGGGGTGTTAATTTACCGATCAAAGTCAGCAGTAGCGTTTTACCGCAGCGCTTTTCCGGAGCTGTAATCATTGCTAAGGGTGCAACCTGAACAATGTCCATGAACCATGTCATGACAATCCATAGAGCTGCTGCCGTGGCGGTGTGTTGTTCACATATTATAAAACGCTTGATGGTTGCGACAATGGTAGTCAGGAGTGCCGCTCCGTTGACCGGTTTCGGCCAGGGCTCGATTTCTTCAAAGGGTGAATCATCATCTGTTCCCCCACTTTTTTTTGCAGATTTAACTGCGGTATCCAAAGTTGATGAACGAATACCCAGTGCATCTGCCTCGCTCCTGCGAACCCTGTCGTACTGAATTGCGGATAGCTTCGCCAATCTTTCTACAGCGGACAGCATAGCTGCTTCATGATCTATGATTGTTTCTCCAAGCTCACCAAGTGGTGAAATGACTTCCGTTGGTGTCGTTGCAAGTTCGAGATCTTTATTCATCTTTGACCTCGGTTCCGCATTTCCTTAATAACTCTCCAGATTGCTGTTTTGGCTGACAAGTAGCGCTGCAGATATGTGTCAACCTGAAAGGCATTTGCACTTTCGTGAGAGACTTCGCCTACAATTCTGCCTGTCAATCCGTCGCGAAAGAGCGGGGGCATCTGGCCAGTTAGCATAGCGTGATAACTGAGCAAATCGGCATTGTCAGTTTCTATTTTACTGATCGTGATCGGCATGGCTTACCCCCTCCCTTGATAAATCTTACGGGGTCTACCGCGCTTTGCGCCAGGGGCAACTTGCTTGACATTCTCGGCAGTGACTATTTCAAGGGAGTCCATCCAAGATTGCAGGGAACTCATTTTGTAGCCAACGGAGTTCTGTCCAATACGGACTTTTGTGGGAAAGGTACCGGCTTGTTCGCGTCTCCAAATTGTAGGGAGTGAAAGCCCGGTAATCGTTGCTGCTTCGGCAGGTCTTACGATTCTATCATTCATTTTATGTTACCTCCTGAAATTGTCGCAATGGCCATTGCTGTTCTTACAATTTCAGGATAATCGAACTGTTTTTAAATAACGTTCCCCAAAGTCGGGAAAAACATATGTCACATAGGAAAGTTTACCATCCGACAAAAACGGCTTTTGCCGATCTCATTTTGTTCAAGATGCTTTTGATCTGGTCTACAGAATATGATTCATCATCTGGAGGGAATATTGTTGAAACGAGGTAGGCAACTAAATCTAGCCTGGGCATGCCGATGGCTATCGCAGGTTGTTGATCACGTGGACGTTTTTTGGGTGGGTAACTGGGGAAAGTTCCTTCTTCTATGGGCCATCGGCGGAAGATATATTCAAGATTGAAGGCCAGTAAAGCTACTGTACTCGGTTGTTTAGAGCATTGTAGCCGGTCTTGAGGGTAATAGGCACAACCAAACTTACGGAGGGTTATTTCAATTAATTCGTCACCGTCAGACTGACTGCGCATTGCATTTGAAATCGACGGTTCCAAAACAAGAGCGGCAACACTTCGTCGCTCAGCCCGTCCGGCTCCTTTTGCTGGATTTTTTTGTATCAGGTGACCGTCTCGTTCAGCTCGCGCAGTTCTTATAATTTGTGTAAGATTCGGTCTGTTTTCTTCGAACCGTAAAGCGGTCGCACATCCATTAATTATTTGCATTACAGAAAATTCTGATATTTTCGGCAAGCGGTTTAGAAATCTCCGTAATACTGGGTCTACCCTCCAACCTAAACCAGCGTCATCTTCCAGAAACAAATTTCTTAATTTAATATACGGCAAACAGTTTATAACTTTTACAGGTTTTACAACAATGTCACCCGCAATGACCTTAGAAAATCCAACAACAGTTGTTTTTAGCCCAGTCATAGGGAAGGTAGGGTGTACCTTTTCCATTTTAGAAGATTCATAAAGTAACTTCTCAAACAAATCTGAATTACTCATTGTGGCATCCCTCTAATCTACTGCCGCCTTTGTTTTTTAACCAACCGCAAAACAACAACTAACACCAATCATCATTCTGGCTTGCGGTCTTTAAGCAGTCTGGCAGGCACCTACTTGCGCCGTGCCGATTCCTGTTGCTGTCAATCCATCTCATGCAGTAAATTCCGGATATGTCCTTACACGGGCGGGTATCCAGAATAATGTTTCGTTCCTACCGTGGAAGTCTTGCCACAGGAACAGCGTGGGCAAAAGCCTAGAGCGCGGCAAGGTGGCGGCTGTGAAACCGTCTGATAGTCTAGGGCTAACCTCATCCAACACAGTGGTGATGGGGGCGTACATGACCGACCGATTCCAGACGTCATTTATGCGCAAATTGCTGTGGCCCTCGGCTGAGAAGAAGGGCTATAGCGACTTCTCTCCCTCAAGCCATCCGTCATTAAAGCTTTAAGTCTCGATTTGGAGAGAAGATAGATCAATCTAAGCTTCTTCAACCCAGTTTGAACTTGTGTCTTCCGATGGATCAACTTGATTCGAGACATCAGACGATGCGTCTCCCTTCGTTCTTGATTCATGAAGCGTTTCTCCACCAGGCTCAAGAGTTACGTGATGGTAAATACTTACAGCGTCGAGCTTCTTGGCCTTTTTAACCCAATCATTCCAGGTGATCTTGTTGCCGTCTTTCTCTACAAACTTTGCATCAACAACTGTTGCGTAGTTTTCTTGCTGCCCTTTGATGTATACAGTCGCACCTATATGCAACAAACCACTGGAAAGCATAGCAGCAGTTGTCTCAAGTTTCGTACGGATTCTGTCCGACTTAGTAGGTTCCCGCTTGCCATGCCTTACCGTCACAATCATGTCATCCATATGAGGAGGCGGTAGTATTTTCTCGATCACCAGCAGGTGCTTATCACAATACGGTACAGGAGTGATCTGAATGCAAGAAATCTCGATACCGTTTTTACGCAGCCAAGCGCAACTGGAAAGCACCTCTGGATCAAAACCTGATGCGATCAGCATAATCTTCTGACGCTTATTGAAACGGTCATTTGAGAAGCCTTTTCCAAGCACACCATCAATGAGACTGGCTGCATTTTCGACATTATTAGCATCATAGCTTTTTAAATATGGGATGTAGACCCGAGTCAGAAGGTCGTCAACAGTTTCAATCCTCGAAAAATTTGCTGCATACCGAATAGCCTGCATTTCAAATGCTTCCGTACGAGCATTACAGTCCTTCACGTCGCGTTTAATCTCAATAATGATCAAATCTCCTTCACTGTCTAAAACAACTAGGTCACACGCGCCACCCATTTCATTGCGAACCTGTCGGCCAACAAGGCGCAAGTCGTTATCTCCCAACAATAGGTTGAGATTCGCCGCTAAAAACGTTTCTATTTGCGATTCTGTAAGCTGCATAGATTCACCACCAAACCCTGTTGGTGTTAGCTCTGCTTCCATCGTTATTCCTGTTCCAATTGCTACCGACACGGACACAATCTTTGAATTCATTTGATTTCCCCCAGGTAGATCGGCTTGCCTTCACCGTCGCGCATTACTGTGCCACTGCCTTCGCCTTCTATGTATTCATTTTCAGTAAAACCCTTAATTCGCATGCCTTCTCGTGTATGTGTGCCAAACCAGAAACCCATTGGAGGATCCTCTGTCATACAATCCCAGTCAGTAGGCAGAACATCATCCTCAATCTCGTAAACTGGCCTCATGGCTTTCATGGTATACTACCTTCCGGTACGCCGCTGTCATAAGTTTTGACTTCTCCCTCGAACCGCACGAACTGAATCTCGTCTTCCGGTTCTTCCTGTAGACCCATCGCCGCGCAGTGAAGATCGCATGGGGCAGCACATGTTCCAATTGAGTGTCCGAAGGCACCCATTGAGTTTTCAATCCATTCTTTCGCGATTTTCTTGCCTGGCCCTGACACGGAAAACGAGCCGAGGCTGTTAAATTCCTCCCGAGATGTAATCATCGCTGGCCCCAAATAGGTGTTTAAGTGAATTTTACATGTGGCTTTCATCAGGTCTGCCCTCTTTGCAACCAAAGTTTTTTCTGGTTCCTCTCAACTCATCAACCCGTTTCTGCAAAATATACGACGCCCGATTCTCAATCGGTATAGCCTCCAACTTCTCCTGATCAATACCCAGCTCTCGTGTCTTCATACCGGCTACCCGAACAGCATCATCCCAGCCAACCATTAGCACACCACCCGTTTTGTCTGCTGCAGAGACCAGCGGCAGAATATCCGCGATACCGGTTTTTACAGCCTGCTCTGCCATCTTGATCTTCGTTGAATCCCGCAGTTCCTCCCATTTGTTGGCTTTTCCATGTAAGCGGCAGACACTTGCCAACGCCTTGCGATAAGTTGCTGACAAACATAAGCGGTTGCAGAAATCTTCGGCCATTTCAAAACCGGTATCATCATGGCCGTGATGTTTCGGATAGAGCGCCGGATCAGTGGCCAGCTTGCCGAGATCGTGGAAGAAGGCGCAGAAGCGGGCAAACGGGTCACCGGTTGTTGCCGCCACACGTTGCAGCACCTCAACAGAGTGAGTGAAGAGATCACCTTCTGGATGATGCTCAAGTGGCCCGGCAGGAATGTGCGGCATTCGGAAAAGTTCTGGCAGGAACACCTTGCCGACACTGAACTCAATCATTCTCTCAAAGAAACGTTCTGGAGCTTTCCCTGCAAGAGCCTTCAGCATCTCGTTACTGAACCTCTCCACCGGCATTGTGCTGAATGCCGCCGACCAGTCGTGTTGCTGAATCAGTAATTCTGTTTCCGGAGTCATTCGGTAGCCATCTGCCTCAAAGCGGAAGGCGCGGAAAATCCGGAGAGGATCACCAGTGAAGGATTGTCTGCTGCACGCTCTTAACAGCCCCACCTTCAGATCAGCTTCACCACCCAATGGGTCAAAGCGTTCACCGGCCAGATCCATTGCCATAGCGTTGATAGTAAAGTCTCGCTGGAGCAGATCGCCTACCAACTCATCCATGCTATTGATACGTGAGACTTCAATCTTGCCGAAGGTATGGTGATGTTTGAAGTAGATAGTGGCAGAACTGCTTGCCTCCACCAGCCGAAAGCCCAGCGCAAGAAGATCGTCATTAGTGAGAGCAGCGACAAGATCAATATCCTGACTCTCTTTGCCCAGCAGCTTATCCCGAACGGAGCCACCGACCAGAACAATTCGGTTGTGCAATTCGGCAGGGAACAGATTATGGAGGAAAGTGACAATCTCTTTCATACAGGTTTCCATGCGGTTTGCAGCATCTTTCTGAACAAATCATCCAGAGCCTCAACATCCGATTCCGGCGATTCTAGTTCATTTGCCATGCTGACAAAGTGCTCGAGCTGCCCTTCCAAAAACTCATTGATAACCTCGATTCGAGGCTCCATATCCAACTCGCCCTCTGCCATCTTTCGCTGCAGAAGATTGTCGATTTCATGCTTCAGTGATGGCGACAGATCCGCATCCTGATATAGCTTGTCAAATTCCGTCGGCGGCATGGTGTTGTGCCGTTCAATCCAGAGGCAGGCGAGAATAGGGCGCAGAACGTAAAAGTATTTTTTCAGGTTGACCATATCATCACGTAAATATCGCTTCAGGTTGTTTTTTGCCGTATGCAAATAATGTTGCATACAACGGGGGAGAAAAGCTGTTTGCTTCGATTTGGCGCATCTTTGTAGCCAAGCCGAAGCGATCCAGATAAATGATTGGGGAACCGAGCCATTCCAAGAGGGGCGGATTGGTTTTTCGAAGAAGCCCCAGAGCCTTGCGCAGATCCCACCCGCTGATGTCGAGGTCATCATTTATGGGAATCTCGATCACATCACGCTTTTCCTGGATGGAGAGATACCAGTCCAGTGTGTGGATGTAAATGAAGCGGACATCAAAGTCGCTGTTCTTCGAGGCAAAGCCCCATGCCCTGCTGCCAGACTCAACTGCGTAGAGGATACGGACGTTGTGGTCGTGTTCGATAAGAGTGAGGTTTTCGAGGATAGTTTTTGTCATCGTCTGCTTGTCTCCCACACTATTGATTGACTACGTCCAGCAGAAACCGTGTGCATTCACCCTGCCACGGTAATTCAAAGTCAACCTGCACGCTCTGCCGCTCCGTGACGACCTTCTCTCCGGTTTGCGGATTTATGCCTTCTCTCGGTGTTGTCCGCCAGTAGAATCCGATGCCACGTTTCTGCCAGGCCGGGAGATCGTTATAATTGATACCGTTCTGGAAGAGCAGTTCGTTCTTGGCGGCAACGGACATACCGAGTAATCGCTTTGCAGCTTCATTTGCATCCATTCCCTGTTTGCGGAGCATCCAGTAGCAGTGACTGTTCAGGCAGTTGCGGTGCGCATCTTCCATCCGCCATCGGAAATAGTCAACGACCAGTTCCTGATTCGGCAGTTGGCTGATACGGCAGTCAAAGGCCGCAGGCTGACCGAGCAGGCTGGTAAATTTAGCACTGGCTTCTCCCGCAAGAATTGAATGATATTTCCGTAGCTTTCTATTGAAAGAGTACTCCTCTTGGTGGAATAGCAGCGATATCTCGTCACTCTGTGTATAGGCATAAACAACCCTGAAACCGCATTGCATGAGATGTTTGACCGTTTCCACCATCATATCCCTGAAGCGTACGTCGTAAGGAGCCTCGAACTGGCAGACCTCCTTAGTGAGACGGCTGAAACTGCGGCCATCAATTCGGGCTATCATGTAGATGCCTGGCAGTACGCAAAGATCTGAAATGGTCTCAAAAACCCGCATGGTTTTGTCGAGTTTATCAAAGTTCATAATTCCACTCCTCTACAATAAAGCCACCGTTACCATCTATCCTGACATACCATAGTTCGTCGAATCCTTCGGCCTTGCTTGGCAGTTTCAGACGACTAGCGGTGCCGAGGATGCCGTTTTCATGAATGCGTGCTTTTCCTTCCCGCTGCCGGTTACGCTCCAGAGCATCCTGCACTTTGGAGCTGAAATAATAGCCGACTACCTTGAAACCCGCTTCTCTAGCAGGTGTGATGAATAGTTCCCGTTCGGCTGGCGAGGCGTTGGTGTTGTCGATCACAAAGGACTGTTGTGCAGCAATACAGGTATGCAGCAGCAACTTCTCACGGTGCCGGGTTTTCAACATATCCAGGTTGATCCTGACGTGAGTGCAAAACAGCCGCTCCTTACAGAAGGTGCTCTTGCCGGTGGCAGGTATGCCTATGAGGATGATGGCGGTCATAGCAAGTCACTATTCAGCCATTTGTCTGATTCCATCCGTAACAATAATGGTGATTCTTCATCGTCCTCACTGTCCCAATGTTCTGCGTCAAAATCCTCTTGAAAGAATCGCCGCAACTCGTTTCTGAATACAGCTACGAGTTCATCTGTGTTCACAATGCATTGAATGCTGACATTGGCTTCGTCGTATTTTTCATGAACAACAAAGAACAGATTTTCAGCAGAATCAGTCGGGTACGCAGTCAGACATGTATTGATACCTTCTTCATCTATTTCTATTTGTATGGGGAGGCTTCCAATAGCAACAAGCTTGACCCATCCAACTAGCTGCTCAAATGGCGGATAAACATTTGATAAGGCTATTGTCTTTTCGGATATGCCACATGTTATCACCATGTTTGCCCATCCGTATGTTTCCATGTTTATTTCAACTTTTATCTGCTGTTCAATCACATCAGGCTGCACGGAAAAGAAAGAGTTCAAAGCAAGTCCAGGTGTTGCAAGCCTGCTTCGAGCCTCTGAATCGGAAAAGTCCTCAAGGCCAGAAGCGTTCGTAAATATTAGCATTGGCGTTGGGAATGCTATCCCCCATTGCATATCTCCAAGAGACTCATTAAACCACTCTGTAAACACGAAGTAATTTTCCCAGATGAAAGGCTGGAATTCAGTGGCAACTGCCACCCCGCCCGCCTTTTCCTTAACCTTAGTGACATAATCAGCTTGCCCTGCCAATAATTTGTAGAGGGATTTCGATTTTGTTCGATCGAATTCAATCATATTGGTTGGTGGGTAGCATTGCTTTGAAATTATCAGACCGTCACCAAGTGTACTGTCTAAAATATCTTGAGCCTTATCAATTCGCTTAGAGCCATCCTTTTTGTAAGGAGGATTGCAGAGCAGTTCGCACACCTTAAGTAAGGCGTTATGTAATGTTTCATTCCGGATTCGCGAAAGTGGGACTATGATACCGCTACATGGACAAGCGCCATCTCCAGAAGGTGCTCCTAACACATAAATTCCAGTAAACATCTTATTCATTTGGGAATTTCGCTCTCTGCCAACCCCAAATTTCCCAATAAAGAGACATGGTAGCATATCTTCCATAGTGCCGTTAATTGGGCCACAAACCCGATAATATGCCTTTTTTCTCAGTGTTTTCATCTCATTCTCCCGCAGCCTTCAGATTATACACCGGCGTCAACCGCTCTTTCACCTCAACCGTCTCCAGCAGATACTCCTCGATATCCGCTAACGATTTGTAAGCGAACTTGCTCTCATCAAAGGTTTCTCGGGAAATAGAGGTTGAGAATACATGCTGCATGGACTCTTTAAACTTCTCCATACTGAACTCGCCCTTGTCCAGCCTGCGAAACATATCCATCCGGCCATGCCGCCTGCCTGCGCCGTGCGGAGCGGAGAGGTTGTAATTGGTGTTTCCCTTCCCTTCTCCCAAAAGAGTACCGTCGGCCATGTTGAGCGGGATGATGACACGCTCTCCCTTGTGAGCAGAGATAGCACCCTTGCGGATGATATGGTCTTTCTCCGAGATGTAGTTGTGGACAGACTCGACCACCTGCTGCTCGTCGAAGCGGATACCGAAGAACGACAGAATGGTAATGAGCATCATGCGTCGGTTGTAACGGGCATACGTCTGCGCTGCTGCTGCCCACTTCACGTAGTCGTTCCCCCCAGCACTCATAGGAAGGAACTCCTGACCTTTAGGCGTTTTCATACCCAACTCTTTGAGAAGTTTTACTGCCTTCTCCTGATAAAACTCTGCCACCCGTTTGCCAAGGTTGCGTGATCCAGAATGGATGATCAGGTGATAACCACCATTTTCGTCCTGGCCGATTTCGATGAAGTGGTTACCACCGCCGAGGGTACCAAGCTGATTCAGTGGCTGGATATGTTTGCCTATCTTATTCCCTTTATAGAATCCTTCCTCGATATGCTCACACAGAGAGGTGAAAGCCCGGCGCATGTTTTGTGGCACATCTTGACGATCAGAGAATGCAGTGCTGTCATGCCAGTTCATTCCAAGCGGGATGTTCTCTCGGATATGTCTGTCCAGTGCCGGGAAGTCGATATCTCGGACACCAGCGAGCGGATGGCAGGCAACACCGCAGCCGATATCAACCCCGACGATATTGGGGATGACCGCATTACGGAACTTGCCGGTGAAACCGATTACGCACCCGGAACCAGCATGGGCGTCTGGCATGATGGCAATCAGGCCGTGCAGTGCAGGATGATTGATGATCAGATGTACCTGCTCGTCAGCGATAGGGTCAAGTACCTTCGCGTGGATTTGTAACTGGCATTGAGTCTTTTCTATGTTGAACATAGGAACCTCCAATTTTGATAATTGTGCAATGCCGCCATCCCGGCATTGAACCCGAAGTCAACAGTTAAAACGGTGGGATGGCACCCCCCTGTTGACTCCGCCGCCCAATAGGTCATGGGATTGGCAGCACATACAATTGTGCGACCTCCTCCAACTCAACATGGGCATTGTATTGAGGATGCTGGCCAATGAATATAACGCGCATTGCCCGAATACCAGCATCCCTACCAGCACCAACGTCCAATCCTCTGCCAGACCTGTCGGGACAGTGTAGCCACAAGGTTGCTTGGTGCTGGATGCCCGACGTGACCTAAGCTGCGAGTGGTACATTCATCGGTACCAGCGCGTCACTCCTCCGTCGGACATATTTCTGGATCATCGCAGAAAGCCCCGATACGGCGATGCCCGCTGCAGCACAAATTGTCGGGGACTCAACGCTGCCCGATATATATTCCACCGGGGAGGACGGCATCTCCTCCATCAGTCGGCTGTGCTATCAGCTTGCAGGGCAATTGGTGGACGCTAACATTGCCACTGGCAACCGGCTTCACACCTCCGTTTACAAACCATTTCACACAACCCCGGCGGCAGCCGATTTTCCGCTCGTCCGGTGGAATTGTTCATGCTTTGGAGAGGGCGTCAAACCTCTCATCCTGTAACTGGCGAACAGGAGCCGTCGATGCTTGGACTTGCCAAGGATGTTGGTAACCGATAAGCCAGATGTACCCAACATCGTCTGACGGCCAAAGCATGTTTACAGAGGCGAGCGGCATTACACTGCCCGCCCCGCCGCCTGCTGTGCCCCTGATTAGGTGACCCGCTACCCGGACAACAACATAGGGTGCACGGACGTACAGACGGCGTTCTGATTATCACCCCGATGCACACGGAGAGGCTCGAGACTCTTCCGTGGCTATGCACTACTGGCCTACACGTACTCGTCCAGCAGTGGGAGAGGGGTTCTGGAGGCAGCGGCATCTTGGGGCCCGGAACAGATTCTGAACTCGGACTCACCGCCGACATAGCCTCCAATTTTGGTGCCGTGCTGGGTTGCGTCAATGGAGCTGCAATTGCTCCAGGAAACTGTCCCAGCACGGCTCTCCCCGCAGGGCAATCTGGAAAGCTCGAAAAATCTGAGGCTAACTCCAGCCGTTTTACGGGGATTTCGGATTGCTCTCTCAATCGCGGGAATGAAGAAGCTTTGAGAAAGGGCGCAGTCCAATCGTAATCTTGCGATTACCACATTGCGCGGTTTATTGAGCCAAAGCTATGCATGATGGTACGATAACGGGGGTACAATTCCTCCGAATGGTTCACCGAAAATCTGACCAGTGTCTATTCACCGGGGATGATCTATATCAAGCACTTCATTCCCACGATTCAAAGAGCAATCAAAAAGTGATGTAGCAAAACGGACTGCATGCAGATTCACGATATACAGTGATAATCCTGATCCCGCTCGAAGACTCCTTCGTGACAGTGGGGACAGGAAACTCCATCCAGTCTGTAAGTGTCAGCGATATTCGTTGAAGCACATTTTTGACATTCAGTTAACGGGTCGCGAGAATCGACGTTGAACGCTTCCCCGCAATCCAGGCAGATGTGTGGAGAATCAATTCCAATGCAACGTGCTCTTTTGCTATCAGGATGGTAAGCGTACTTTTTACATCCATTTTTATTGATGTAATAAGGATTGCCTTCATCCCATGCTTCGATGGTATTTGCGCAGATGTTGCAAACGTACATTATGCCTTCAGCCATATTTCCTCCGATCTATTTGAGCAATGCTGCCATCCCGGCATCGCCCCTGAAGTCAACAGTCACTAGTGTGGAATGGCACAGCCTGTTAACTTCTCCGGCCCACAGACGAGGCTATGCCCTTAAAAAAGTCCCAGTCTCTAACGTCCTAAACGAATCGTGGTACACCCCGGAAATTTATCAAAACCTGCTTTTACCCGCACAAACCGCATCCCAACGATGAAAATCAATGTGATCCCATCGGTCACTCGCTCTTTTCAACTCGCACTTGACCTGATCAGCAAAATCGGGGTGAACATACAACGGATACAAACATGGCCAGGGATACCGATTCATCAATTTAATTGCCTCATCCCAGTCGGTTACGCTTTCCGAATTGTGGTAGAAGCAAAGCCCTTTCTGGTCATCTTCTGGCATCATATCCATCAAAGTGCGCTCATCCGTTTCACGCAGATAATACCACACACCCTTTTCATCCTTCCAACCAAACAAAGTGATACTGCCGCCTTCAGCTCCAACAGCAATAATTTTTACCGGTTTGAATTCAGTGCCGACATCCGGTGAATCAGGTGTATCATCAAAAGCAGTCACTATGCCTTTTACCAACTTTCTAACTTCATCCTCTACAAAATCCCGACTAAATCTATAGCCGCACTTGTCGCAGAACGTGAACAGGTTATCAGAGCGAATCCTGGTAAAGTAACAGACACCTTTTGCGTCACGGTTAATCTGCGCTATCTGCATGTAGAGATACGCCTGGGAATAGCTGCGTTCCATATTCACACTACAAGCATCGCATTTGTGTTCCTCAAAAGTAATTTCCGAAACGTTCCGGGTGGGTAGATACGATATACCAATTGCGTCTCCAAGTTTCCGACGGGTTGATGCCGTGTCGCTGTAGGCATAGCCACAGTCGGCACATATCAAAGCAAGGATATCATCATGGATTATAGTTACAGAGATTATATTACCCTTCTGATCGACTTCTGTTCTGTTCTCCCTCCGCATAAATTCAACACAGGCGTTACCGGATCTGATTGCGTTTCCGCAACATGCACACTGCGTCACAGCAGGAGCGCCATTTTCCAGCTCTTCGATACGCTGTCGCAATGTAGCCAACTCCTCTTCTCTTTGAGCGCGTTTTGTGGTTCTCATGATCGTATCCCCCAATTGCATTATTGTTCGTCATGGTATAAAGCCCGAGCCGCAGAATGATAAAATAGACTCCGCTTGTTAAAATTTAAACGATAGTTGCCCATTTCCTTCAACCACCAGCTCGCTGAAATTGCCGTTACAATCGACTTTTCCCGTTAGCTCCCCGACCCCACCCTCGCCGACGTAACTCCCGTCAAATCGGCTACCAGCTAACCCAATCTCAGATATTTTCTCAAATACTATTCCATCGTCCCCTGTATATGGTTTTCTGTGATCATGCCATCCGAGGAAAATCTCATCCGGTATCCCGCAGGGAAAAGCATCGCAGGAGTGGTCACTGTTGAGTCGTGAACATTTTGTGCATTGTGGAGCGGCCATGAGAGTCAGCCCTACAATCCCATAACAAATAAGTCCTCACTATAATATGATGTCACAACTCCTCCCGTAGATATCCCTGTAGCCAAAGGCTACCCTCTATATCCTGACCGACTTCCGGTGGTGCTTCAGCTTTCCATGCGCGACTAGTTACAGCGATATCTAGGTCAAAATCTTCCGGGTCGTAACCTGACTGGCGCATTACAGTTGCTGTCACAGCCCAGCCATCCTGGCCAAGAAAATCAGTCAAGGGTTTGACCTCCTTAATAGTTCCACGGAATGAGTAATCATCCTTATCCCATTCACCGATATTCATAAGAATTGCCGCACCCTTCATGGTAATGGTTTTGGGGCGATCTTCTTCGGAATACTCTTCACCACGCATTTCGGCTAGTTTCTTCTCCCATGCAATCTGATCGGGATTGAGTGTGAAGGGGATTTCCGTTTCTTCCGCTTGTTGGGCAGTGTAGGCTATACCGGCAAGTGAAAATTCATATTCCTTGCCACGTTCGTAGAAATAACGGTTATGCAGATAGAGGGTATCGAAAAACGTGACATCTCTCTCGCCGAATGTTCCGCTTATCTGCCCTTCAACTCCGCTCTCCCAGATCAGGACATCTTTTAGCAGAATCTTGTGGTTGCTCCCTTTCGACCAGTAGGGATAAACCGTGCGAAAGGTATTGGTTTCTTTCTCTATAGTGACACTCAATATTGCACCACAATCCACATCTGGCCACGCGAGGCATTTTCCTGCCTGCCACCCTTCAGGAAAATTGCGCGGAGCAGGGTGAGTGTCGCCATATCCGGTGGTGAGTTTCCCCTTTTCAATCATCTCCTTCAAACGCAGCACGACGTCATCAACCCCGTTTTCAAAGAATGGTTGCCAGTGTGATCCCATGTAGTGCTCGTTGCCTTCCGGTTCGTGACTGAAAGTGGAATCTGGCCAGGGTAGCGTCAGGCGTTCGTCGGATTTTTGCTCCAATTCAGCGACAGCAGCCCGCCACGTAGCTTCTTCCTTTTCGTTCCAGAGGATATAGTCTGCGGTTTCTGTCCTGAAGAGGCAATCTCCCCCTTCATCGGTGCAGATTCCAATGTAATCGGTTCCAACAAAAGTGACGTTGCATGGGCCACACGATTCGTGAATGATCCGATCTCCCACTTTGACCAGCGGTTTGCTGTTTGAGCCTTTCAGACCTTTCTGGTGCTTGTCCGGCTTAACGAGCAGCCCCTGATCAATAATATTGCATTCAATATTGGCTAATGTTGTATAGCGGAATACCTCAACAAGCAGAAGGCGCACTATTCGGTTAAGTTTTTCAATATCGGTACCACATTGAAAAGCGAAACAGGGAATTCCCTTAAATGTATATCGCTCAAAGTGCTTGTATAGCGGAAACTCCATAAACCTGATTAGTTCATCTGTGTAATAGCCTTTAGCAAACGGGATATGAATTGTGAGGTCGAGCTTTTTGTTATCAAAAACTTTATTTTCTGGAACTATCTGAATACATGAAGGTTCGTTTGCCTCTATTTCCCATCCACCGCGTATATTCACGAAATAGTTGTGTTTTTCTGAGATCAGATTATCAACCACATATTTCATGGCTTCAGGAATATCCCCGAATGATGCTGTCAAACCCGGAATGCTCTGTTTGCTATAGTGAGTAAGAATGGGAGGTGACTCGGGTGCAAAATTTATCTCCCCGTCTTCATCATCATATTCATCGTCATCTTCATCATGGTTATCAGGATCCCAATAATTGTCTGACTCTGACCTGTCAGCATAATCAAGCACCTTCTTTACTGCTGTCTTGAGACGCTCTACACTCATCTTGTTACCACAGGCAGAACAAAATGTAAGGATA
Source organism: uncultured Geobacteraceae bacterium (assembly GCA_903845365.1). Lineage (GTDB taxonomy): Bacteria > Desulfobacterota > Desulfuromonadia > Geobacterales > Pseudopelobacteraceae > JACRCG01. The sequence goes on along the minus strand of CAIMXI010000486.1, from coordinate 28,033 downwards.
TCATCACCGTCAATCACAAATAGTTCGCCGTCATGCAGCTTATCACTCCAATCCATCTGCCCAATAAGACGTACCAGAGTAACTCGAGCCGCGCTGGTTTTTAGCTCATTTCCACAGCAACAGCAGTTTTCCTGAATTCCTTCTTTCATCTGTTGTGCGGCGTCAATAGCTGCTGTTATGGCAGGAAGAGAAAGGATTTTTAGCATCTGTTTCCGTAACTCTTTGCAGTCGACAATGCTGTTGCCGCAACGGGCACAGATGGTAGTCAGCGGATCAGCGTCAATCACCGTAACGCTCTTTAGCCCTCTCTCTTCGTCGTAGTCAAGCTGTTCAACATTACGTTTAATCTCCAGCACGGCATTGCCGTAAGAGATGTCCCGACCACATATATCGCATTGAGAATAGATTTTGTTCATGTTGTTTTCCTCCTTAATGTTCTAAATCAGCTTCTACCAATAAAAGAATAAATACCGGCGGACAAAACGGAAGAGGAAGAGTTTGCCGCGTCAAAGACCGGACTGGTCGCAAATGGAACACACGACGAGCTATCGGCTCAGCGGCAATTTCGGCAGATTACAAGTAATCTGCTTTCTCAAAGGCGAGCGTCATATGAACACCTCTTCACCAGTCCGCCGGTTTTTTTGAATATTATCCCGTGAAGGAGCTGATAATCTCCTGCCTAATTTTACTGATATCTCCCTGAAAAATCCCCATCATCTCAAAACTAAAGCGATCCAGTCCGGCAATACGGATGACCTTCTTGTCGGCCAGCACCTTGCCGTCAGTATATGCCACGTTCAGGATGACGGTGTCAGTCGTAGCCTTCAATCTGCGGATGTGCTGCTGAATTGCTTCAACCTGGCTCTTATCTGCCCATGTGATTTCGTCAGTATTGAGGATAACCACATCTTCCGTGCCGGTTATGGTCTTGGTATAGGTATCCACAATGGAAGTGTTGCCACAGAATCCTTCTCTTAGCGATTCGCCCATAAACCGGTATAAACGATCAAACAGCTCCAGGGGGTTATCACCGCATTTCTTTGCGATTGCTGCAAAATCGTTACTCAATTCTATTTGCTTCGTATCAAAGCAGATCACTCTGACATTTTTCGCAGGCACCAGAGAATAGAGTACCGCCAGCATACGGGCAGAATCGGCTATGCGCGGGTTGGCGATGCTGAAGCGCCCGCCGTCGTACATGGAGCCTGATAGATCCTGGAGAACTGTATAACGCTTGGCCGCGTCAAAGGCATAAGCGTACTTCTTCACAGCCTTACTTAAAATCCGGTTGACCGTTGCTATCAGGTTCTCGCTGACCAGCGCTTCTTTCGGAATGAAGAGGTCGCAGATATTGAATATCTTCTGTACTTTTTCATCTTCAAAACTGGCCAGCAAACTTCCGAACCTTTTTTGCAAGCGCTTCTGCACATCTCCTCCCATTTCAGCGTACTGACGGATATTGAGGATCAGCGCCTTGAGCGGCATGGTTTCTATGCTGTCGCGAAGTATTTTCTCTTTTTCCTGATAAGTCAGATCTGTTGAAGAAAGTGTGGCGGTGACATGCTCTGTCGCCTCCAGTTTGGCCGCTTTACTTCGCTCAATGACTGCACGGTAAAACTCTGCCATTCCCTGATTATCAGGCTTTGGCCGGAGCGCCTTGATGGCATCAGCTAATGATACCGACCGCCGCTCTGACCTGAATTTCTTGAGAGTGAGCTGTTTGAAACCAGCCAGTGTACGGCCAAGAGTGCGCTTGTAGAATGGCGGCAGAGTTTTGAATGACGTGCCACGCTCATTCTGGTAGTGCGCCAGTGAGGTGAGAATCTTATCAGGACGGTCACTGAATACAGATTGCATGGCTCGTTTCAACTGTTCGCGTTGTTCCTCATTCAGCTCACCTGCCATAGCAGCTTCGGTCAGGGTGATGACAGGCGCTAGTCTGCGCCCCTTACGTGACAGGTACACCGATGCAGCCAGTGCAAACAGGAGGTCATTCTTCACCGCTTCGCGGGCGTGGTCGATAAACTCACGGAACGCCTCTTCGTCAGTGTGGTAGAAAGATCTTGAACGTCGGGTATTGAGCGCCAGCGACGAGAGTAGGAAACGCCGGGTAAGATTGTCCTGTACTACTCGATACCCTTCATTGTTTAAGACGGGTCTGGAAGCCATTGTTTGTTTTTTAAGTTTGTTGATCTGCATGGTACACCTCTGTTTTTATGTCTACATTCTACGTTTGATCGCCGGTAAAATCGCCAAGGTTTGGTTAGCTATACGTGGATTTTCACTCCACTGCTTTTAGAATTCCATATGTAAACCTTGTCTGCAGCCGACAACTTTTTATGAACCAGCAGGAAAAATCGGGAAGGATGGTGCCTGGTAAGTTAATACTCGATCCAGATCTGGAATGTGCGTATGTACACCTTTCCTACAGCCTGCCGGTTATGGAAATCATTTTGTGCATCTATCTTCTGGTATACATACAAAGGCATAGCCACAGAATGATGTTTAATAGAAATTGAACAAATATTACTCAGAATAATGATCGCGTAATACACTAAAATATAAGGTGTTATTTCCTTTCTACGCAGCAAATAAATATGTCACATTTTCACCGCTTCTGATATGCTTCCGGAATGACCACAATAATTGACTCCAGAAAACTCCCCAACAGCATCCGAGAAGAGATGCGGCGAGATATTATTCGGCTCCGCTCACAGGGCGCAACAAACAGAGCAGCTGCCAAATCCGTTGGAATCAGCGAGCGACACGCAAATGTGATCTGGCAGAACTACCTGCAGAGCGATAATCTGCCACTTTTTGTATGGAAGCGCCGTGGCAGGCAAAATGGTGAGCAACGCAGCCTTTCCCATGTGCAGGAATTGAGTCTGCTGAATATGCTTCTCAATGAGCCTGCAAAAATGAAGTTCAGGTCTGCATTATGGACAAGAGAACTTTTTCAGCGTGCCATCAAGCGGCGGGTGGGCATTGTCGTGCCAATTCGCACAGCAGGTGAGTATCTGAAACGCTGGGGGTTGATTCCGCAAAAGCCACTTGAAATGTTCAGCGATATAAAGTCACCAGAACTTCTGGCTTGGGTCAATGGCGATTACCAGAATATCATCGGGCATTCAAAAGCAGCGGGTGGAGAGGTACACTGGCTTGTTGTGAAGAGCCTTGGCGGCGGTATCAGCAAGATCTACGATGATCTATATATCGAGAAAAAGAAGAAGGCAGCTATTTTGATTGCAGCAATTTCCAACCGGGGTCAGATACGCTTCATTATGAATAGGAGTGAGATGTCGAGTGCGGTATTTGAGTATTTTCTGTCACGCTTAACAACTGATACCAGAGGGAAAGTGTTTTTGTTGGCAAAGCCCGCACAGTGGCAGGATCAGGACAGCATCAAGGCTTGGCTCGTTGAGAACGAATCCAAAATCGAACTGATCTACCTGCCACCTTTTCTTTAACCAAGCCTCGTCCGAATCACGGGTTACTCATTCTTGATATACGTAACCTCAACACCACGTGTCAGCCTCGCCTCCTGAAGCGCCAACTCCAGCGAAAAGGGACCACTCTCATATCTTTGGAAGATATCCAGCCCACGGTCGATGGTTATCTTCCAGCCGGTGTTCGTTGTTATGCTGCGGGCGTGGAAGTTCGGACTATGATCAAGCTCCCATGTAAATGCGATGCGAGACCCGGTGAAGGAGTTTGCTATCTGGTTTAAAAACTCTTCCTGTTTCATGCAGGATTCAATGTCCGACTGAGTTACGAGATGAACCGCCATCTCATCACCTTCAGGTACCAGACTATGCGCCATCTCCAGGAACTCCATAACATTGCGGGCCTGAAAAAATAGGCGGACATACGGATCCCTTACGACTACTTTACCGACACCGCGCAGATGTTCAGCAAAAAGGCGCTGATAACTCCACCCCTTCGTGTTTTCCGGGACAACCACATGACCGGCTGCGGGCCCGCGAGAAAGGGTCTCTGTTTGCTCAGCACCCTTCGCAGGTTCTGTTGCTACTGGCTCTGCAGCAGGGTTCTCTTCACCATCCGGAGAATGAGTTGCAGTTGTTCGTGGGCCTGCAAAGGTTGGGTACTGCTTCTCCTCAAGGGTGAGAACAGTTACCGTCCTGCTGCCATCCGCACTGCGGTAGATGAAATCGTTGCGGGTAAAGGTATCATCAATACGCAGGATATGTTCGCGCACACGACGGCGGGCTTCCATGGAGAATGACAGCAGTTCTTCAACCTCTTCCGGTGTCGCCTGGCCATGTGGATAAATGATCTTCATCAGACCGGAGAAGGTCTTTTCAAAACCGGTCTGGTCACGGGTGGAAACCTCGGACACTATATCAAAATGCTCTTTGTAAGCACCGGTAAAGTCTTCAGAACGGAGGTGTTTGAGAATCTCGGCCACGTAGTCAACTATGAAGCCATATCCGTCAGTGAACAACTCGTTACGGACTGGAGATACCTCCCATCCTGGGCTGAAAGCGTGCAAGCGGTCAAGGAAGGCAGAGTCGATATATTTGTCCGGCAGTTGATCAAAGAAATGAGAGTGCTTGAGCATATAGGCCACCGACTTCTTGGTGTTACCCATAAATACCATGGATGCCTCGGCGCTCATCTGTTCGATGCCACGGGAGAAAGATTTGTTTGCCATGTAGTTCTTCATGATATCGACAAGGTTCTTATCGACATTCTTGTCCTTGCCGGCGAATTCGTCAAAACATATACAGTCCCAGTATCCGACCAGACCAATACGAGCGTTGCTGTTATTGACAAACAGCTTGGCCACGCTAACTTCGGCTCCGGAGATCAGGATGCCATGGGGAGAAAATTCTGAATAGACGTGTGACTTGCCAGTTCCCTTTGGCCCTAGCTCAATCAGGTTATAGTTACGCTCACAAAAAGGTATCAGGCGGATGAGCTGAAGAAGTTTGCCACGACGGCTGAGCATTTCCGGATTCAGGCCGATACTCTGCAGCATGGCACCCATCCACTCGTCGGTTGTGAAGTTTGCCCGCAGCCGGATGAACTCCTCGAAGTCAGCCTTAGAGACCTGAATCGGCTTGAGAGTGTCGATCTGCCACGGACTCGAATGCGGATCGTCACTCAGTTCGTACATTAGATCGGTAATGCACCATATACCGCCAACCAGCAGCTTAGGGTGTCGCCTGACTAAATCATCAGAGACAGGCACTTTCTTCAACCCGAGGTTAGTAAACCGCGCCTCGTAAAAGCCGCCTTTATCGTTCAGCTCTACGGTTGCTTTGTCGATAATCTTGTGACGTCCTTTTTCTTTGACGGTGGATTTTACCAGTTCGGCCTGATTGCGATGAACATAATGCTTGGCCAGAATCCGCTGTACCGATTCCAGACCAGCCTTGAGAGCTTCGGCGTCATCGGTGGCACAGTGCTGACCCAGTAGATATTCCAAAACGTAGGTGGGCACCACGGCATTCTGCTTGAGTCCTTTGGTGAGATCCTTGCGGACAACAAGACCGGGAAAGTTTTCCAGAATTTTACGGTCGAGCGGTGTCAGAGATGCCGGAAGAGTAAGAAGTGAATCAAGTGGATCAACGGTTGTGTTTTCGTTTTCAGAGTTCATCGAAGTCCCCTGCAAATGGTTTCTGGATTTTTACCCTATGACTCTTGTAGACCGCCTGTTGGCTTGTGCCGGGAACGGTTTCCTCCAGTCTGATTTCTACATCCTGGTTGTTAAAGTCATCTGCAGCACGGGACAAGGTCAAGACCAGGCTCTTTTCCCGTTGTCGCGGCTCTGTAACGGATGAATCAAAGGTCAGCGTCCGTACTTCTGACAAGGTAGTGCCATCCTTGGCAAACAGCCCAATCTGCAACGTCCGGGGCAAAGTTTTATCAGCAACAGGACGATCCTGATAAAGTGCCAGCGAAACCTGACCGGTGGTGATTTTAGCAGGTATGCGGAGCAGCTCCACCTCCACCCGTTCCGTGTCGTTGCTACGCGCCTTATGAATACGCAGAACCGGAACGACAATCTCCTGCAGACTCACACCGCCATGCACATACCGTTTGCCTGAACCTTTAAGTGGGAACCGTCCCAGTGCCAGAGGAAAGGCAGCAGACCAGTCGCCGTTCAACCCCAGCTCACTGGCTGTGAAAAGTTTGACTGATGTATCGGCCACAATGCCATTACCGATGGCAAAGCGCCGGTTTTTATAACTCCATTCAGCAGCGCTCGGCAAAGGCAGATCGTCTCCCACATGGACCTCAGACTGCTGGAACAAAAATCCGTGGTCGGCGGTCAACAGCATATTATTGCCATTTGCGTTGGCAATTTTTCGTAGAATCTGCAACAGCTCCTCGAAAGCGGTCTCAACAGCAGCCGTCGTTTTTGCTTCGGTAGATGCAGAATCACCGACCTTATCGATACAGTTGTGGAAGATATAGACTACCTCATGGTCACGCAGCAGTGCCCGTGCCTCGGTCTTCGTGTTCATCTCCAGAAACTCTTCCGCCTGCACAGCAGCGGCTTTCCCTCCCAGCGCAGCGGCAAGGATCTGGTTACGGGCAGCGGTACCGGAAGCGCTTTTACCATCAACCAGCACGGTTCCCTCCGGTAGTTGGATGCGCCGCTCACTTCCCGGCAAGAGCGCCGCCATACCTAGTTGAGTATATGACGGTAGCACACCCAGCACAGCCTCCAATTCTGCTGTCCAGCGATTCTCCTCCCGCAATTTAATAAGGAACTCGGCAGCGACCTCGTAGCGCAGGGCATCAGAAACCACCACAAACACCTTCTGCCCCTTGTCCAGGAAGGGTTGCACAAAATGGCTGTAAAACGCCTGCTGTGGTTGCAACTGCTCGCAGCTCCAGTTTTTTATACCGCGCACCTGGTCGCTCCAGCGGTCCGAGAGTGGCAGCAAATAGTTGTTTACGTATGACTTCTCAGCCCATTCGGCAATCTTCTCCATCAACGCCACCTGGCCGTAATTGCGCAAATGGAACTGGAAGCGGCGGTAGGCAGTGTCAATACGGTGCCAGGATGAGATGTAGCGGCTGATTCCGGACTCGATTGATTCAATCTTCAGCTCGGCTGCTTCCAATAGTTGGCGGAGTACGATAGCCTGTTCGATAGCGTTATAGCCGTGTTGGTGCTCGGAAAACCAGAACGAGGTGCGCCGGTTTTGGATGGTGGCAAGAAGCGCCGCTTCTGTGGCACCAGCTTCAAAGGCACGGCAGAGTCGATGGATAATGAATTTTTCGAAGACCGGGAAGGTGTCTGATGTTTCGATAGTGCGGGTGCTGTCAAGCGCTTCCAACTTTTCAGCAATATGCAGGTTCACTTCGAGTTGTGCTGACCACACCCTGAATGATGAGTTGTGTGCCTGGCTGTCCTTCCAACGCTGCAGAAACACCTTGGTGTGCTGGTCGAGCGAAACGCCACTGTCCAGAGGGTTGGCCCAGCGGAAGAGGGTTGTCACAAAGTCGCGCAGCGTCGGCTTATCATTGGTGTAACTGAAGGCGATGCCAATCTCTTTCCAGAAAGAGGCCACCAGCTTGGCTTGCCCGAAACACTCTTCAACAGGATCAAACAGGGAGTCTGAAGAGTCCTTAGCCAGAAAGCTGAGTAACAGGGCATCGATGTCCGGTTCCGTTTTCGCCAGTACCGCCATCATTTTGAGCCGCAGGCTTGTCGGATCTTCGTCGGGTGTCAGCAGTTCACGGAATGCCTGCATCCTTTTTGTCGCTTCATAGAATCCGACGTGCTCTTGGACGACCGGGCGAAAATCATACGGAAGGCCGACTTCCTGCAGGGCTAATGATGCGCGGTCAGCTTTGAATTCATGCCCCTGAAGCAGAAGGTCTAAAAGCCAGTTCTCAATGTCCTTAGGACGTTCAGTTGGGAAATAGAGCAAATAGCGTGCCTGCGGATCAGGATCTCGATGTATGGCGACCTTCGTTCCGAACTCAGTCCCTTCAACGCGGATCTTTTTGATGCCATCTGCCGGAAAGGAGTCAAATGCCTTTGCCCATTGCCCTTCCGGGTCATACCAGAAGAGCAGACGATTACGCTGGAAGACATTCTGCAGGCTTTCGTGAACTCGCTTCATGGTTTCAGCCCGGCCAATGGAGCTGGTAACTGGGATGGAAGAGCTTTGTCAATAATTGCCTGCCAAAGCAGATAGACCCGGCTGGTATTTCCGCCCGGAATGTCCCCTCCAGCAACTGATGAATCAAGCCTTTCGGCACGTCTGAATGCAGCAGGGATTTTTTCAAGAGGGAAGTGTTTTTCCTTCAGCCGTTTTTTGTTGTACTCCCCAAGGGTGGCACGAAGCTTTGTCTCCACTGCAGATGCATCCACAAGATCAACAACTTCAGACTCATCTACATGATGAAGCAGAAGCCACAACTCGAAACAAGGTTTACTGAGCGCAATTTTTACTCCTCGCTGTTTTGCTTCGCTGATTGCTGTGATGAACCCAGGCAAATGACTGCCACTGGCATAATGATCAGTGTCAAGAAGCAGCCAGAGTTCGTCGTCTTCATCGTGGTCATATTGCAGCAGGCGATTGAGTACGTGCTGCGCCGCTGAGGTACTATCCTCTGTCGCAACAACATGAACTTTAATTCTGGGAATTTCGTAGAACTCAAAATACTGTTTAGGAGCATAGGTATCATCACATGCCACGATGAAGAGCCGATCATCTCTAAACGTTGCCTCGTGCCGTTTTACCGGGCGTGGTTTTCGTGGAAACAGGCTCATGCAGTGACATCCTCTTCCAGAAGCCGATCAATATTGCCCAGAAATGGTACAGCCCCGAAACGCCCCTGCAAGTAATGCTTCCGAATTTCCAGGTCTTTTCTTATCTTGAAATCTGCCAGTGAATAAAGGCGTGTTGCCCCCTGCTTGTCTTTTTCGGCAAACCAGATTTCGTCCCGACGGAGCAGGTCGAGACTCAGTAGATTTGATTCATGCGTGGTTATAATCAACTGACGGTGGCAACCAACACATGATTTAAGGAAGAACTCAAGAAACTTCAATGTCAGCATGGGGTGCATACTACGGTCGATCTCATCTACCACATACACCCCACCGTTGGTGCGCAACTGATGCAGAGCCGGTATAAGGTGAAGCAGTCGCCTCGTCCCATCAGATTCATCCGCAAGCTGCAAAGACACTTTTTTACCAGGAATATGTTCATGTGCCGCATGGATGGTCAGGAGGTAGAAATTATTTTCCTCTGCCTTCTCAACAAGAACCTCTGCATCATCTCCAAGCCTGAATACTGCTGTTCCATTCTCTTTAACATTATTTAGAATATCAGCAACTAACGGCTCTTTTAGTAAGCTTTTAAGATTGTCCTCTGACAGGAGCCTTTTATTAACTTCAAGATGATTGACACCAGTTGATGACATGCGGAGAAACTCACTGGCAAATTTCTGGAACTCTTTATCCTGCGATAACAAGTGTCCCAGGTGCACAAAATTTGCCTGCGGACTAATCATCTGTAAACTATCTTCAACCCATTTAAATATAGACGAAAGCTCCTTACCGTAATCAGTTGCGGCAAGAGTTGCCCGAATTGTTGCCAGAAAAGTCTGATTGGGTGGACCGCCGATTGTAGCCAGAGCTTCTATCTTCTTACCGGCAGCTTTTAATCCTTTGCCTTCAATGGTAACTTCCCCGGCAACAGTTGTAATGCGTTCAAAGACAACCTTTTCTTTTGTACCATTGATATGTAAAAGCCATTCTTCTGCTATTCGATGATCATCAGTCCGAAACCCATACCGATATAGTTTGTCACCAACAATAAACTGCATATCGAAACTTGATAACTTGTTTTCAAATTCACTAAACCGGAATACTTCTCTTCCTGTTCCACTGTTTTTTGAACGCGAAAGCAGCGCCATGTTTTTGAAATACTCAATCGCCCTATATAGGTTTGACTTCCCAGCGCCGTTGGCACCGTATAAGACAGCGGTACGAAGTACCCGTTCACTTGATCCGGGGATAGCGACTGTGTGATCCTCAAGCCCGCTGATTTTATTGCTGGCAACAAGGCTAAAGGTCTCTTCGCCTGCAAACGAGCGGAAGTTTTCAACGGAAAATGAAACTATCATGGCAGCACCTCTTGTGAAATTTTCACAAATATAGTTATAAAATAATTTTTGTCACTATATTTTATGCAACAACTGTGATTTTTTCACAAATAAGTCAATTATAGGTTGTGTTGAACAGTTATTACCCTCATTATTACCCTTATATAGAGGTAATTACCCTTTCTTGTTCCATTGAGCTGCCGGACCACGCCCGGTGCAATAAACCTCACCGGCTTTTTGCTGCTGCTTTAGTACCAGGCGAATCATATCTCTGCTGACTCCGGGGCATGCCTGTTCCAGTTGAGTCAGGGTAAATGAGTCGGAGAATCGGTTGATTGCATCCATGATCTGTTCTGTCTTGGTTCCACGGGGAGCTTTTATTTCACCAACCCGTTCGGCAAATTCCTGATAGGCGGATTTGAGGATGGAGAGCAGGTAGTTGATGTAAGGCCACGGGTCGTGAAGACCTTCATGCCATCCTTGGGAGCTTTGTTCCAGGGTTTCGTAATAGCGTTCCTTGTTCTGCTCAATCAGCCGTTCAAGGCTGATGTAACGGCCGACTTCATAGCCCAGGTGGTAGGATTGCAGCAGCAACAGAAGCCGGGAAACACGGCCATTACCATCCCGGTATGGATGAATGCAGAGGAAATCAAGATTGAAAGCGGCCAGGGCTATCATCGGATGAATCCATCTCTCCTGCAGGCAGAGTTGCCAATCTTCCAGAAGACTCCTGGTCGCATCCGGGGTGTCCTGGGCGGAGACAGTGCGGAAACGAAGACGTTCCCTGCCATCGGGAGAACGTTCGATGATGTCGCCGTCTTTTTCCTTGTACAAGCCGGCATCCCAGATCTGACCACGGGCAAGCCGGTGCAACTCATGCACGGTGTTTTCGTTCAAAGGCAGATCTGCAGCATGCTCATGGATACGCTTCAGGGCATCACGATACCCACGCACCTCCTCCTCATCCCGGTCACGAAACAGCGGTTTTGGCACCGACATCAGGTCGCGAATGCGTGAAGGGGCAACCGAAACTCCTTCGATCCGGTTTGATGAAACGGCGCTTTCAATCATGGCGTGCTCACGCAATGCCTTGAGGCGCTGTGGTGACTGGCGGGTATACAACTCCTGCTTGCCACGGAATTCGCTCAGGTCAGCCAGATACCAGGAAGAACCGGCAGGGATGGAAGGTGGCGCTGCAGCGAAAAGGCGAAGTGTTGTCATCTGTTATTCATCCTCTTTCGCGGCCAAACCCGGAATAGTCGCCAGGGCGGCACCGAGCTTAAGATAGTTGATCTTGACGCCATCATCGAGATCCAATTCGATACGCTGCTGCGCCAGTGGCAGCAGGACTTCACGCTCCCAATCCTCACATTCGCGTAGGGTCTTTTTAAACTGGTCGCTTTCTTTGCGGGCTTTAGTGACATCACGAGCCGGTGTTGACTCGCTGGCCATAAGGTGGTCGAGGTGTTCTAACTGGCCCCGCAGTTTGTGCATGAAGTCGCGCAGGTAGCTGCTGAGCAGACGGTTGGGGGTGTCCTTTGTGTAGCGGTGCAGATAAACCAGGGCACTGAAGCCCTTTTTCGGGCTTTGGAACATCCAGTAGATGGGGCGTTTCTTGTAGGTCTGCAGGTGATCCTTGTAGAAGTCGGTCAGAAAGTATTTGCGCAGATCCTTGCCGAGCGATTCTTCGATAAAGTGCAGGTTGGTTTCCAGAGTAGCATCGCCGAAGGTGGCACGGAGAAAGTCACGGGTACGGGCTACAATGTCGTCCTCGAACCATTCGCCGTCAAGTACCGGGATGATGCCGTCTTCGTCTGGGGTGAAGGTGAGCTGGTCGAGTGGTTTGCCGACTTTGGCGAGGTACTGTTCCAGCGTATCGCCGGCATTGGCGAGAATCAGACCCGGTGCGTCCAGACTGTAGCGCCCCATCATACAGCCGACGGCGTAGGAGAGGAAGGCGGCCATGTCTTTGCGGCGGTCTGGGCGGGCAAGGGTGATTTGCGTTTCAGGTACTTCGGGTTGCAACTCGCCTTCGAGACCGTAGGCTGCGATGAAGAGCTGGTTATTCTCCGTCTCCAGCTCCTGCATCCGGCGGATGGCGGCGGTACAATGCGCCTCCCAATTCCGCCAGCTCGCCTCCAGAGTAGTGCCCTTTAGCACCAGCATCAGCAACGGCTGGTCGCGGAAGTCCCACGAGGTCTCGAAGTTGTCCCAGTCGTCGCGGGCAAGCTCAACACATTCCGTGCATGCCTTATCCCGATAGTCATCGGGTATGATAACTGGGAAAGCCGCCATCTGACCTGCTTTGAAGTGAATTGTCGGACAAAGAACTTCGACAAACAGTGTTCCGACATTGCTGTTCAGAAGAGACAACACTGCTGCACGCTTGCTTTCAGGCTGAATTCCATATGCCCCAACTCCGACAGCATCGTGTATGAAGCCTGGCCCATTCTCTCGAACTGAGAACAGGGAAGAACCTATGTCATTCCAAGTGAGGGAAGGTTGGAAGAACAGGTCTGTGTTAAAGATGCGCCGAGACCAATGGGTTGTTTTCGGGTCATTAGGGTTTGATGTGACGGCCTTCTTAATTTCTTCCCCGTCATTGAACCAATTGACAACATATTCACGATTGCCAAACCATCTGCGGTAACTTCCACCTTTGTTATAGGGAAACCATCTCTTCTTGGACGTGACGGAGTCCTTAATTGAGTTGCAAGAGAAATTGATCGTGGCGAATGGAGTCTCATACCACATTCTGAGAAACCGCGAGTTGTCAGAAGTCCCAATCCCTGACCGGATATCAGCGACATCACTGAGGCTTTTAGAATCGAATGCCGAACAGGCTTTTGCGCTTAACCAATAAGCAATTAGATTGCCGGGTATTTTTCTAAAATCAGCAGTTGAAGCTCGGAAAAATAACCCTCCGTCTGGATTCGCCAAGGCACTCAAGAACTTATCAGATTTATCTTTCTCGTTTCGACCGTCGGTTAGCCGGAGGTAAATCGCACGGTGATTAGGTCTCGCCTCATTCTGAGCGACAAAGGCGGTTGTCTGCACAACTTCGCCCCCAATAGTATCAAAGGCCCGCGGCCCTAGATGAGCCATCGAGCTAATGGACCAGTTTGACAGAAGTTTCACTCGCAAGTCTTCAAAGCTGGAAAGGAACATCCAAGCTTGCATTGTTACCATCGCATTGTAACCGCCTGCCTGGGCCAGGCTGAATCCTCGTTCGATGAACATTGCAAACAGATCCACCCTGCCATCGGCATAGAGTTCCTTCGCGAACTCCCGGAGCTGTAAATTCATGGTCTTGCCACCCATATACGGCGGATTGGCCACAACGACGTGATACCGCTGGGTGAGCGCCTCGGCTTGTTCGAGCACTCGCAGGACTTTGAGGTGCGTTTCGCGCAGGAAGAGCTGGCCGCTGAGGTACTTCGCCTCAATGGCGTGGCGAGCGATGGAGATGGCCTGTTCGTCGAGGCACGGCTGGATGAGCGAACCGAAGTTCTTCGCCTCCTCGAACTGGTGGAGCAGTTGGAGCATCGCCTGGTTGAAGAGGTCGCGCAACCCGATGACGTGAATGTAGTCACGTATCTCGTTTTCCTCAAAGCGCAGATCACGCAGTTCGACGATATTTGGTCGGACGATGTATTCAGACTGAAAGAAGCGACGAGACTTTTCCCGCGCCTTACAAACCAACGCAAACTGGGCAAGCTGCACAGCACGGGGGCAGATGTCCAGACCATAGAGATTGTACTGCAGAATAAGGGCGGGAATCTCGCTGGGTGCGTGTCCTTCTTCTTCATAAATCCGATAGAGCAGATCAAAACTGTAAGTAAGCATGTGCCCGGAGCCGCTGGCCGGATCGAGCAGCTTGATCTCCTCCGGGCGGGCGACAGTCAAGCAGTCAGTAGGTATTTGACCATCAGGATCTTCTATGTAGTACGGCATGTGTTCCCGTAGGCGGGAACCGGGGCGACTGTTCAGCCAGAGGCGACCAAGGGAGTTCTCCACCAGATAGCGCACTATCCAGTGCGGGGTAAAAAGTTGAGTAACTGCCGGGATATCTTCGCTCGGCACGGCGCTCTTGCGGGCCATGACCTGGTCTTTTTTCTCGGAGATGTAGAACTGATACAACCAGCCGACCAACTCTACCTCGCTGCAATCCTCCTCGGAGATCCCGGTACGAAAACCGTGGGCGATGGAATACTCCGTGAGAAGATCATCAGGCAGGAGCAGCTCCGTCTCGTCATCCAGCGCCTCAAACAGAAAAGGCATCAGATCATGGTAAAAACGACAGGTGGCAAGAATCAGATGCCGATAAACCTCCCCCTGTGGATCAGGTGACGGCAGATGACCATCCAGCAGATCATTGAGCCGCTTCGGGTCGGTAAAGGGTGCCAATTCAGCCGGTAGTGCGCCGGAACGGGTCAGTTTGAGCAGTTCCGGTTGTGTCTCCTCCGCATTCGCCGGGGTAACCACATGGGAGCGGAACGGATGCCAACCGGGGTGGGCATCAATGAAACGAAGCGCTGCCAGGCGGTTAAACCAGGTATAGGCAACCCGCTCGATCAAGCCGCTACGGTCAGCATCAGCCTGAATACGGAGGTGGGCCACCTGTTCGGCAGCAGCCCGCAGGTCCGCAGTATCGCCGGTGAGAACAAAATCCAGCTTGCGACCAACCGCTTCAATAAGCTGGCGGCGAACCTCGGGGGCGAAGGATTTAAGGGCAGAGAGGTTCATATAATCAACTTTCTCGTAGGTTGTGTTGAACAGGTTCATCGTGAAACGCAACGGTTTGGATGTCGGCGGCGGCGAAAAACGTCGCGTTGAAAGGCGTAACGCGACCTACCAAAACCAGTTGATCCCGGTAAAACCACCGGTAGGTTGCCGTTGAACGGCCTCATCGTGAAACGCAACGGTTTAAATGTTGTCGGCGGCGAAAAACGTCGCGTTGAAAAGCGTAACGCGACCTACCATAAACGGGTCTGGTTAAATGTTGGTTCCGGTAAAAACCACCACTATTCATTGCCGATATTTTCGGGAAATGAAATTTCTTCGTTACTTCCCCAATCGGCCGGATACAAACCATCTCGCACAAACCGTTGGAAACTCGAATACGGCCAATCAAAAGGACTCGTTGCCAAACCATGCTTCACCGGATTGTAATGAATGTATTCGACGTGTCTTGTAAAACCATCTTCATCTCGAATTTCATGCTCCCAAAACCGTTGTTGCCATACCGCCTGTTGTTTCCGGGCAATTCGTGATGGAGATAATGTGCCTTTACATTTGTCACCGCAAGCTTTGGTAAATCCGCTTTTAACAAGGCTCCAACGAATTGAATAATTGTCATCATTCTCTGGGAGTGTCCACAATGCGTGCAGATGGTTGGGCATTATAACCATCGCATCAATGACAAAAGGGTGGCGTACCATTACGTTTTTCAACACGGAGCGTAATATCACAATATTATCCGGTTCGCAGAGAAATTTGCGCCGGTTGTGGGTTACAACCGTGAAGAAATAGGTTCCACCAGATGTTTTAGCCCGCCGATAATTCATAGAACACCAAAAATCGTAGGTTACCGTTGAACGGCCTCATCGTGAAACGCAACGGTTTAAATGTCGATGGCGGCGAAAACCGTCGCGTTGTGAAACGTAACGCGACCTACCATAAAAACGGGTCGGGATACATGTTGGCACCGTCAAAACCACCCGTAGGTTGCCGTTGAACGGCCTCATCGTGAAACGCAACGGTTTTAAATGTCGGTACCGGCGAAAATCGTCGCGTTGAAAAGCGTAACGCGACCTACAAGCTGATCCGGTTGCCTTTCCGCAACTCTAAACTGATAGCCTTGCGCAGTTCCGCCAGCCACTGGTCAAGTTCAGTTTCGGTGGCAATGTAGGGTAGGTTGCAGGCGACTTTCACGCCTCCTACCGGGATGTAGCGGGGTTTGGGTGGGTCAGCCGGTCTAGGCTCTTCACCCGGTTCTGGTGGTGCTGGTGGTGGTGCAGCAAGTCTGGCAACCAAGGCCAACTGCTCCGGATAATCCTGTGTGGTATAACGGATCAGACGATCACGGATGGCGGAGACAAACCGTGCGGATGAGATGGCATCTCGTGCCTCGGTCAATTTAACCAGCACCTGGCCTTGAGCGGTGGCGTCAAGCATACCAAATTCTTCAATAGCCTGTAACTGGGCTTCCCGCTCATCCAAAGCGGCATGTGCCGCCACACGTTCGGTGTTCAGCATGGCGTCAATCAAAGCACGAACTTTGGTCACTGCCGCCTTGGCGTTAGGGAGGACATTTCCTCTGAAAGGTGCATTGGACGCGGCTAGATCCCGCAAAGGTTCCAGTTCTGCCGGTGCAATATCACTGAAGTTGGCTTCTTCTTCCCGATAGAAGGCAATAACCTCATCACATGTTTGCCGCTGCGGGCCATGCATAAAGGCCTTGATAGGGGCAAGCAGATCATCCTTGGCATTCAGTAGTTCGTCGGAGAAATCTTCCAGATGGTTGAGAAGATAGGTGTAATCCTTGTCCGCAACCGCTTTGACTTTATCTGTCGGCAGCTTGAGCTGTGTGAGAAACGGGTAGCGACCTGCCTGGTCAAGCAGATCCTGAAGTTTACCAACTTCACCAGCCAGTGCTTCGGAGGTAATCTGCGCCACGGAGCGTGGATCATTCCCTTCATTGACCTTGTCGAAGAAGTCCTGATGAAACCGTTTGAGAGAAGCAACCTTGGCAGGATCAAACTGTTCCTGAAGGCGCACACGGATACTGCCATGCTGGCGGCTGTTTCGTAATGATTCCAAAGCCAGCTTGGAGTCAAGCAGGTCGGTAGTGCGCAGCTCAACCTTGCCCATACGGAACAGGCGGGCTATCAGCGTCAGAACCGCCATGGGATACCAACCGTAAGGCCGTTTACCGAATTGCCGTACAATTTCCTCAACACTGGTGCGTTCGCCGTTATTCTGGTTACGCATGACATAGGTGAGAACATCCTGTTCCGCTTCTGACAGAGGCTGGCCGCCACCAACAAAAAGATCGTCAGCATCAAGCAGGGTCTTAGTAAGGGTTGTCTCGTCGTAGGCCCCCTTGAGCATGCGCAGACTCGGATAGGCAAAGGAAATCAGCGACTGGCACCCCTTGGCAAAACGGTTGCGGGGATCTCCTTCACCGATGTCGTTAAGTTTGCTACCGTTCAGGTACATTGGCGCCTTGCTCAGCAGATCACTGCAGAGACCCTGCAAATTTGTGCGCCGGAGGCTGTTTTGCAGCCCTCTTTCGGCCAGGATGGCCCGCCGGGTTTCATCGGTATTAAGGCCGGTATTGTTCTGAATGTATCTCTGGGTCTTGAGCAGCAGGCGGGCGTCGCCAATCACCCGCAAGTCGTTTGGCAGCACCGCCAATAACTCCGCTTTGCCGGTGTTCTGGGCGGCCAGAGTCATCAGATCGCTATGGTTGGAGTGGTCGGTGGTGATCAGATTGACGGCCAGATCGGCATCACGTCCGGTAAGCTGGTCATCCAGTTTGCGGGCGTATGTATAATCCTGGCCGTTCCCTTCATAGCGAATTTTCGGGTCACGCAGAATATCGGAAAACAGAATATCGGCCAGCAGCTTGGATAACTGCGAGTCGTCAATCTCGGTATTCTTGATTTCGATTTCGATGTCCTTCTCGGTATCGGTCAGGAACTCGTAACAATCACCGTTACGCTGCAGGTACGATTGCGCCTCCAGGTACTTGAGGGCTTCCCGCACGCTTTTTTCATGCTGCTGGATGTCGATCTCAGGTCGGTCAATCAGCAGAATGGCAACGTTGCGCGGCGTGGATTTGAATTCACGAACCCACTTGAGCAGGAAGAGCGCCTTGAGAATACGCACTGCTATCGGGTCATCAAGCTGCCGCTCGGCCTGGCGCACCGATGTCTGGATATCCCCCCGCAATGAGGCGGAGATACCATCAAACATCAGGTCAAATGTCCCCAGACGTCCAACGTCTTCGTTACGAAGCTTTTTGGCCACCTCTTGAAAAACAGCCAGCATCGAGCGTTCGCCAACGGCGGTGTGCTTACCGGTAAAGGCGTCGTGACGCGAAAGCTGTTCGATAGCTCGCTGGAACAGATCAAACTGATAGGTGTGGAACGGGTAGAAGGCGCAGAACTGATCGCTCCCCCGCCAGTTTTTATACTCTTTGGAGCCGTCACCAAAGCGGAACAGAGTCTGAAGGTTTTCCTTCTCGGTATCGTAGATGCTTGTCAAAACTTCAGGCTCGGCTTCGTGCTTGGCAAGCAGGCGCTTCTGGATAACCTCTCGAACGTCGGCACTGGTAAGGTTCAACCGTGATTTGAAGCGGGCCTCGATCTTGGTAAAGTCTTGCGCCTCTGCTCCCTCCAATTCACCAAGGACACGCTTCAGATCCCCCTGCGAAGTAACGAACACCCATGCCCGCCCCTTGCAGATGGTACTGAGTGTTTCAGCGATGGTCTGCAGGTTCAGCATCAGCTTTGAATCTTTGCCGATGAACTGACCGACCTCATCCACAAAGAAATTCAGCCGAAAGGTTGGCCCCTGCTGGTCGATGTAACTCTTTACCCTTGCTGCGAACGACTCAATAGATACTTTGTAGCTATCCCGCATCCGGTCAAACAGCCGCAGACCTTCGTCATAATCCTTGCTGAAGTGGTCAGCATAGACTTTGGCAAAGGTTTCATTCTCCAGGGTCTCCATAACCGGCAGGTCCTGTTCCCAACTCCGCCCCGTTGCTTTGGCGTATGCCTCTTTGAGCGGAATCAGTTGGCCACGTGTTTCAAGGTCTAACTCAAACTGGGCAATGTGCCCCTGTTTAGCGTAGTAGCCCTGCAGTTCGTTCAGCACCTTAACGAACACCTCCAGGATTGGCGATCCATGGTCACCACCGATGGCGTCAGATTTCTGATCGATGTTGAACAGGATACTGCGTGAAGGAATATTTGATGCCGTATTGAGATTGGCTCGTACTACCTCATCCTCAATATGTGGCAGGATAAGATCCCTGGCTCGTACACCGCTTGGTAACGGGTGATTTTCAAGCAGCAGCGAGAGCATTTTAAGCAGGTGAGATTTACCGGAACCGAAGAAGCCTGAGATCCAAGTCCCGTTAGCCTCAGACTCATTTAAATATCTGTCGGCAAGTTCTCCAAGACCCTTGGAAATCTCGGCAGTGACGACATACTCTTCGACCTCTGTTTGCAGATGGCGCTCGTCGTCGGCCTTGATTACACCTTCGATAAATCGTTCAACCGGCTTAACGAATAGTTCATGGATTTTCATGGTCATAATCGGTAGTGCTCCAGGTTATAGGCTCGATAATACGGTCTATACATCGGCGGGTTTGCAACTGCACCGAACAGTCGAAGTTGCGACCCGATGCCGTCTTCCTGGGTATACTGACCGGGGAAAAACATGACGACGGGATGGCGCATCATTGCAGGTTGCAGCGATTCAAGAATGGTGTGGGTGCGAAGAAATGGAAACACGCGCCCGACGCCTGTGAGCAGAGTCAGTTTAATACTGTCATCGTTTATCTGCTGCACCAGGCGGGGTATGAGGCGCTCCTTCGGATCAGCAAGATTGTTCAGTGTCTCCAGCAGTTTTTGTTTACTGAGAGATTTTTCCTTTTCTATGATCCGTTCAAGACGACCTTCTTCTTCAAGGTGGCTGATGAACAGCTCAAACAGGTCAACAATCGAAAGCGAGACTCCATGCTCCCTCAAGCGAGACACAAGGCTGCCCACCATGCGGCGCACAGCATCTTCATCGTGCGGATCATAGGTGTGAATGAAAATCGGCACTTCACCGGTTAATCCCTTCATTGAAAGGAAGTCTGGGTGACTTAAGATTTTAAAGAGATGCTCCAGAGCGTCAGCCATGTACATTCCTTACAGTGTTGCGATTTCGTTGTCCGGCACCAGGAAACCGGCGAGCCACATGCGGTTATCGGCCAATATGGCGGCCAGAACTTCCGGAGTGAGCAGCGGACGGCGCAGGGAATTATCCTTAAGGCTTTGGCCCATGATACCGACTTCGCGGAACATGGTTTTCAACCCGCTATGAATTTTGGACTGAGTTGCCTGCTGCAGCGCTACCAGCTCCGGATGTGAAACACACTTAGCGTTGAAGAAATTCTCGTAATCCGAGTGCCGAAGTACAGCATCATGATTTTCAAGTTTTGAGCGCAGCACTTCCTCGGTAAAGTCAAAAATGAAGGCGCTACGCTTTAATACTGAAAGCCATGCAATCGACAAACGACCGTCAGCAGGTGCAGTTGCCAGAATCTCAATCTGTCGTGGGGTTAGTGTTTGCAGACGGTGCCGGAATTCGATTTCCATACGGGCAGAACTTGATGGGGAACGGGCTTGAAGGGCGTTGTCACTTATTACCTTTTTCCTGGCTTGATTCCAGTCACCATTTTCGAGATAAATCTCGGCAACAATGCGGGCAAGTTCCGGGCGCAAAGAAGCGGCGGTGAAGGTGAGTGAGTATGGTTTTTTTTCAGAAAGCGCTATCATTCTATAACAATCACTTTAAGCTTCAGATTCAGGCTTAGGAATTTACATAATATATCGAATGTTACGGGGGGAGAAGCGAAATGTATTTGTATAGCAGAAAATAGGATGGAATGACACGGGAAACCTTCTTCATTAAAACAGTATTTTTGCAGGGTTAAGCTGCCTTGCACTGGATCGGTATAACCTTGCATTCAGTGGCGGTGATGATGCTATTCAGCTTGCGTTCCCATGCTTCGAGAGCCTGCTGCTTCTCCTTATCGTATCCGTGGCGGTTGTAGGTTCGGATGATCCCTTGTTTGACGTGGTTCAGTACAGCGTCGATGATTTCATCCATGAACCCCATGCTGGCCATGAACGTTGCAGCAGTCCGGCGCAGATCATGTGGAGTGAACTTTTCCAGTCCCAGTCTGTTTTCAGTAGCCGGTTTACCATCTTTCTGGTAAAGCGGTTTGCCTTTGGCATCCGTCAGTGGCCATGCGAGGTTACGTCTAACGGAGACAGGCAAGGCGTGGGAGTCAATAGCCTGTACTTTTTTCAAATGTGGGCAGGGGAAAATATATCCGTCGTATTTCTGGTCAGCCGGTACTTTTCGGGACACCTTAATCTGCTCTATCGACTCAGCGATCAACTCCAAGACTGTGTCGGTCAAATATACTCGTTGCTCTTTGCTGTTCTTCGATCTCTCCGCAGGTATAGTCCACCAATGATCGTTAATCTCTCTGGTATGCATCCCCGAAACTTCTCCAGGTCTTTGTGCTGTAATAAGTACCAGTTTCAAAGCCCTCTTGATATCGTCACTAATAGCTGCACTATCCATGCTTCCCCACAGCGTTTTGATCTCAGCTTCGGTCAATGTCCGTTCCCGCCTTGTGTTAGGAGCAAGGGCTTTGACTCCGGTGCAGGGTGTATGCGGGAGAATGTCGCGCTCAACGGCAAAATTGAACATCTTGCGAACAACCTTCAGCACTTGATTACTCATAGCCGGGGTACCACGGTCAACGATGTTTTCGAGCAGCAGGGTCATGTCACGCTTGGTAATATCCGCCGCCTTACGCTTGCCCCAGAGTGGCACGACCTCCTTGTTCAACAATCGCTCGTCTTCCTTCCACGACCGCTTGAACTTTTTGGCGTGTTTTTCGACATACTCCGTTACAAGTTTGGTTATGGTGAGAGCCTGTGCTTGAGCAGCTTCGTCCGCTATACGCTGCGATTTCTTTTTCTTCTTCTCCAACACAGGATCGGCACCATCCGCACTTCCACGGCGGAGTGCCTTGACCTTTGCCAATTCCGCCTGATAGAGTTCCCGAGCTTTTTTCAAAGAAGTCTCGCCAGCCTTCTTGGACGAGGCCAAGTAATTCCCCAGAGTCATAAATCTGCGTTGGCCGTCAATCTTGTACTGGTAGAAAAATGACATCGTACCGGAAGGGTGTACACGGATTCCAAAGCCTGGCTCTTTTTCAGCCATGCAATCGTAAGTTTTATCAGTCAGTTCCAGATTTCTGATAGTGGCATCGTCGAACTTGGCCTTCATAGTCGCCTCTCAAAAAAAGTTGTACTTTAGTTGTACTTTTGAAATTGACTTTTGGTGTAAAGCAGTGAAATGTGCCGATAGGTATTTTGCAGAAAAATTGATGGTAAGTCAAAGGAATATTGAGGTATTTTTTAAAACTAATAAAGTGCTATGAAATACTACGAAATGCCAACATTCTTTAACTCCTAAGGAAGGGGCCGGACGTTCGAATCGTCTCGGGGACGCCATACACATAACTAGCTAATATTGCTAGTACAATACAGCCCTTGTAGTAAGTGAGACCTTTTATGAGACCTCTTCTGCACGGGCTTTCTTGTATTCACAAGCACGTATACCTACGTAATAACACTTATTACTATCGTTCAGACATACCTCCTGATGTAGCCCATCACTTCCCTGCTGCTGAAGTTAAACGATCCCTCAAGACCAGTGATCCTGGTG
Organism: uncultured Geobacteraceae bacterium; assembly: GCA_903845365.1. Classification (GTDB taxonomy): domain Bacteria; phylum Desulfobacterota; class Desulfuromonadia; order Geobacterales; family Pseudopelobacteraceae; genus JACRCG01. The sequence goes on along the minus strand of CAIMXI010000486.1, from coordinate 5,407 downwards.
CAGCTAAGCTTGCTGCCCTGGATATGGAACTGAAGGTACAGCAAGCATATATCCTATTGCGAGTAGGTAATCTGTCTGATGATATTATCCAGCTGGTAGTGGGAGCAGTAGTTCCAGATGCGAGAAAACCAACTGCACCTGAAGAAAAGGGTAATGTGCTCACAGATGTAATAAACACTTACACGGCTGAGAAGCAATCTAACTGGACTGACAAGACCAAGATGGAAGTGGCAGGGGTGTTCAGGCTGCTGGTGGATATTCTTGGAGATGTTGAAATATCCATTATCACCAGACCCATGTTGATCCAGCTAAGATCATCCCTACTGAAAGTACCACCAAACTTTTACAAGAAGAATCCAGGCAAATCTGCAAAGGATGTCATAGATTCACCTACTGAATCCGGTATTAGTAGCAAGTCGGTAAATAAGCACATGTCCAGAATTGGTAGCCTCCTGAAGTATTGTCAAGAGCAAGGAATGATAACCAGTAACCCTGCTACAGAATTGCAGATAGTAGATAAGCAGAGGGTTGACCAGGAGCGTAGTGCATATAGCGTTAGTGACATTAAGAAGATTATCAGCAACCTACCTTCCGCTACTGAAAGACCAGAACGATACTGGATACCGTTGATAGGCTTATACTCAGGTATGAGGTTGGCTGAAATGTGCCAGTTTCATGTTGATGATATTATCAAGGTGGATGGTTGCTGGTGCTTTGATATCAACAATGCAAGTAACAAGCAGCTGAAGAATGATGCAAGTGCCAGAGTGATACCTGTCCACCCTAAGCTGATCGAGCTTGGCCTTATCCGGTACTATGAAGGCGTGAGAGAATCTAATAATCCCCGACTATGGATGAATCTTTCGTATATTCACTTACATGGATACACAAACACCTTTGGAAAGTGGTATCAGAGGTACAACCGAGAATACGTGACTGATGATCCGAAGAAAGTGTTTCATTCAATGCGACATCTGTTCACTGATACACTTAAGCAGGCTGGCGTACAAGACACCCTTATATCGGAGCTTGTGGGTCATTCTACCAGTGGTTCTATGACAATGGGGAGATACGGTAAAAGGTATCAGCCCAGAATATTGTTGGAAGCCTTGGAGAAGCTGGATTATGGTATCAAGCTTTAGCTCCTGGGATGTCTTATAGTATTGAACAATTTGTGTGTAATCCGGCGAAGTGTGTAGTTTCCAAAGTCATGTTTCAGGTAAAAGCTGCCTTTGCAGGTTACAGTGTTGGTGGTGTTGGACATTTACCCCAATGCAATTAGGAAATGGTCGTACAACTTTTTCAAAAATTTCTGTAAACGAATTAAAGCTAAACTTGTCGTACCAGACGTTATACTTCAGCAGAATTTTAATGCTGGTATAGCCATCACTTGTTGAATAGAACGCGAATCCATGAAGGCAAAGCTCTTCGTTGTGGTAATATTGGGCACCAAACAGCTTTAAACTCAGCGCGTCCAATAATTTTGCAACGTAATTATAGAACAGCTTGTACGAATAAATTACATACATGCTGATCTCCACTTGCAAAAGGAACGGCCCTTCGCCGAGGGCATAATCTTTGTAATTTTCTAAATCAGACTTGTTTGGGTCCGCCGGATTTACAAAGCCGCACTTGTAGCATTTCACATGCGTATGCGCGGAGGCATCAGTAACTTCTTCAGTTGTTGAGATAATCTTTTCCATAGGAAAATTCCTTTCTTAAATATGTTATTGTATTATCAGGTAGTCAAACGAGCTGCCTAAAGAGCAGCTAAGTTGGTGGTTAAAAGTCAGAGTAGCGCCCATTAGCGCTACCGGCCTCTTTGAAAATCAACAGCAGGTAACAGCAGGTAAATAACATCAGTAATAACATCAGCGTTTGTGCCATTTTGACTGACCGACTGGGTGCACCCAGCCAGCGTGCTGTCGAATAGCTGTCGAAGCTGATAATGCTCTGTCAATTCCAGGTACTGCTCGGTACATCTCGGTACTGCGAACTGCTTCTGAATGGCGCCATTCAGAATCACGTGAGCATCACCGAGCATTCATGCTAATGTGTAGGCATCACCTCCTTAGTTAATTACCTTTAACAGTGGGGCAGTAAATCAGTGCATCCGTAAATCAGTGCATCAGTAAATCAGTGCATCAGAAAAACAAGTATTGAAGTAGCATCCCGCAGCCGCTCCCCCTTAAACACACCACACGCACCAAACACACCACACGCACCGCAAATTGGGCACCTAACGTTAAACTTGAAACATCCCTCTGAAGAGCAGGGTGAAGAAGGTGAGTGACGGTAGTGATTGACGGTAGTGATTGATGGTAGCTGGTAATGGTAGCGAGTGACGGTAGTGATTGAAGTGACTGTAGTGATTGTGATTACAAACATTAAAAACTATACTTACTGATATTTGAAAATAAGTATAAAAATATAGTCACTATGGTCACCACACCACCACCACCCACTGTGATACTACCGGAGCTTAACACCCGCTATCATGTGGGTGCCCTGGCTACCTCTTTTCCGCTCGCACCTCATGCTCAAAAGTCGTTTCGTCAAAGTATTTTTATTTACTACTGTTTTCAAACCGTACTCATCAGCCCAGTTTTGGTACCTGATATACAGCTCAGAAATGCTCGTTGTGGCTCCGGCTTCAAGGACACATTCATCGCGTACAAATGCTTTGACTTGATCTGCCGAGACCTCCCACTCCATTTTCGTGTCCAGGCTACACTGAACCTGTGTGAAATCACCGGTTTCATACAGTCGCTTAAGACCTTCGAGAGCAAAATTTAGGATGCCAGGCAGTTCCTCCTGGAGATCTCTTTTCAGATTGGGGTTCTTGTCCTCCTCAGTAAACTGACGGTTGAAGGTTAAAATTTCAAAGCGGCGGAAAAAGGCCGGTGACGTGTCCTTGGTGTGAGGTAAGTGGTTCGTTGCCAATATCATCGTGGCGTAAGGTTCGAGATCAAATAATTTTCCGTATTTATGTTGAACAGTCATCCTCTCACCAGAAACTAGGGCTTTTAGCTTGGCATCGGAAACAACCGATCCCTGAGGGATTTCAGTTATGATGTTTGCGAGTTTGCCTTGCAGGTGAGCCATTGCAAAGCGATCATCAAACTGGTCAGGTTGTATAGCGGCCACGTTATCTTTTCCGAGAAGACAAATAATAACCGAAAGGATTACACTTTTTCCGTTTGACCCGTCTCCGAGAAACATCAGTAAACGTTCAAATTCGCAGGAGGTAGTCAATGAATAGCCAAGAAATTCCTGGACGAGTTTTATTCTGTCGGTTGCATCCAGGTCATTCGCAAAAATCTCCTGTAGCGTCTTAATAAATAGCTTGCATCTGGCTTTTTTGTTAAAGACAACTGGGATTTGATGAATGAATAAGTTTTCAGAATTGTGCGGTTTTTCAACAAACTCCTGCCCCTCGAAATGCAGTTCAGCATTCAAACAGTTAATGATTCTGTAGTTGTCCTTGCTGAACGAATGTTTCGCAATAAACACCTCCGTCTTCAGCAACCCCAAAATGGAATTTACGCGACTCTGGCTGATAGTTTTTTGGAAAGAGACTTTATGAATATGTTGCTTAATCTCTTCCTCAGCACAATCGCACCATTTACCTGTTTGGTCCCAAATCCAAAACTGACGCGCATGGAATATGATATTTTTACGGCCCAGCATCTTAATTACTGCCTGGGCAGTCTCAAGTTGTGTAGAATCTTTTGAAGTCAAGTATTTTGATTCTTTGCTTGCGGTTTCGAGCACCTTGGCAATCGTCCGCTCGCCGTATGTTTGACTGCCGTGGCGCTCATCCCACTTTGTCCGCTTTAGCTTCGAGTTTCTGTAACAGCGATCAATTGCGATTGGAGAATTGGTGAACCGCGCCAAGAATGCGCAAAAAGCAAACTCTGCATCAGATTGGCTGTCGTAGTGGTCAGACCAATCACCAGATATCAGATGGCCGAACATGGCACCATCTGAGGATTTGGATGCTAATGAAATCAGTTCAAAGTCAGAGAGATCTGCCGTCAGGTCTACTGATTCATTTTGGGGTGACCGCTTCTTAGCCTTAAGCACCTTTTATTTCGCAGCAGATTTCTCAGCCTGCAACTGTTTGTAATATTTGTTGATTTTATTTGTATAATTCTTTATGCTGGAGCGTTGTGTGTCTATCGAATTGCCAGTCACAGTAAAATAACGACCTTGATCGTATATCTCCTTGTTACCAAACCTGATGCCATTACCTGGGAGTTTGCCAATAGCAATTATATGAATACCAGTCCCAGACGGGCTTAACTCAGAATAGCTATTGATATCAGCTAATATATTTTGTGCCCAAGGCTCAATTTCACCAGTATCAACATCACGGCAGTCATCCAAATCGATCCCAACGTAGGTATCTTCCGTTGTAAATACAAAGCCGATACCGTCAACGCCGCCCTTTTTATTCCGCTTAACAGCATCTTCAAACGATGACCAAGTACTAGGATCAGTGACTGATGCCAATTTACCAGTCCCTGGGTTGATCGGAACTTTTTTTGTTTTTTCAGGGTTATTGGGGTCTGGCTTTTTTTTCCAGTTGACCCAGTGATCAAGTTTTTGTAGTGTTTTTGGGCATTTACTAAAGTTATTCGCCATGTTACATTACCTCCTGAATTAAAGAGCTGTTAACCTTATGATGGCCTAAAGTGGCGTTTACTATTGTATTTTTTGCCATAGCAATGACGGCATAATTTATGTACACTATATTTATTGGAGCTTATTCATATAGTTCAGGACTAATCCAATACCTGCCGAGTTTCCAGCCATTCCAACAATTGATTGAGGTAATAACCGACGCACCCAGATGTAAGTCGAATCCTCTTCGGAAAACCACTCTCAGGGTCTTTAGAAAGACGCCAACAGGTCGTGCGCGAAATACCCAGTATGGATGGCAAATCACGTGGACGTACAATCTGATGCTTGCAATGATTAAAGCGACTCCAAGGGTCAGAAGCTCGTTGCAGTTCTTTTTTTTGCTTGGGTGATGCGCCGTCAGGCGTAAATGAACTATTAAATTGCAACCGCTTTGCCATGGTTTTTCCCCGGGTTAAATTATTAGCTAACTGACAGCGGGGACTTTAACAAAAAAAATAAAGTATGCAATTACAAATAGTTAGATACTTTGGTAGGAGTATTTTATCTAACAGCGGGGCTAGTTGAGGATTGATTAGAAGAGGAGAATACGTGGATGTTCTAATAAGGTATATGCGGCTTTTCTGACACCGCCGGTAATATGTTTACCCGTTTTTTGAATTTAGGTTGACCCACCATAAAGTTACTGTATTGCGGTTTTATAGCGAATATTCACCGGAACCTGATCCACTTATATACTACACGAACCTGTTTTTTTGATTTT
>CAIMXI010000485.1 GCA_903845365.1 uncultured Geobacteraceae bacterium | reverse complement strand
GAATGGTTAGCGACTCTGTAATAATGTGAAGTGTCTGGAGGGGTAAAAGTGCGCCAGCCCTTCCAGGCACTCCATTCAAACTGAATCTGTGACACTGAACCGGAAGTACTTCACATTACTGGCAACTTCACATTACATAACCACCCTTCAGGAGACCCGAGTCCGAGTAATGAAGATCTCGCTATTACCCGGCGCCTTAAAGAGGCCGGTGAACTGATAGGAATTCCGGTGCTCGACCACATAATTATCGGCGATGGCCAGTACGTGTCGTTGGCAGAGCGAGGTCTGTTATGACAAGGTCTGTTATGAGCCACAACTTTTACCACTACCAACAGAAAGGAGTACATCAATGATAAAATTCAATCCTGGGAGAATAGTTGTCACCCGTGGAGTTGACAACGAAATGAACGATAACGCAACTTTTGCCCGGCATGTCAGGCTATCGCTTGAACGACACCTGGCAGGGGATTGGGGTAATCTCTGTGATGAAGACAGAGCGACAAATAAGCTGGCCCTGCTGGAAGGCGATAGATTGTTCTCGGCTTACACAAAAGTTGGCGTACCGCCGATTTGGATCATTACGGAATGGGATCGGTCGGTAACTACTATCTTGTTTCCGGATGAATACTGAAGGCTGAAAAAGTTGAAATAAGTGAGCATGGAATCATGCGATTGTTTCAAATAGTTCCATTCAAGCCCAGTACATTATTACGGCATCTACTACGGCATGAAAAAACAGCCACTTAGGACTTGATCCTAAGTGGCTGTAATTATTGGTGGGCGAAACAGGGATCGAACCTGTGACATCCAGCTTGTAAGTATGGCAATATAACTATTTCATAGCATTTCCTACCTCCTCCTAAAATATCATAAATGATGCTAAATATCATTGACTTATCTAATGATAGTCTGTAATAATCCCTCATGGCATTTCACTGTTTTTAGTCAAAAATCAGGTTTCAAAGTATGAATAAAGTATGAATGTAAATTTTGGAGGCATCTAGTGAAAGCAAATCTAAGTAATGACGCTGTAGTCAGAAATCTACCATTAGCAGACAAACCATATTACTGCATGTCTGATGACAAAAAAGAGAAAGGTTTTGGCGTACTGGTATATCCAACAGGCAGTATGACTTTTGTTTTTAGATACAAAATTGACGGCACACAAAAGCTTTTGAAGCTTGGAGAATACCCAAAAGAAAAGTTGGCATATCTGAGAGCTGAGTACCTGAAAGCGTCCTTGAGGGTTAAGGATTTGCGCAGAGGCAGTGCTGACGGAGTAGACCCCGTAGCCGAGAAGCGACGGAAGCAAGAGGATCGCATTGCAGAAGCAACGGCACACTCTCAGGCGCTTACTATTGATAAACTCATAACCGAGTACATTGAGAAACACGCTGAGCCAAGTAAGCGATCTTGGAAAGAGGATGAACGCATATTGAAAAAGGACGCTCTAGTCGTATGGGGTAAGCGTAAAGTTGCCGACATCAAAAAACGTGATGTTGTTCTCCTGCTGGAATCAATTATCGAACGCGGCTCACCGGGATCAGCTAACAATAATTTCAAAATCATCAGAAAGATGTTCCGCTTCGCCGTTCAGAGAGACATTATTGAACACTCCCCTTGTGATGGAGTTGTTATGCCTGCACCGCTTAACCGTGGCGACCGTGTTTTAAGCGAGTCAGAAATTGAAACACTCTGGCAGAATCTGGACACCTGCCATGTATCTGATGCAATCAAGAGTGCTATCCGGCTGATACTGGTAACAGGACAGCGACCCGGTGAAGTGATCGGGATGCACACAGATGAGATCGACGGAACATGGTGGACTATCCCGACTGAGAGATCGAAGAACAAGAAATCCCACCGAGTATATTTGACAGTCACAGCATTAGAATTGATAGGGCCGCTAAAAGTGTTGGATGAAAAAACCAAAGAAATGAAGCCGAAGGGTTTTATATTCCCATGTACGGCAATCAAGAAGGATCAACCTATGGGTAGGCTGTCTATCTCTCAGGCTGTAAGCCGGAATATGGCTGTTCCTGTTCAGGTTAATGGCAAGCAGGTATTTGACAAAAATGGTAAGCCCATCACGGAGAATAAATTAGGAGTAGCTGACTTCACCCCACACGATTTACGACGTACCGCAGCCACTTTCATGTCACAGATTGGTTTTATGGATGAAACTATTGATGCAGTATTGAACCATAGCAAGCAAGGTGTAATCCGCACCTATAACTTGAACCGATACGATAAGGAAAAGCAGATGGCCCTTGAAGCATGGGAGCGGAAGCTGAACAGCATCATCACTGGCAACGAGAGCAAGGTGATACCGTTTACTCGCAAGGCGGCATAATTCAGATTGACCTTTATTTTTTGATGGCATAGGATACCACCATGCGAGCAAAGGCGACACTGGCTTTAGATAAAAAGGAAACATTTAGCGACGGGTCTATTGTCCAGATAGTAGTTTGGGATTTACCCGTGCCACTTATGGGATCGCGTCATCGTTACAAGTACAGTCTTTATTTTGGAAAAAACGGAGTATGCCTTGTCCGCTATGATAACGAGCGAGGCAAGGGTGACCACAGGCATATTAACGGCAAGGAAGAGGAATACAGTTTTGTGAGCATTTCCTCTTTGCTTGCTGATTTCTGGAATGATGTAGAAAGGATGGGTGGGTGATATGACAATCATAGGAATAAAAAGCAAAAAAGATTTTATGGAAGAGGTTGAACGGGATTGGTTGGCAGTTGATCGAGGTGAACCTATACCACAACCTGTTACTAGAATTTACTTTGAATCAGCCGAAGCTCTTTCAAAGGTTATAACCAAGCAGCGCCACAGTCTTTTACAGATGCTTCATCTTAATGGAGGTATCAGTATCAGAGGGCTTGCCGCCCTTCTTGGGAGAGACTACAAAAATGTGCATCAGGATGTGAAGATCCTTGAGGATTCCGGCCTAATTGAGAGAGATAGCAAAGGACATATAATTGCGCCACACGAAAAGCTGACTATTGAACTTCCGCTGGCAGCATAGGAATTTGTACGCAATGTAAAAAAACTGCTTGACGTCAATGGGAACAGTGTGAGAGCATCTAAAAAGGGTAAGGAGGAGCTGTCCAGAAAATCCAACGCGGACGGCGCGACAAAGCCATAAGTGCTATTACAACTAAATAATAACGACTGAAACAAAGGTCGCAGTACTGTAGTGAAACGACATACCTGTAGCATTTATCTGACACCGCCGGTAATATGTTTACCCGTTTTTTGAATTTAGGTTGACCCACCATAAAGTTACTGTATTGCGGTTTTATAGCGAATATTCACCGGAACCTGATCCACTTATATACTACACGAACCTGTTTTTTTGATTTT
>CAIMXI010000484.1 GCA_903845365.1 uncultured Geobacteraceae bacterium | reverse complement strand
TGTACTCTGGTATACGCTGGAGAATCTGCTCCGCCTGCTGCACCCGTTTATGCCCTTTATCACCGAGGAAATCTGGCAGGCACTGCCGGGCACAAAAGCTACCCCCACCATCATGCAGGCCCCCTACCCTTCCGCCTGCGAGGAGTTATCCTTTCCGCAGGACTCTGCCGACATGGAGCGCGTCATGGCGGTTATTGGTGCTATCCGCAACATCCGTGGCGAAATGGAGGTTCCGCCATCAAAGCAGATCGCAGTCATTCTCTCCTGCGATAGCGAAGCCAGCCAGCTCATGATGAAACATAACGAAAGCGCCATCATCAGTTTGGCACGGGTTTCCGACCTGGCCATAGGACACGGAATTGAAAAACCCGAAGACGCCTCAATTCAGGTCGCCGGCGACGTGCAGATTTATGTACCGCTCAAAGGACTGGTTGATGTGGCCGCAGAAGAAGAACGCCTGCTGAAGGAGATCGGCAAGATAGACAAGGAGATCGAAATGTTCTCCAAAAAGCTGGAGAGCCCAGCCTTTGTAGATCGCGCTCCGGCAGAGATTGTCGCCAAGGAGCGCCAGAAACTGGCTGATGTCAACGGTAAGAAATCAGTGTTGGAAGAGAGCTTGGGAAAGATCAGGAAATTGAAGTAGGTAGTAAGCTTCCTATATAAAGTGGCTAAGCTGGTTACCTATCTGGGTAACAAATTCCTTATATAGGTGACCGGTAGCCTTTATAAGGAGCTTTTCCTGGCCGGTCAATAACGAGTTGGCATAGGAGAGATCATTGTCTCATACAATAAAAAACACGCTAAAGGAGATGAACGTTTCTTGGATCACGAAGGATGGATACATCGATCTGAAGAAGGTTCCAATTGACTCTACACTTTGTCAGGCAGTTGGTGATAACTGGGAAGATTTCGCCAATGCTTGCCGCATGCTGTCGTCCATGTCATATGCAGGCAGGGTCGAAGCCGACGTCTTTCTTTGCGGTTTACTCAGATACTGCGGAAATGACACAACGAAGAAAGAGAAAATAGTAGAGGCATTAAGCTGCGTCAGGACTCACCAAGTCGCCGACCTGCTGTTCGCAGAACTGGAGAGTACGGAGAGCTCGAACTCAACGAGAGGCTACATCAGCGGAATTCTAAAGGCACTAGAGGGATTCCCTTTGAAGAGCGTCGAAAAGGGTTTCGAGAGACTATTGTCAGACCCGAGATGGTCCTACAGAATGAAGCGCAAGTTTAGTGAAACATACGAGAAGATCGAATACCTAAGAAATAGAAAAATATGAAGGTCTCTTGCATTAGGAAATATTCTATCCCCATCCTTAAACCATGAAAACGGAATACAATTTCTCCAATTCAAAACAAAATCCATACACCAAGCTTCTGAAGAAAGAGGTAAAAATCAAAATAGATGAGGATGCGTTGTTTTATTTTAAAAACCTGGCAATGGAACTTGGCATCCCATACCAAAATCTTATCAACAGCTATCTACGTGACTGTGTGCAGCATCACCGCAAATCAGCGGTGATATGGGTATAGAAACGCATCGACAAAAGAGCAATAGGGTGACACATACATGTTATTGAGTAGTATGACATCGGACATGTAATTTCGGACGTCCGAAATATTGAGCTAACATACAGATATTTAATCATACAGCTTAAGAAAGTGGCCAAATTTTCAGACTGAATCTGGGAAGCGAAACGGGACGCTGGAGCGTCCAGAGGTGCATTCCCACGCTGGAGCATGGGAAAGATCGTATCAGGAAATTGAAGTAGGATATTCGGAAACAAACCCAGAAGAATTTGTAACCGCTTTCGAAAGTAGATGGGTGAATAACTACGGCGCAGAACAAGAGCCTGCCACCGCTTTTGTCTTGATCTTATTCAAGAGAAAGCACTAATCGCTTACCAAGAGCCGCCGCTAACTTATCAAGTTGACGAAGTGACGGCCAATGTTTAGGATCCTCTAGGCGAGATACAGCAGGCCATGAAGTGCCGAGCGTTCGTGCAAGGTCAGAGAACTTTTTCTCTCCCCGGTTCAACTTGACGAGAAGAGCCGCCTGGATGTTGACATCCGGCGCAACCATATACACGTTAGCGCCTGATTCGGAGTGAGGAAGTGGGATAATCTCGTTGTCTTCCATCCTTGATTTAAGAGTTAGGTCTAATACCTCTATGGCGTTGTAATTGGCTTCTTCAAGGGAGTCCCCTTCGCTGATGGCTTCAGGGAAGTCAGGGAAAGTAATGGTATAGCCGCCTTCGTCGGCAAGATCAAAAATAGCAGGATATTCGATTTTCATTTTAGCTTTACCCCCGATTGCTTCTCTATTGACAGAAAAGTCTTGATTTTAACGTCTTGGGTGCCGTGAACCGGCACAGTAACCTTCACGCCATCTTTTATCATCTGGTGATGACTGCCATTGATGGACCTGGTTTCCCATTCCAGTGCTTTGAGCTTTTTTATGATTTCTTTACCGTTCATTTTTATATTGATATATCATTTTAGGTAATATTGCAAAGATTTATTCTTGACAAATTGAAAGATATTATTCGCAGAAAAGGATTAGAAGCTATATCATGATCTCAAAACTGCGTAAGCGATAACTGTGGAATGAGGGGAATAAGGGGGCTAATCTTCATTCCCCGGTTTATTAACAACGAGATGTGATTCGGGAGGATTTATGAGTGGAAAAACGATATTTATTACCGGAGCATCTGCTGGATTCGGCGAGGCCTGTGCCCGGATATTTGCCAACGGTGGGAACCGGCTGATTCTGACCGCCCGACGGATTGATCCGCTTTTGAAACTGCAGGAGGAGTTGGCAGCAGGCGCTGAAGTGCATATTATTCCGCTGGACGTACGTGACCGGGAAGCGGTGCAGGGAGCTGTTGAGCATCTGCCGCAGCGCTTTCGTGAAATTGACATTTTGATCAACAATGCCGGCCTCGCCTTGGGACTGGAACCGTCGCATCAGGTGGATCTGGATGACTGGGACACTATGGTTGACACCAACATCAAGGGATTGATGTACTGTACCCGTTTCGTGCTGCCCGGCATGGTGGCTCGTAACTGCGGCCACATTATCAACATCAGCTCGACCGCCAGCGACTGGCCGTATCCGGGTGGTAACGTCTATGGCGGAACCAAAGCCTTTGTCACCCAGTTTTCCAGGAATCTCCGCTCTGATCTGCTCGGCACGCGGGTGCGGGTCTCCTGTATTCAGCCCGGCATGGCCGAGACAGAATTTTCAAAAGTGCGTTTCAAGGGTAACGAAGAGAAAGCTGCCGGTGTATATCAAGGCACCGAGCCTCTGACCGCAGAGGATATTGCAGAAACGGTGCGCTGGATTACCAGTCAGCCACCGCACGTCAATGTCAATACTCTGGAGTTGATGTCAATTCATCAATCCTGGGGACCGTTTGCCATTCACCGGGAAGCGAAATAAATACTACAAAGGACAAAAATCAATGGCAAAAGAGCTCTATGTCGGACATATATCAGAACAGGCAACTGAACAAGATCTCCGCAAACTTTTTGAGATTATGGGGGTCGTCACCTCGGTTCACCTGATCGTGGATGAACAGACCGGAGAGTTCAAACGCTGCGGTTATGTGCGGATGCTGTCAGAGGTAAATCTGAATGAGGTGGTCGAAACCCTGGATGGCACTTATCTGATCGACCGCTGCATTGTCGTCAGCATAGCCAAACCTCAGAAGGATCGTCCGGCGAAGAGACCGTTCGTCAAGCGAACCCCAAAAACTGGTGGGCGGCCTGCTTCCGGCACTCGTCCGGCAACTGCACGTCCGGCGGCGACTGAAAGCGGCACCGTGGGTACGCGGACGGCTGCGGTAAAACCTGCCAGGAGCGCCCGCCCTGCGGCTAAAGAAGCAACAAAGACCGGTCGTTCTTCCGCAGCAAAAGATGCAGTCAGAAAATCCCGCCCCATAGCGACCAAAGATGCAGCATCCAGTGATCGTCTCGTGTCTGCATCAAGGCGACCGGGTCGCCCCCCTGCTGGAAAGCGCCAGGGGGAAAGCCCGCGAGCACCATCAAAGGGGCGCAGATGATCGTCCTCAAAGAATTAGTTGATAGCCTCCAGTCAACGCCGGTGCCTCCATGAAAGCAGCAAAAAGTTTAATCTCAAAAACAATTATTCGGCAATCGACTTCAGTGTGGATAAACGTCCAGTACGGACTCTGAATTTGAGCCAGGTTTGCCCACAGACGGAGCGATGGGGGTGCGATTTTTCACGGTAAATATCTCGATACCGGCCTTGGTTTCCAGCGGACAGACATATTCGCAGATGCCACAGCCGTTACAGATATCTTCAACCAGATACGGCTCCTTGACAATCCGCGGCAGGCCGTCCAGCCCCATTAGCGTGACCGAACGGGAGCGGATCGCTTTATCCGGAATCGGGCAGTGCTCTTCACAGACGATGCAGTCGATTTTGCGGGCAAATGGGAGACAGTGGTCCTTGTCGAACACCGCTTTGCCGATTACTTCACGTTTTTTTGACTCCACCGGAAGTGCCGGAATAGCCCCGGTCGGACAGACCTGACCGCAGAGGGTGCAGTTGTACTCACAGTATCCCAGTCGCGGAATGACCTGAGGGGTGAAAATCCCCTCCACTCCTGCCTGATAGGTCGCCGGATAGAGCGCGTTCTTCAGGCAGACCTTCATGCATTCGCCGCAACGGACGCATTTTTTCAAAAAATCATCCTCATTCTGCACACCCGGTGGCCGCAGCAGTCGCGACTCCTTTTCCGGAGATCGGAAACGTGCAGGCAGAGCAAGCAGAACTCCCCCTGCAAATCCACCCAGCAACAGCCGCCGCTCCGGAAGGAACGGACCTGTTACGTTCAGTTTTTTTTGGAGGCGGAACGATATCCTGTCGTTTGGGCATCTCCGCTGACACTCCATACAGAGTGTGCACTCTTCTTTGTGTAGAGTGTCCCGGTCAAAACCGGTCGAACAAAGCTCTCGACACTGCCCACAGTCACTACACAGTTTTCCCGGCAGCCGTTCAAACAGCGAAAAACGTCCCAGCCAGCCGAGCAGTGTGCCGAGTGGACAGAGGTTCCGGCACCAGTTGCGAGTTTCATACTTCTCAAGAGCGATGATGCCGAGAAGGGTGGCTGCAGAAAGGAGCGCCAACGGATACATCGTGTCGCGAAAGGGGAGCAGATTGTCACGGATCAGGGCATACGCCGGCGCTATGGCATCTCGCCGCTCGCCGATGGTATGATATAGTCCTACCCACCCCTCCCTGGCTGCGATACCGAGCAGCGGATATAGAAAAAATGTCAGCCCGCGTAGCAGGATAGCGATCGGATCAAGCAGGCCGCTCAGGTTGATATTGACCAGTGATGCCGAAAGCAGCGGCAGCAGCAACCAGTATTTGCAATTCCCTTTGAGCGCCATGATCGGCGCGCTCTTACCGATTCGAGTCGTGACCAGATCGAGAATAGTACCTAACGGGCATATCCAGCCGCAAAAAAAGCGCCCGAGAAAAAGCGTCGCCACTGCCATCAGAAGCGCAGGAAACAACAGCCATGTCCATGATTTTGCCGCAAGCAGGTAACTGATCAAGACTAGTGGATTGACCCTGAAGAAGGAGTTGACCGCCGTACTGATTTCGTCGTGACCACGGTACTCAGTCTGAACGAAAAGGAGCAGAAAGAGGGCGAGGAATAGTAACTGACATATCCGGGCGGGAGTCAATTTCACCACTCTACGCCTTGACTACTTTGATCTTGTCAAGATTCATCTCGCCAAGGCCACGCTTGAATGCGGCAACGGTCACCGGGATATCTGCCGGTTTCATGCCGAACAGCGTTGTCGCA
>CAIMXI010000483.1 GCA_903845365.1 uncultured Geobacteraceae bacterium | reverse complement strand
TGTATGACATGACAATGGGTGGCAATAGAGCAATGCTCAACCGCCACCCCTTTCGGTTTCCCTGTCGATCCTGATGTATAGATGATGTAGGCAAGTTGCTCCGGTGTGACTAGGCGGTTGGGGTTGCTGTCCGGCTGCTTTGCAATGGTTGACCAGTCGCTGTCAAGGCAGATGGTCTGCTCCGTTGTCTGTGGCAGCCGCTCGCGCAGGCTCTCCTGGGTCAGCAGAATCTTTGCACCGGAGTCTTCAAGCATGAAGGAAATACGCTCCTGCGGATAGTCAGGGTCAAGGGGCACATAGGCACCACCGGCTTTTAAGGTGGCCATCAGCGCTATGATCATTTCAGGCGAGCGTTCCAAAGCTATGGCAACCGGTGCATCTGCCTGTATTCCCAATTCGATCAGGTGGTGCGCCAACTGGTTGGCTTTTGCGTTCAGTTCGCAGTAGCTGAGAGTTTGCTCTTCAAAGAGTATGGCTGTGGCGTTTGGTGTCTTTTCCGCCTGCGCTTCGAACATCTGGTGGATTGTGATTTCAGGTAACGCTGTTGCCGTGTCGTTCCAGTCGATCAGCAGTTGCTGTCTCTCCTCAACCGGCAGGATGTTCAGTTCACAAATCGGCAATTCTGGATGAGCCAGCACATTTTCCAGGAGACAGAGGAATCTGCTTTGGATGCGCTCCATCGCATCATTATCGAAGTAGGCCAGGTTGTACGAAAAATCGAATTGAACATCCTGTGTTTCGGAATAATCTCGGACAAATAGTGAGAGTGGCAACTGTTCATATTCGTTATTTATCGCGATGGTTTCACAGATGCGACCGGAACCGAAACAGGCAGCGTAGTTATGTTTATCAAATGACAACGAGATGTCGAACAGCCGTCTTCTGCCTGCTTTGTATACTTCCGTCACTCGATTGGTTTCGCTTAAAGGAAAACGTTGATTACGGTAACTTTCTCGCAATTTAATTGCAATGCCCTGCATCAACTCGATAAAGCTGACCTCTCGGCCGAAGCTTAAGCGTGCCGGGATGACGCTGGCGAAGAGCCCAATAGTCTGTTTGAAACTCTTAGCGGTACGATTCAGGACCGGAATGCCGATAACGCATTCGCCTTTATCCTGAACACAAGTGAAGTACACGTACAGCAAACCAAGCAGGAGATGGAAGATCGATACTGAGTGAGATTGAGCCAGGGTGACGAGTTGCACGTACTTATAACGAGGAAGGAACGAGGTATAAACCGCCCCCGGAACAACCTCAGTCCGGTTCGAATAACCGGCTCTGGGAGACAGCAGTTGTTCTGGAAGAGGAGAGAGTTTCTGCTGCCAGTAGTGCCGGTGCCGCTCAAAACTGACAGATTCAAGATAGGCAGAGTCATCTTCCACAAAATCAAGGTAAGGATTACCACTGCGGGTGGCAAAACCAGCATGTTTCAGCAAAGCGCTGTAAAGTTCGGCAACTCGTTCTGTAATCAGAAAATACGCCCATCCATCAACAACCAGATGGTGATAGATGTGAAACCAGAGAAAACTATCTTCCGATAATTTGTATAGGGTGTGTCGAAAAAGCGGTTCTTCGGAAATCCGGAAAGGCTGATTAATACCCTTATGCATTTCAGAAAGCGCAATCCGCAGAGGGTCTTCATCTTTTGAACAGTCAATAAAATTGACTTCAACGTCACTGATTGCGGGAAAATACTGTAATGGCACCCCATCATGCTCGGTCAACGCCATGCGCAAAATTTCGGTTTCCTGAACCAGCAGCGTGATTGCCTGTCGAAAGAGAGCCGGGTCTATACTGCCGCTGATCCGGTTATAGCCGCCGATATTGTACATGGGTGTATCAGGATACAGCTTCTGCTCAAACCAGATTTCGCGCTGAACAGACGAAAGTGGGTAATATTTCATGTTATCATCCTTAACCATCATTCTCCCAAACCTTCCAGCAGCGCATCCAGTTGATCGATATCCAGACCGTCATAACTGATATCGCTCGGTGTGATGCCCCCCTCCTCCTGACTGCAACAGTGGT
>CAIMXI010000482.1 GCA_903845365.1 uncultured Geobacteraceae bacterium | reverse complement strand
TTCCGGTTTAAACGGAATGTAAGAAGATAAAAGGTCTCGCGACTCAATCACTCCATCAAAGGCACTGAACTTATTACGATGGGTCAACTCACTTGCAATTTGCCCTTTTAAAGCCGCAAGCATGCCTGCATTATTGCTTTTATTTTCGCCGATCTGTTTGGTCTCCGTTGAGAATACGGTCAGTCCATCCGTATTGTAGACCTTGACCTTAACAACTGAGGTCTCCTTCATAAGGGCAACGACCTCGCGACGAAGGAGCGCTATTGCAGGACTATAAGGATCAATCGGTCGTCTGGTATTATCCTTGGCGAGCAAAGGAGAGAAATGTGGCCAGAGGGCATTGCCGAATACTTTTGTGAGAGCTACATTACGGTCTTCTGCCATCTCTTTAAGTGATTTTATGGATTGGCGATGGTCAATAACACCAAGTATTACAGCAGCTACGATTATGCATAACAGGCTGGCTATGGAATAGTAACGCGTCAGATTAAACATTTCACTTCTCCTATACCCGATATCCTTTCGGCCCTTCTCTCACAATATTAAGCTCCGCCAGGTCCCGCTCGAAAACGTCCCACAGGTTGATAACTACCCCCGGAAGCGAGAGCAGTGGCAATTCCTCATGCCACGGGAAGATTTCTGAACGGCCGTATCTGCCATCCGCCAGGCGAAAGCGTTCAACAAGATCACCTGACGGATCAACCAGCAGATACTCGGGAACGGAAAAACGTTCGTACAGCTCCAGTTTCTGCTTTTTATCCATGAAGGAATTGGAGGGTGATATGACTTCAATAACCAGATCCGGTGCGCCCTGAATGTTTGCATCCGTTATTTTGCTTTTGCTACAGACCACCAGAACATCCGGCTGGACGATATTGTAGTCGTCAAAAACGACGTCAGTGGGAGCGATAAAGGCTGAACATGGTTTTCCCTTAAGCTTTTCCCTGATTGTCGCATAAAAGTTCCCGGCAACCTTCTGATGCTTGATATTTGGGGCAGCGGCCATGCAGTAGGCATGACCATCAATGATCTGCCACCGTTCGTCTTCCGGCCAATCTTTATATTCGTGCCACGAAAACAGCTCCGGTGATTTTTCCCTGGCTAAAGCCATATAACAGCCTCCTTTGTACAGCGGACCGGCATGAAGATGACCCGTCGGTTTCTGGGCGGGTCCAACTTTCTGGTTGTAAATTCGCTTTTTTCTTCTTGATTCTGCTTTTAATTTTATTGTAGTATAGAAACTATTTCTATATATTGTCTCCATGACGACAAAATACCGCTTTTCAAATTTCAAGATTTCGCTTAGGGAAAAAGATCATAATCCACCTCATGTGCATCTCATGGGGCCAGATTTTGAAGCGGTAATAAATCTTGTTAATATGGAAATCATGGATGGTTCTGCACCATCAAAGGTTCTTCGTCATGCCATGAAATGGATTACTGACAACAGAGAGGAGTTGATTACACAATGGCACATGCTACACGGATAACCCGCCCAAGATTAACAGCAGTAATTCCTGCCGCTGATTATTGCCTCAATGTTAGTTTCGTTGACGGTTCATGCGGCACAGTAAACATGAAGGACTTTATTTTTTCTTTATCTGGTCTTGCTCCTCTTCGTGACCCTTCTGCATTTTCTTGTGCTGTCTTGGGAGAATACGGCTGGGAAGCTGAATGGCCACAGTTTGACATTCAGATTGGAGCTGACACTCTCTTTGCCGACATGCTCGATCAGCGTTCCGAGACTCCTGCTGACCGCTTCACCGTTTGGCGAATCCGAAACGGCCTCTCTCTTTCTGCTGCAAGTCGTGAACTTGGAGTTACCGTGCGTACTATAAGCGCCTATGGTTCTGGTGCTCGCCCCATTCCGAGAACTGTTCAGCTTGCTTGTCTCGGCTGGGAAGAAGAACGGCGCAGACTAACCGCCTAAAATTGAACTGTGAGCTGGCCTTTTCTCGGTTCACAGTTCAATTTCGATAAGCCTGTAAAAATATGGGACGTCCCTCTTCCTCCCAGTTGCTGACTTCATCCGTGCCGTCGGTTGATGCGCTGTTTAGAGTGGGTAACGATGAATCAGTTGCTCACCCTACTAGGAGTCTGTCGGACTTATAAATACCTGATATTTAACAGTTAAATTTGTGGTTTTAGGTGATTTTTAGCTAAAAACCCGTAAAATTGCAAAATTCGCAGTAGTAACTACCTATAATTACGATACTTGTAAGTCCGACAGACTCCTAGGCTGTAAATGAATTATTTGATAGTACGCACCGGCCAGACAAATTGGTAGCTGCTGGGACTAGACGCCGAGCTCCTTCTACGCGAGTCTGCAAACATTTTAAATTTTGCACCCATACTTACAACAAAGCCGTTATGACTCTTGAAATCTTGTGTCCAGTAAGGGTACGGATATACGTTATAAAAACCGTTTATATTGAACCATTCTGCTGGAATATCCCCGCCTAACTGAGCTAAAGCTAACAGTTCATCTCCTGTTGGCAAGCGCCAGTCACTATAACCGCCATAATTAAGATTTTGAACCCACTTCATAGCTTCATCCCATTGCATACGTTTGCCCGCAATGTCACCGTTCCGAACCCACATTAAGCCGTTTGATAGATCTGTATATGTGGGGTTATTATCTCTCCAGTGCTGGACCGCTTCAGCCTCTGCAGCAATTTTTGCTGCCTTATCTGCTTTTGCCGCTAGCTTTTCCTTTGTGATTCTTTCATCCCGTGCTTCTCTCTCCTTAGATTTTGGCACCGGGATAAACGAAAAGATAATTTTATTCATTCCGCTGACAGTAGTATATGAATATGTTCCGTTACTTATAACAACTCCCTTATAATAATTTATTCCATCAGGCGCATAAATTGTTCTATACAAGTTGTCCATGGGAACGCTTGCTTTGCCAAAGTTGATAAAAGCAAATGGGTTTTTGTCTGTTGCAGACTTTGAAAATAAAGCCGTATTTCTGCTCAATAATTGCACCATACCTCCCTCATAGTTATAACACTGTCCTTTGCTATCGTATGGGTTGGTCGTAGAAAGCGTACCCTCCGGTAAAATTCCATCCGGACAAATTTTACTATTCCATTCAGTGCTTTCTTCCGCTTTTACTGTTCCTACCAACGAAACAAAAATTACGCATAAAATTATCCTCTTCATGCTTCCTCCCCTGAAGTGCTCCTCTGCCAAGCGGATATTGAGTACACACTTGTAGTTTTGTTTCCTAATGACCATCTACCAGTACCGATGTTATTAACAACCGAACGCCAGGCGGCAGAGCTATTAGGTGACAGGCTGTTAATTAATTCCACAACTAGAGTTGAGGCGGAATTGTTAGTTTAAAGTAAGTCATACCTTCTATGGGGAGTCCATCCTTTTGATAACGGCCAAAACTCCAAAAGTCTTCACGGTTTAACACAACTTCCCATAGCAGCAAACCGAAGAACTTCGCCGCGTGGTCTTCGTTCATCCTGCATGCCTTCTCGTAGATTGGTTCATAAACGGTACCCGTCCAATCCGCCCCAGGGATCCAGCTTGACGTGATTATCTCATCGCCTTCTATTTTATTATTTAGAACCGTCATGATCGCTGAATAATCTTGTTCACTTATCCGGGCTCGCCAAATATTGTATTCTCTTCTATGTGGTATGTCTGTGACTATAGAGCGTGTGTCTGGTGAGTAAATCATTATTATTCTCCTTATGGCCAAGCTTTCGATAGTGCTCCCAGAAAGATGGCACAGTTGCAGATTTCATAGCAGAGAAATCTCCATCGGTGACGCTATTCCATGTTTTACGTCCAACTTCACCTGCTTAGCCATTGCAGCAAGAGAATCCTGGGATTTTGCAAATGATTCATTCCACTGGAGGTCTTCCCGTATCTCTTCAATATAACTGCGCAAGTGATCTACTATTTGCTCTTGAGAGTGTGGCGGCAATGGTTCAATCATGTATGCTATTGTAACAGCAGCAGTGGTAGGCATTTTATGCGTCCTTTCATTTCGGGAATAAACCGGGGATTTTGTGATTTCTTTGCGGATATTGGTTTTCATAATGCAACATTAGCACGAGAATTTTAGTAGTCACGAAAATATTTTAAAATATTATTCCGCCTCGTACATCATTTTCATACCGCCAACGGCAGCGCGTCCGAGCGGGCCGTGAAAAGCTCCTTCCGCCCCTTCAACCAGAAGATCAAGATAGTCAATCTTCTTTTTCGGGGGCAGAAGAAGTTCGGGATCACCTGAAATTCCTGCCAGCCTGCCAGCCTCTTCAATTGCATCCTGCAAGGTCCCGAGACGATCCACCAGTTTATGCCCCATCGCCTGTTCCCCTGACAATATCCGGCCGTCGGCAATTTTACGTACATCTTCAACCGGGAGTTTACGCCCCTCTGCAACGGCCTTGATAAACTGTTCATGGGTATTGTCAATCACCGCCTGCAGCATGGCGCGATCCGCCGCCGTAAACTCCCGCAGAGGTGAACCGGAATCTTTGTATTTTCCTGTTTTCAGGGTATGGGACTTGATGCCGATCTTATCCATCAACGATTCGATGTTCGATAGCTTAAGAATGACTCCGATACTGGCGGTAATCGTGCCAGGGTTTGCATAAATCGTCGTTGCGGGAGCGGAGATGTAGTAGCCACCGGAAGCGGCAAGGCTCCCCATTGAGACGATGATCTTCTTTTTTGCGGCAAACTTTTTGACTTCGGCGTATATCTCCTGCGAAGGAGCCACAATTCCTCCAGGAGAATCGACCCGCAGCACTACAGCTTTGACGGAATCCTGTTTAAGAAAATATTTCAACTGGCGGATCGTTTCCTTTGAGTCGAGAATCATCCCTTTAACTTCGATCAAGCCGACCCCCTCTTTACTCGTCGCTACATCAGAGCCGACAATTTTCGAAGCTATGATCACGCAAAATATGAACAACAGTAAAACTGAAAGAGTTGCGACTGCAGCGATAATAACTGTTTTTTTTAACATGCCGGCACCTTACCAAAATATTTTCTTTAGAGAAAGAAGGGGATCTGCTACAACTCTGACTATGAAAGTTCTCGTTATTTCTGATACTCACGGTGACGTGAATCGCGCTCTTTCAGCCTACGCTTTAACTGAGCCGGTTGACGTCATCATACATCTGGGAGATGGCTGCGCTGACGCATCTCAGCTCTGTCAAGCACTCGGTATACCTGTGGTAAATGTTGCCGGAAACTGTGACCTTGGTGCAAATGCCCCGCGAGAGCTTGTGTGGGAATGTGAAGGGAAGCGGATACTGTTAACCCACGGAGACAGATATCAGGTTAAGTCAGGTTTGTCCAGGTTGCGGCAGAGAGCTGAAGAAATCGGGGTTGACGCGGTTCTTTTCGGCCATACTCACCAGGCACTGCTAGGAAAACAGTCTGGTCTGCTCCTGGTTAACCCCGGTTCGCTTGCAAGCTATGGACTCCATCGCAGCTATGCCGTATTAAACATCGCGCAGGAAGGTATAACCGTTCAACATTTCGATATCGCTTAAGTTGAGCCATCTTCACTGTGCAGTGCCTCCCGCCGTTTATGTACCGCCTTCTCCAGTCTGTAGCGTCTTGGCCAGGTAACAACGTATCCGATGGGTCCTGAGAGAACGTACAACAGCAGGATACTGAATGTCATCACCACCGGTTCGGAGACCACAACAATCAACACCACTACGGCAAGCAGCAAAAACCCGAATGGTTGCCGTTTTATAAAGGCCGGATCTTTGAATGAATTGTATTTGAAGTTGGAAACATTCAGAAACGCCAGTAGATAGATAAGCAGTAAAATGGCAAGTTTCTTATACGAGCTGGGCCAGCCGAAATGATAAAAGAGAAGCACCGTTGAGGCGACCATGCATGCGGACGCCGGAGTGGGGAGGCCGACAAAGCGCTTGCTTTCAACGGTGTCAACCTGCACGTTGAATCGGGCGAGCCTGAGTGCGGCACAAATAAGAAAAAGAAACGCTGCAACCCAGCCGAGTCTGCCGAACGGCTTTAGAGCCCAGGCATACATTAGAAAAGCCGGCGTGACGCCAAAGGCGACAAGGTCGGCGAGGGAATCAAATTCGATACCAAATTTACTGGTAGTGCCGGTCATGCGGGCTACTTTGCCATCGAGTCCGTCGCATACTGCCGAAATAAAGATTCCGATTGCCGCCGTTTTGTAGTTGCCGTTAAGCGTGGAAACCATGCTGTAGAAACCGGCAAAAAGGCTTGCGGCTGTAATCAGGTTGGGGAGAATATAAATTCCCCGCTTGATGTTTTCTTTGCGATCGGTCACTGCATCCGGAGTTTCAACGCTCATGATCTGATTCCTTGATCAGCAAATTCTCGCCAATACGGTTTCACCCGCCACCGTTTTGTCTCCAAGCTTTACCAGAGGCACGACTTCAACCGGCAGATAAACATCCACCCGCGATCCGAAGCGAATCAAGCCGTATCGTGCGCCACGCACCAGGAGATCCCCGACGAGCGGGTAACTGATAATGCGGCGAGCCACCAGACCGGCTATCTGAACAAACGCGATCCGGGCACCACCGGCAATCTCCAATACTATGCCGTTGCGTTCATTTTCACAAGAAGCGCGCCCATCACGGGCATCAAAAAACTTTCCCGCATGATGGAACGTGTCAATTACCTTGCCGTCAAAAGGGACACGGTTGACGTGTACACTGAATACAGACATGAAAATGCTGATTTTTAAAGCCTCTACACCGAGCGGTGTTTCCGGAACCCGCTCGGCAACTATCACGACACCATCAGCCGGAGCAGTTACCGCTGTGGCGTCAGAGGGGGGGGCTCTTTCCGGATTGCGAAAAAAATAGATTACAAAGAGAGCCAACAGAAGAGAAAGCGCAGCCGGTATATACAGCGCTGTAGCAATTCGTGCGCCGGCAACAGTAAATAATGCTGTTAATCCGATGCTGTACGCTATGAATGGATACCCTTCGCGGGCAAATGGGGAGGAATTGTTCATGTACCTGCCTAACGTTCAACACCCCTCTTCAGGCTGGAGAGGGGCGTTGAACGTAGCTGTTCGTGTATCAGTTTTTGGTTTTATCGACTATCTTGTTCTTGCCGATCCAAGGCATCATGCTCCGCAATTTTTCACCAACTACTTCGATCTGGTGAGCAGCATTTAGTCTGCGGTACATCGTCATTTCCGGATACCTGGACATTCCTTCGAGAATGAACTGCTTGGCGTAACTGCCATTCTGAACGTTGACAAGACAATCTTTCATCGCCTTGCGGCTCTCCGCATTGATAATCTTCGGCCCGGTAACGTATTCTCCATATTCAGCGTTGTTGGAAATGGAGTAGTTCATGTTGGCGATGCCTCCCTCATACATCAGGTCAACAATAAGTTTGAGCTCATGCAGACATTCAAAATACGCCATTTCCGGAGCGTAACCCGCCTCAACCAAGGTTTCAAAACCGGCTTTGACCAGTTCAACAGTACCGCCACAGAGAACAGCCTGCTCACCGAACAGATCGGTTTCGGTCTCGTCCTTGAACGTGGTCTCGATGATTCCTGCCCGTCCCCCGCCAACGCCACAGGCATATGCGAGCGCCACATCCTTGGTGTTCCCTGACGGATCCTGGTGAATGGCAATCAGAGCCGGTACACCGCCCCCCTTGGTGAACTCGTGCCGCACAAGGTGACCGGGTCCCTTCGGCGCAGTCATGAACACGTTAACATTTTCCGGGGGAACGATCTGGCCGTAATGGATGTTGAATCCATGAGCGAACATCAGGTAGGCACCCTTTTTCAGGTTAGCAGCGATTTCAGCCTTATAAATGGTGCCCTGCAATTCATCCGGGAGGAGCAGCACCACAATGTCCCCCTTCGCAGTGGCGGGACCGGCATCAAATACTTCAAATCCGGCAGTTTTCGCCTTCTTCGCGTTATCACTGCCTTTCAGTTCCCCGACAATCACATCATAGCCGCTATCCCGCAGATTGTTGGCATGGGCGTGTCCCTGGCTGCCGTAACCGATAATGGCAATCTTCTTCCCTTTCAGCACCGTCTTTTTACTGTCTTTGTCGTAATAAAGCTTCATACGTTTATTTCCTCCTAAGAAAATGAATCCGGAAAACCGGTCGAACTCCCTGCAAAAAAGAACAGCATTTATACTATGTTCACGCGATGCTGTCAATCATATAACCAGGCTTTTTCTAGCCGTTCCACCCTTTGGCACCTCTGCCAATGGCAACCGCGCCTGTGCGTACTACCTCTTTCAGGCCAAGTGGCCGCAGAAGTTCCAGTATGCCGTCAATTTTGAGCGGATTACCGGTCGCTTCGATGGTATATGATTTCGGAGTAACATCAATAATCTTGGCTCTGAATATGTCGACGACTCTCAAAACTTCGGCACGGGCATCATCTTCGGCAGCTACTTTTATCAGCGCCAGTTCCCGTTCAATGGCGCTGCCATCCGAGAAATCAAGCACCTTAAGTACATCAATCAGCTTGTTGAGCTGTTTGTTTATCTGCTCAAGGATCTGGTCGTCACCACGAGTGACAATTGTCATCCGTGACAGCCCTTCTTCATTCGTGGGTGCCACAGAGAGTGAGTCAATGTTGAACCCGCGACCGGAAAAAAGTGTGGCTACACGGGATAGTACACCAAAATCATTTTCAACGATAACCGATATTGTGTGTTGCATTTTTTATATCCTCTCTTTAGGCGTTCAGTACCATTTCATTCAGTGAAGCTCCCGCCGGAACCATCGGCAGTACTTTTTCCTCGCGGGCTATCATAAATTCCATGATGACCGGCCCCTTCTCACTGAAACCCTGCTTGATGACAGACTCGACATCACCCGGCTTTGTGGCGAGGAATCCTTTGGCGCCATATGCGTCGGCAAGCTTGATATAATTAATCGGGAGTTCCATACAGGTTGATGAATAGCGCTTATCGAAGAACAGTTCCTGCCACTGGCGCACCATGCCGAGGAAGTTGTTGTTCAAGATGACAATTTTGACCGGAAGCCTGTTCTGCACCAGCGTTGCCATCTCCTGAATATTCATCTGCACACCGCCATCGCCGCAGATAGAAATAATCTGGCGTTTCGGAAAAGCAGCCTGGGCTCCCATAGCTGCCGGCAGGCCATACCCCATAGTACCAAGACCACCGGAAGTTAAGAGTGTCCGTGGTTTGTTGAATTGAAAAAACTGAGCCGTCCACATCTGATGCTGACCTACATCAGTTGAGATTATGGCGTCTTCATCAGATAACTCGCGTAGTTTCTGAATAACGAATTGCGGCTTGATTACCGTGCTGCTCTGCTTATAGCCGATCGGATGTTTATCCTTCCAGGCGGAAATATCCGCAAGCCATGGAGTCAGAGCCGCAACGAACTCTGTCAGCTTTTCTTTATGTTTGTCAGCCTGCTTTATCATCTTTAGCAATACATCTTTGACGTCACCGACTATCGGCAGGTCAACCCGTACATTTTTCTTGATGGATGTCGGGTCAACATCGATATGAATAATTTTTGCGTGTGGAGCAAATGTCGAGAGTTTACCGGTAACACGGTCATCGAACCGCGCCCCGACAGCAATGATAAGATCACTGTGGCTCATCGCCATATTGGCGCAATAGGCGCCGTGCATGCCGAGCATGCCGAGCGAGAGTTCATCGCTTTCCGGAAAGGAACCGAGTCCCATTAATGTCGTGGTAACCGGCAGTGACAGTTTGCGCGCCAAAGTCGTCAGAGGTTCGGCTGCATCGCTCAGCACCGCACCACCGCCGACATACATTACCGGGCGGCGTGAATCGAGAATCATCGCGACCGCTTTTTCCACCTGACGTGGATGTCCGGAAAGATTCGGTTTGTAGGCACGGATTTCAACAGTTTCCGGGTAATGGAATTCACCCTGCGCCATCTGCACATCCTTGGGGAAATCAACAAGAACAGGTCCTGGGCGTCCACTGCGGGCAATGTAAAACGCTTTCTTCATAGTCACTGCGATATCCTTGACATCGCGAATCAGAAAGCTGTGTTTTGTGCAGGGTCGGGTAATACCGATAATATCAACTTCCTGAAAGGCGTCATTTCCGATAAGTGGCGTTGGAACCTGTCCGGTGATGATAACCATCGGAATTGAATCCATATAGGCGGTGGCAATACCGGTGACGGTATTGGTGGCACCCGGACCGGATGTCGCGATAACAACACCAACTTTTCCGGTTGCCCTGGCATATCCGTCGGCGGCATGAGTGCCGGCCTGCTCGTGCCGAGGAAGTATGTGATGAATTTCCTTGCAATCAAAGAGGGCGTCATACAGATTGATGACAGTGCCGCCGGGGTAGCCGAAAATGGTATCGATACCTTCCTTCTTTAAACATTCCAACATCATTCGTGCGCCGTTCATTTTCATTGGGAACCTCATCTAAGCTTGTGTAATTAATCTAGTCTGCAGTAGTAATCGCTCCGGTGTGAGCTGACGTTACTGCCTTGGCATAACGTGCAAGCCAGCCACCTTTTATTTTCGGCTGGGGTGCCTTCCATGAGGCACGACGGGCGGCGAGAGTGGCATCGTCTACCAGCAGCTCCAGTCGCCGGTTCGGAATATCGAGCCGAATAATATCGCCATCGACGACTAGAGCGATCGGCCCCCCTTCGGCTGCCTCGGGTGAAATATGTCCGATGCAGGGACCTCTGGTCCCTCCCGAGAAACGTCCATCGGTAATCAAAGCGACACTGTCCCCCAGACCCATCCCCATGATGGCGGCGGTTGGAGCCAGCATTTCTCGCATGCCTGGCCCCCCCTTCGGCCCTTCATAGCGAATGACAACACAATCGCCTGATTTAATTTTTCCTTCCATGATGGCCGCCATTGCCAGCTCTTCGGCATCGAAACAGCGAGCCACACCCTCAAACTTCATCATTGCAGCGGAAACTCCCGACTGCTTGACTACGGCCCCTTTGGGAGCGATATTTCCGGAGAGGATGGCAATGCCCCCCTCCTTCTTTATCGGATTCCCGAGCGGGCGGATAACCTCCTCATCAACATTTTGAATACTTTCGGCCAGTTGATGAGTGGTCAGGCCAAATAGTGTGGGCGTGTCTTTAATTTTACTACCAAGTTGCTTAAGCACACCACTGACACCGCCAGCGATATCCAGATCTTCCATGAAATGCTCGCCGGCCGGATTCATCGAAGCTATCTGCGGGGTATCTTTGCCAAGCTCATCGAACAGCTCCAGCGGCAGTTCGACGCCGGCTTCGTGGGCTATCGCCAGCAGGTGGAGCACGGTGTTGGAAGAACCGCCTAGAGCCAGATCGACGCGGATAGCGTTTTCAAAAGCCATTCGGGTCATGATGTCAAGCGGCTTGACGTCATTATGCACCAGTTCGACGATTTTCTCGCCGGAGGCAAAAGCGATGCGGCGTTTGAGCGCCGAAACTGCCAGTGCTGTGCCGCAGCGAGGTAGGCTCATCCCCATCGCTTCGGTGAGGATCGCCATGGTGTTCGCGGTAAAGAGACCCTGACAGGAACCCATACCGGGGCAGGCGTTGTCTTCGCAAACCTGAAGTTCCTTATCGTCAATGACGCCGGCTTTATAGCGAGCCATCGCCTCAAAGGTGTCAGAAACAAATGAATATTTGCGGCCGGCGGCACCACGGCCACTCATCATCGGCCCTGCGGTGACGACGATGCAGGGGATGTTCAGCCTGGCTGCCGCCATCAGCATGCCGGGAGTGATTTTGTCACAGTTTGTCAATAACACCAGTCCGTCGAGACGGTGCGCCTCCGCAACCGATTCAACCATGTCGGCTATAAGCTCACGAGTCGGCAGGGAGTAGTGCATACCTTTATGCCCCATTGCCATGCCATCGCAGACGCCGGGAATCCCGAAAAAGAATGCATAACCGCCGCCGGAGTGAACCCCCTTTTCAATGAAGCGTTCCAGATCGCGCATGCCGACGTGCCCGGGGATCAGGTCGGTAAAGCTTGTTGCTACGCCGATAAACGGCTTGTCCATCTGATTGTGCGGTACGCCGGTACCTTTCAGCAGAGCACGATGCGGAGTCCGCTCAAGCCCTTTCTTTATCATATCACTACGCATGGTTTCGTCCTCGGTGTGGAATTGGTTTGATGCCGCTAAACCCTTGATTGATCAGATCTCACGGATTGTGAAGAATAATATAGATAACCGGATGTGTCAAACAAAATGGCCTCGTTGACCGTTATGCTACGGTAATTTGCTCAGGGGTAATTTTTCTATGCCGAACCGTCAGCCCCTGTAAAAAATTCCTCAGGAACTGATCGCCACACTCCTTGTAATGCTTGTGCGCTTTATTTCTGAAGAGAGCACCCAGTTCTGATTTTGAAATGGTCGCGCCTGCAAGCTTCATCAATGCCAGCATATCATCTTCTTTCAGATCGAGGGCGATTCTCAATTTCTTTAGGATAGCGTTGTTATTCAGGGATGCATCCGGTTTTGGCGCTTCTGCTGATTCGCGTCTACCTCGCAAATGTACAATCAGGCCGTCAAGAAAAAACGACAGCAACGGGTTGCTACAGGAGATGAACTCCTCTTCATCCTCCTTTTTCAGCAATTTGAGCAAAGTAGGCTGTTCCAGTCTGCAACCGGACAGTTTAAATATGTCGATCATACCGGGATTGCTGATATCCAGTGCGTAGCGTAATCTACGTAGCACATCGTTGTTGTTCATGCTTTAGTCCCCTGAAGATGTTCTGCTCGGAATTACTTAAACGCTGCTACCTGTGCCTGATACATAGTAACCGGTACGAAGCGTACGGCAAATTCGGAGCTGCACCTGATACACGCCACAAAGAACGGCTTGCCGTTTTTCCCTTTTTCAAAGGGGATATCCTGTTTGTGGCTGCAATATGGGCAGATGGCAGCAACAACCGCCTGAACGATTTTGGCCGGCTTTATTTCAGCCCCCACTGTCTTTTTTGCCGGAGCAGGTGCAGGCTTTTTTGCTACTGGCGGCATTTCAGAGAGCTCTGACTCAATGGTATCCTTCTGCATATATTTGCGCTCCTTTTTTGTTGAGGTCGTTATCGGAAGAAATTCGTCTTCTGTATATTCAGTTACGGCAACCGGCGGCGGTAGTATTCCCTTTATCGCCTTTTTCCAGAGGAGCGGCATTGATGTCTTTGAGTAGTGCAGCGGTCGGACCCCTTTCATCTGAGCCGCCCCGCCGACAATAATGTAGTATTTGTCGCGATACGAAACCAGAGTCTGGCTGCCAATTTCGGCAATTTTGAAACCGGAACATATTTTATTATCGAGCCAGAATGTTATAGTCTCTTCCATCGACTCCCCTTCGTGTCACTTTCTATTTTTTAGCCGGTCATGGGCTCTCAGCAGAATTTCTTCCGTTTTTGCCCAGTCAATACAGGCATCAGTTATTGAGACACCGTAGCGCAGTTGGGTGATATCAACCGGAATTTTCTGGCTGCCGGAGTTAAGGTTACTTTCAATCATGACCCCAGAGATTGAACTGTTGCCGGCAAGAATCTGATCGACAACAGACTCCAGCACTTCCGGCTGTTTATGAAAATCCTTGTTTGAATTTCCGTGGCTGCAATCGACCATCATGGTAGAAAGAAGACCGTTCTTGGCAAGCTGTTCTTCAGTATGGATAATATCCTCGCGGTGGTAGTTAACTTTTCTTGATCCGCCCCGCAGCACGAGATGCACATCCGGATTACCGCTGGTCTGAATGATCGAAGTGCGCCCCTCACGGTTGATGCCGAGGAAACTATGCGGATGCTGTGCCGCTTTCATGGCGTCAATGGCGATTTGCAGGTTGCCGTCAGTGCCATTTTTGAAACCGACAGGAAATGAAAGGCCGCTTGACATTTCACGATGAGTTTGGGATTCAGTAGTGCGGGCTCCGATAGCACCCCAACTGATAAGGTCAGCCACATATTCAGGAGTTATCGGGTCAAGCATTTCGTTGGCGACAGGAACACCAAGTGATGTCATTTGGCTGAGAAGGCCCCGAGCGATGCCGAGCCCCTTGGAGATTAGGTGGGTGCCATTCATGTCAGGATCATTGATCAAACCTTTCCAGCCGACAGTTGTGCGTGGTTTTTCAAAATATACCCGCATGATCAGGAGAAGCTGGTCATCAACTTTGTGAGATAGCTTAGCCAGTCTTCCGGCATATTCAATAGCCGCCCTGGTGTCGTGAATCGAGCAGGGGCCGACGACCACCATGAGCCGCTTGTCCCTGCGCTGCAGGATTTCTTTAATCTGTTCCCTACTCCTGCTGACAAAAGCACGGTCTTTTTCTGACAGCGGGAAGACCTGGCGCAGGTCTGCAGGTGCGATTATGGGGGTGATTCCGGTAATTTTAAGATTATTGGTTTTTATCACGTGACACTTCTCCCTTTATGGTGCTGGTTGGTGTTATAGTTGTTTCAGTGGCGCGTTGTCAATGCTTCTCTTGTATTATTTACCCACTAAATCAGCAGGTTAATTATTATAAAACAATTGTTTGCGGAGGAATCATGAAACGCGCCGTTTTTCTGGATCGCGATGGCACCATTAATGTGGAAAAAGATTATCTGTACCGGATCGCTGATTTTGAATTTATTGCCGGAGTGCCTGAAGCGATTAAAATTCTCAATCGAGCCGGAATCATGGTAATTGTTGTAACCAATCAGTCCGGAGTCGCACGTGGCTACTATACTGAGGACGATGTAGAAATCTTGCATCGCCATATCGCCAGCGAGCTTGAGCGCACCGGAGCATATATTGACGCCTGGCTTTTCTGCCCTCATCACCCGTCCGGTCGCGATAGCTATGCCCTGCCGTGTAACTGTCGCAAACCGCTACCGGGGATGCTCAAAGAGGCCTCCCGTCGCTATAACATCGATCTGCATAATTCTGCTATGATTGGCGACAAACGTGCTGATATTGAAGCAGGGCTGGCCGCCGGCTGCCGGACAATTCTGGTTCGTACCGGTTACGGCAGAGAAGAAGAGCCGCACGTCAGCCATCAGGCAATCGTATTCGATGACCTGCTCTCGGCTGTTAAATGCATCGTGTAATCAAATTTGACACCGCTCCGGGTAACATGTTACCTAAAAGCAGTTACAAAATAATGTGTGAGGTTACTATTTATGTCCCATGGAATTAAAAAAGGAATCATTCTCGCCGGCGGCGCTGGCAGCCGACTTTTCCCACTGACTCTGGTTGCCAGCAAACAGTTGCAGCCGGTGTATGATAAGCCGATGATCTATTATCCACTGGCAACCCTCATGACTGCCGGCATTCGGGATATCCTGCTGATTTCAACACCGCTCGATACTCCGCGCTTTGAGGCGCTATTAGGTGACGGTTCCCGCTGGGGGATTACGATAACTTACAAAGTTCAACCGGAGCCGAAGGGTATTGCCCAGGCATTTCTGGTAGGCGAGGAATTTATCGACAACCAGCCGGTCTGCCTGATTCTGGGTGACAACATATTTTATGGCAAGATGAACCTGGACAAGATCGTCTCCGGCTTTACGACCGGAGCCCGGGTCTTCGGCTATCAGGTCAACGATCCGGAACGCTATGGTGTTGTTGCCTTCGATGCAAAGGGAAATGTTCTCAGTATCGAAGAAAAACCGAAGCTCCCAAAATCACATTTTGCGGTACCAGGACTCTACCTGTACGATAAGAGCATAGTCGCAATTGCAAAAGCTATTAAACCATCGCCGCGCGGCGAGCTTGAGATTACTGATGTCAACCTTGAATATCTGCGACGTGGCGAATTGATGGTTGAGCGTCTCGGCCGCGGTATTGCGTGGCTTGATACCGGTACACACAAGAGCCTGCTGGAGGCCAGCAATTTCATCGAAACCATTGAATCGCGGCAGGGCCTGAAGATTGCCTGCCTGGAAGAGATCGCTCTGCGCCGCGGCTTTATCACATGTCAGCAGATGGGAGATGTCATAGAAGCAACACCCAACTCTTCTTACAAGGAATATCTCCAACGGGTCTACAACGAAGCCGTATTGGACGGGATGTAACAGTACGAGAACGATTTTATGGATTTTCTGAAAAAATATATGTATCCGCTCCTGGCCGGCGGTTGTATCCTGGCTGCCCTGCTGTTTTTTTCGCTGAATGTTCCCCGTAACCGGGAGGCAAATGTAATCGAGCGTACGGCTCTAGGGGCACTCTCGCCGCTTCTTCAACCGGTTTACCGGATTAGTGGTTTTGTAGAGGATATAAGGGATCGCTATTTACTCCTGGTCGATACTCATAATGAAAACCTTTTCTTGCGGGCAGATATCCGCGCTCTCAATTTAAGGTTGCTGGAGGCGAATGAGGCGCTTTTGGCAAACAAGCGCCTTGAGCAGCTTCTGGATATGAAGAAGAGCGTTAAAGAACCTACGGTAGCTGCTTCCGTAATCGGGGAAGATGTTACCTCCTGGTTCAGGTCACTGATAATTAATCGCGGCAGTTCAAGCGGTATTCGCGAAGGAATGGCGGTTATCTCTGCCGAGGGAGTTGTCGGTCAGACAGTGAAAGTCTCTCCCACGACTTCTCGCGTTCTTCTACTGACTGATCATGCCAGCGGCATCTCGGCGACAATTCAACGCTCCCGGGCCAGAGGTGTCGTTAAGGGCAAAGGCGAGATGAACTGCACACTCGAATTCACAACCAGAGGGGAAGATGTAAAAATCGGCGACACCGTTATTACATCAGGAATCGGTGGCGTTTTTCTCAAAGGTATTCCAATAGGAGAAGTTACCATGGTAAAGCGTGGGGAATACGGGATTTTTCAGACCGTATCGATTCGCCCCGCCGTTAATCTTTCCCATCTTGAGGAAGTTCTGATCGTACAGCGGGGCGGCTATGAGTAGTCGTGCCGTCTTACTGCTGTTCTGTGCCATTATTTCATCAATTGTTGTTCAGGTATCATTGCTTCCGGTCTTCATCCACCCCTCATTCAAGCCGGATCTGCTGCTCGTCATCATGGTTTTCATGGCACTGCGCGGATCATCTGAAGTGGGGGCACCTCTGGCCTGGATGCTTGGCATGCTCAATGACGTCTGTAGTGGATTGTTCCTCGGCCTTAATGCCACCACTTTTCTGATTTCATTTCTCATCATAAAGAGTGCCTCAGATCGTTTATACGCTGAAAGTGCCTTCCTCTTTGTCCTGACCGTTATCGGCGTGACGTTTGTCAATTTCGCCTTGAGCCTGATCCTGATAACCATGTTTACGGCGTCCCCCGGAATTGTTTATTCCATGCTTTCAGGTTTATTCCCCCTTCTCCTCGTAAATGCCTTTGTCGCATCAATTGTTACCGTATTCCCCGGTTTTGACGAACAAGTGCCATCAACATGAAAGAGCGCCGCTTTGCCAAAGAATCTGTTGACTCAAAACAGCGTGTAATGATGCTTTCGCTCGTAGTTGGTATCGCCTTTCTGCTTCTGGTGACAAGGCTATGGCATCTGCAAATACTGAACGCGGAAGATTATCACTCCATGTCGGAAAAGAATCGGCTCCGCTTCGTACCGGTGGCCGCTTCCCGTGGCACAATACTGGATCGTGCCGGAAAAGTGCTGGTAAGCAACCGACCGTCGTTCAGTCTTGCCGTCATTCCGCAGGAGGTGACGGACAAGGATGCTCTTCTCACACTTCTCTCGACTCTGCTTGGGCTTGACCGCACTGAAATGGCGGAACGATGGAATAAAGGTACTAACCGCGCCAAGTACTATCCAATTGTTCTGGCATCCAATATATCCCGCGACCATGTTGAGATTATTGAAGAAAACCGCTTGCGCCTGCCAGGAATCGAGATTGAAATGAAACCGGTTCGTGAGTACAGCAGCAAAGAACATGCCGCACATCTCCTCGGTTATATCGGCGAAGTTTCAGAGAAGGAACTGGATTCAGAGGCATTTGAAGGGTACAATTCCGGAGACTACGTTGGCAAAAACGGGATCGAACGGGCTCTGGAGAATGAACTGCATGGCGGTGACGGTGGACGTCAGCTTGAAGTTGACGCGCGCGGCAGAATATTGCGAACTATCTCCGAGAGCAGTCCAACCGTCGGCAACAGCGTTATACTAACAATTGATTCTGCGATACAGAAACAGGCTGAGAGAGCTTTTGGCGATCAGGCCGGCGCAGCGGTTGCCATGGACGTCACAACCGGCGAAATTCTGGCATTTGTCAGCAATCCCGGTCTTGAACCGGCACTGTTCAGCGGCAAACTGCCTGCAGATATCTGGCAGGGATATCTTGACGATATACGCCATCCGCTTGAAAATAAAGCTCTCAGCGGCCAATATCCTCCAGGCTCCACCTTCAAGGTAATTACCGCTCTGGCCGGATTACAAGATGGCACTATCGATGAGACAACATCGATAAACTGCGATGGCAGCCATACTTTAGGGGGATCAACGTTCAACTGCTGGAACAGAAAAGGGCACGGAAAAACGAATCTGCACAAGTCACTACGGGAATCATGTGATGTATTTTATTACCAACTGGGTGAAAAACTTGGCGTGAATAAAATAGCCGCAGCCGCACATGCATTCAAGCTGGGCTCTCCTCTCGGCCTTGAACTGCTTAACGAGAAGAGCGGGCTCATCCCAACCTCTGAGTGGAAGCAGAAACGATTCGGCAAAAGATGGTATCATGGCGAAACCCTCCCTGTTTCGATAGGTCAGGGCGCTGTTACCATGACCCCTATCCAGCTTGCTTCCATGACAGCAACAATAGCCAACGAAGGAACAATCTATCGCCCCCACCTTGTTAAACGGATTGTTGATGCAGACGGGATTACCCTCAAAGAAACCAAAAATGAAATTATCGGCACCGCATCTTTCCCAAAAGAATCGTTCCGCCTTGTAAAACTGGGGATGCTGGCGGTTGTCAATGAACCGGGCGGGACAGGAGCCAAGGCAAGACTCTATGACGTCAAAGTGGCAGGAAAAACAGGTTCATCACAGGTGGTAAAAATGCGTAACGGTAAAAATAACTCCAAATACCAATACCGTGATCACGCCATCTTTGTCGCATTTGCACCATTTGAAAAGCCGGAAATAGCCGTCGCTGTAGTCGTTGAACATGGTGAGCATGGCGGATCTGCAGCAGCGCCTATAGCCGGAAGAATACTGAGAACCTATTTTGATGGTAAAAAACCTCCCCGCAAAGAAACAGGCGGTTCTGCAGAAGAGGATGAGGATGATGTTGACTCTGAAGAAATCAGTGTGCCAGCGGTTGTGAAAGCACCAAGCGTTAATGGAGCTGCCCCCCATGATTGATCGCCGCCTCCTGACAAGTATTGACTGGGTTCTGGCAGGGCTGGTGTTGACGATATGCCTGCTCGGGGTTTTGAATATTTATAGCGCCACGACACCTTATAAAATTGTTGGTATGCCCTACTATTTGAAGCAGCTTTACTGGATGCTGGTCGGAATTGCCATTTCACTGGCAGTTTGCAGCCGCGACTATCACATTCTGGAGGATATTTCCTACTGGTTTTATGGTTTTCTGGTACTACTGCTGATTGCGGTGCTTGTAATAGGCAGGAGATCGATGGGGGCAACCCGCTGGCTGAACCTCGGTTTTTTTAATATCCAGCCGTCCGAACTTATGAAGATCGTCATAATTGTGACGTTCGCCAGATTTTTTAATAATTTTCACGCGGTCGGCAGCCTGACTGTAAAAGATGTGCTCATTCCGTTAAGCCTTCTTGCCCTGCCAGTAGCATTAATCATGAAACAGCCGGATTTAGGTACCGCCACTCTAATTTCGCTTATCGCACTATCAATGATCATGTACGTTGGCCTGCGCTGGTACACCATTGTTACTTTTGTCTGTGTTGCTATTCCCATGGCCTGGCTCGGCTGGGCGTTCGTCTTCCGACCATACCAGAAAAACCGTGTCCTTGACTTTCTGAACCCGGAACGGTCGCGCCTTGGCAGTGGCTATCACATCATTCAAAGTAAAATAGCGGTAGGATCAGGTGGGCTTACCGGCAAAGGCTTTGTCAAAGGAACCCAGTCACAGCTTCGATTCCTTCCTGAACAGCATACCGATTTTGCTTTTTCCGTATTCGCTGAGGAATGGGGCTTCATCGGCTGCCTGCTGCTCATTGCCATCTATTTTATGCTGGTGCTCTGGGGACTAAATATTGCCAATCGCTGCAACGACCGTTTTGGCGGACTACTTGCGATAGGGGTCACCGCCATGCTCTTCTGGCATACCGTCATCAACATGGGAATGGTGATAGGGATGTTTCCGGTAGTCGGAGTTCCACTGCCCTTTTTTTCCTATGGAGGAACGTCGATGATAACATCCATGGTTGGTATAGGACTTCTTCAAAATATCAGTATGCGGCGCTTCATGTTCTGACAGGCCGGGCATGGGCGTGACATGCAATTCCGGCGTTCATTGGAACAGTGCAGACCAGAATTCATCATTGCAAACGGTTTTCAGGTCTAACCCGGAGGCCAGACCAGGTTTCTCCCGGCCAGCAGATGAAAGTGGATGTGAAAGACCGACTGACCGGCTCCTGACCCGTTATTTTGCACAATCCTGAACCCTGATTGTGCGTAAACGTCTTTACCGGCAATCTCACCACCCTTCCTGAAGATGTACCCGACTAACGCATCATCCTCTGCAGTCATGTCGAGACAGTTGACGAAATGTTTTTTCGGTAACAGCAGCAGGTGTAACGGCGCTTGAGGTGACAAGTCTTCAATCACGAGCAGACGTTCGTCTTCAAAAACCTTCTTTGACGGTATTTCGCCACGAATTATTTTACAGAAGATACAGTTCTCCATATCAGCCTCCCTTTCTTCATGGAACTATCGTAGTTGCAGCAGTATCAGAAACTCGCGATTGCCATCCGCCCCGGTTATCGGCGATTCGCAGAGACCGGAGACGGTCAGTCCAAGCTCAGATGCGGTACGGCGGACATCTTCGATTACTTTACCGTGGGCGGCAGGATCGCGCACCACCCCCCCCTTCCCTACTTCGCCTTTACCGACCTCAAACTGCGGCTTGATAAGTGCTATGATCCGACTACCCGGCTTCAGCAGACCAATCGTCGCTGGCAGCACCTTGGCCAGCCCGATGAATGAAGCATCAATGACGGCCAAAACAGGTATATCATCAAGCTGTTCCGGCGTTACAGAGCGGATATTGGTTTTCTCCATGCTGACTACACGCGCATCCTGCCGTAGCTTCCAGGCCAACTGACCATAACCGACATCAATGGCAAAAACCCTAGCCGCACCCGCCTGTAGCAGACAATCGGTGAAGCCGCCTGTGGATGATCCGACATCAACTGCGACAAGCCCTGTCACATCAACAGCAAATTCATCCAACGCTCTCCGCAGCTTGAGGCCACCGCGACTTACATACGGGAGAACCTCACCCCTGAGCCGGATATCCGCATCTACAGCCACCTGATGGCCCGGTTTGTCAACGGTGTGGTCGCCAACAACCACCAGTCCGGCCATTATCAGGGCACGCGCCTTTTCGATCGACAGAGCCAGATCGCGCGATAAAATCAGTTTATCGAGGCGTTGTTTCAGCGCCACGTCAACACCAATCTATTATTCTTTAACAGTACAGCCAGAGTATGCGAGTGGTTTTCAAAATTCAATATAATTTCTGCCAGCTTCATCTCAAGTTCCCGCTCAACAACCCGCCGTAGCTCTCGTGCTCCATATTCAGGTTTGTAGCCTTTGTCTGCCAGAAGTTCCTTTGCTTGTGCATCAATTTCAAGAGTGATGCCGTGCTGATCCTTGAGCCTCTTGCGGATAGCGTCTAGAATCGGTTCAAGTATTCTTTGAATATCGTCTTTCTCAAGAGAACGGAATAGTATCTGCTCATCCAGTCGGTTTAACAGTTCAGGTCGGAAGAACTGCTTTAGTTCCGGGATATCATCCGGTTTTGCTGGCTCGTCCACAGCACCAAAGCCCAGTTTTTTCGATTTGCCAGACTTAATATTGCTGGTCAGAATAATGATGCAATTACTGGCGTCCACGGTGCGCCCTTTGGCATCAGTGATACGCCCTTCGTCAAAGAGTTGCAAAAATATGTCGAATATCTTGGGGTGGGCTTTTTCGACTTCATCCAATAGCAGAATGGAATAGGGTTTTGTCCGCAACCTACCGGTCAGTTGCCCCTCATCTTCATAACCCACATACCCAGGTGGTGAACCAACCAGTTTTGACGTGCTGTGCTCTTCCATATATTCCGACATGTCCAAACGGATCATGGATTTGTCACTACCAAAGAGTTCAAAGGCCAGCGACCTGGCAAGCTCAGTCTTGCCGACACCAGAAGGTCCAAGAAACAGAAACACACCTAACGGCCCTTTTCGGGTAGATATGCCGCTATAGGCCATTATCAGCCGATTAACAACTGAATCAATAGCGACATCCTGACCGATAACTCGTTGTTTCAACCGGGCAGCAAGCCCTTGTAGATGGGACTTGAAATTGCTTCCCAGATGGCCGGAGATAATATCTCTTGGCATACCCAGTTTGCTTGCCAATACATCGGCAATGGATTCGGCGTTGACCGTGCCTACGGATGCATTCTGACCCACCATCGTCAGGCGTGGTGCCTGCTGCTTGGCTCCAGCTCGGTCAAGCAGATCAATGGCTTTGTCCGGCAGGCGGTGGTCGCTATCAAAGCGGATAGAGAGGTCAACCGCGCTACTTATGGCATCGTCATCTATTATGCAGCCGTGATGTTCTTCCAACTTGCATCTGATTCCTTTCAGCATCTCGATACATTCGTTCTGAGACGGCTCTTCCACGATCACCTTTTCAAAGCGGCGCTCCAAGGCCGCATCGGTTTCAATATGCTTGCGATATTCAGCTATGGTGGTTGCTCCGATACAACGCAGCTCTCCTCTGGCAAGGGCAGGCTTCAGGATCTGGGCTGCATCCATACTGCCACTTGCTTTGCCAGTGCCAATCAGAGTATGAATTTCGTCAATAAATAGGATCACGTCTTTCTGTTCAGTTGCCTCACGTATAATACCGGTAAGTCGTTCCTCAAATTCGCCACGATAGGATGTTCCGGCTACCAGCACCCCCATGCTCAATTCAATGATACGGCTCCCCTTGAGAAATTCGGGTACCTTTCCCTCCACCAATCGTACTGCCAAGGATTCCACCACTGCTGTCTTACCGACACCCGGTTCTCCAACCAATACCGGATTATTCTTGGAATTTCGAGCCAGTGTTTGAATGACTTGAAGCAGTTCATCGCGGCGCCCGATAAATGGACCAAGCTTGCCATCCCGTGCAGACTGGGTAAGGTCTTTACCGAATTTTGCCAGAAATGATTTCGGTTGTTCCTTCATCGGCCCTTCCTCGACAGGGACTTTAAATCCCAGTGTAACTCGCTCCAGTAGTTTTGCTTTCAGGTCTGCCGGTGTAACAGCATGATCTCTTAGTAAAAGGCCCATCAGATAACCTGGCTCTCCGACAATTGCTGCCAGCAGATGTAATGCTGAAACTGGCTCAACTTCACCTGACAGAGCAGCGGCTATTTGAAAGAATGCTTTACACTCCGGACTGCGATGAATAACGTTTTCGGTATGCTGATGTGAACCTTTGCCGATTCTTTTTCTCAGCTCACGGCGCAGGGTGGAGGCCTCAAGGGAACAAGTTGTAAATACTTCCTGCAGTGCAGACCATTCAGCCCTCACGCTGTTCCACTGTTTCCTGGACAGTTTCATGTCGTCAGGTTTACCTGCAGCGACTTTTTCAAGACTCAATAGCCCGATTACAGCTTGTTCTTTCTCAACAAACTCTGATTTGGCAGCAGAGGCCTCCCACACGGCAAGTTTCCAGGCGGTATCGACGGCAATGGAAAACGGTTTCATAGATTATTCCTTATTCGCGAATAGCGAATGTATTCAAAAAGTCCCCCTTCAGAAAGGACCCTCTGGGGCCTAAAGGGGATTTAGGGGGATTTTACCAGCACCACCGACACATTATCCCGCCCGCCATTTGCATTGGCTGCGGCAACTAAATTTCCGGCCAGTGTATCAAGGTCAGCATCTCCATTTGTAAGAATTGCTTCAATCTCGCTATCTGCAAGCATATCAGTCAGACCGTCTGAACAGAGGAGGAGCAGATCGCCCCGGTCAAATTCAACAGTGCTGAAATCCGGGAGAGGTGGCGCTCCGCAACCAATCGCCTGGGTGAGATTATGAAACTGTTTCTCTTGTATTTGTTCTCTGGGAACTCCGTTTGCCAGTAGTTGATCTCCCATGGTGTGATCGTTGGTGATTCGCCGCAACAGAGTTCCCTCCCTTTCAAGTACCCTCTGGGGCATAAAGGGAGGGTTAGGGAGGGGATGGGGTTGGCTGTAATGGTAAGCCCGACTATCCCCGGTATGAGCAATATACACCATATTCTCCCGCACCACTGCAACAACCAGCGTCGTTCCCATTCCCATAAAAGACAGGCTTGATCGAGCCTTGGCTGCTATTTCAGCATGAGCGGTGCGCAGGGCATGTGCCATGAGGTCAAACAGGTCATCGGAAGAGCAGTTTGCAATACACGAGCTTAATGCGGTGTAAACGGTCTCAACCGCAAGGGCACTGGCTATCTCACCGGCATTGTGACCGCCAATGCCGTCGGCCAG
Source organism: uncultured Geobacteraceae bacterium (assembly GCA_903845365.1). GTDB lineage: Bacteria > Desulfobacterota > Desulfuromonadia > Geobacterales > Pseudopelobacteraceae > JACRCG01. The sequence goes on along the minus strand of CAIMXI010000482.1, from coordinate 16,164 downwards.
CAGGTATATTCCCTGGTTGTCGTCAGTGCGGAGGGAATCTTCGTTGTTCTGGCGGACGAGGCCGGGATGGGTGGCGTGAGCGGAGGTCATGCCTGCTTTAGCTGAAACAAAAACTCAGACACAGCCTGAAGAAAGACACGAGCTTTTGTTGGTCGTCCAGCAGCACCAATGTTTTCTTCCGCTTTGCTAATCAATGTCTGTTGATCAGTCGTCATAGCACCAAACCCTCCCGGCGAATATTCAGCAACAGCGGACTATTTTCGTGGAGGTAGCGCTCTTCCTGCATGAACAGGCAGGAAATCACCGTGTCGTATGCCAGAGACATGCGGGAAGTAGCCTCGCTGACTCGTGAAATCTCTTCGCATGGATTTACAGGGTCTTTCAGTACCACCAATAAATCAATATCAGAACCAGGATCTGTATCTCCCCGCGCTTGGGAGCCAAATAACAACAGTTTGACCATGCGAGTGCCGTAGATGGTCGATAACGTGGTACGGATTTCTGGGATGATGGATTGTACCAGTGAGGTCATTAGTTTCTCCTGAGTTGCAGAAAACTTAGTTTAAGACTACTTCGACTCATACTTTGTCGAATTTTCTTTTGCATAAACTCTTTCATCTAGTGGAAAGATCAAACGACCTTCCCACTTTTTTTGAACTGCCAAGAGGTGGTCTTTGTATGAAGTCCCCGCCAATGCGCAATCTTTTTCTATTCGCAGGCGTATTTGTCTGACTTCATCTACTATCGGATCTTTCATGGTATCTCCTCCATCAGTTCTTCCGGCGTACATACCACAGGCATTACATAGCCCATTGTCCGCACAATCTGTTCAATTCTTCGCAGTATAAAAGCATTGGCGATATGTTTGCAGTTCCATGTCACCAGGTAATCAACGCCATGCACAGCAGGTATAGCAATATGATAAGCATCCGCCTGTGCCCGTTCCGGCAGTTGGATTTGTTTGCAGATTGCTTCGGCAAGAGCAATGATGCGCTCATCAACAGCAAGTATCGACATATTCGCAACAAGCAGTTGTCGCAATATCTGTGCATGTGGGTCGCCACCGGCAATCTCTTCAAGCACAACGGGTGACACGAATGCATCAAGATGAGGAAGAACGTTGTCCCACCATTCCGAGGTAATTTCCTGTCGGGCAAGCACGATTATATCTCGGCTCGGACGAGCTACTCGATAACTGACAACACTGGTTTCAAGGTATACGGTTCGTTTCATCATTTGCTATCCTCGAGAATCAGAAAACTCAGATCAGAGTCAGGGCGAGCCGTACCGCGTGCGTGTGAGCCGAACAGCACTACCTTGCGGGGTTTGATTGCGCGGGGGATTTTTGAGGTCATTTTCTGGAGGAGCTTTTTGGTTATGGGTTGGTATTGCATCAGATTTCTCCGTTGAACGGCTATGAGTGTTACCGGCGCGGCAGTTTTTCCGTCGCAACCGAGTCCACACAGAGTTGGGACATCCCTTTTCCTCAAATGTGAATATATTAAGGGCGTCCCCAAATGTTGACCACGCTATGTCAGTCTTCAGTGACAAGGGTTTTCCGTAGGTCTTTCAAAACCTCAAAAAACATTGGCGATGGATTTGATGTAAAAAGAATATCTGTACCTTTGTATGAACATGCATCTTGATAGTTAACGGCTTTGTCTAAATGGTGCTTAAATACAAGTCCATTTACGCAAAGAGTTGTCTCGTTTGCTCCTGTAGTTACTTTAAATTTTAAATCAGCCCTGAATGTAACTGGGTTAAGTGACGTCGCTGTTTCGTTTATTATGATTTCAACGCATTCAGAAGGGCAACTCATGAAGTTTGAAAACCTCTCGGTAAAAAGTTTTTTAAAATTTGCTTTGATGTCTTCGGTTTTGTCGAGAGCTGAGCAGAGTGCTTCGTAGTTAGTTGGTACCATAGTTATTCTCCTTTTTGACAATTGAGCAGTTTGTATTGTTTAGTTCCTGTTATTACGTTTTTGGAGCACATCGACGGGTTTGTGCGTTCCTTTTGCCTGGTAGAACCATCGTGCTGAGCCTTTGTACGTGTCAAGGGCTGACTCCTTTGAGGTACTTTGGAGATGGGCTGGTGGTTCTCCGCTCAACCACACCTAAACATGGGGAAACAAAGAAGACAGCCCTTAAATCATACCTTCCATCTCAAGCACTCTCCGAATTTCCTCGAATACCGCTGAAATATTGCCTTTCGGAAAACGAATCTGTGAGAGGCCAACAATGTTAGAAAATTCCTCGCAGCCATCTTCCAACAGAATAATAGCCTTCTTTGGCCCCAATTTACCTTGAAACAGGCCAACCTCATGAACAACATTCTCTCTAGCGTGTATTGATTCGTCGAGATGGGCATCTTCTGCAGTCATGATAAGGAAGGCAAATTCGGCTTCTGAGAGCATCTGCGTAATTCGTTCAAAGGTAGGAAAACCTGCAACAGCTTCGCGGTTAAACTCATCCCAGCTTAAACCGAGTCGATCTGATAAAAAGTCTTTTAACTCACGCCATAGTGGTGATCTACCGTGACCAATAAATATTTTTCCGTGACTTCTAATTCCAAATGATAACTTCCCAGTGTCTTGTATGGTACGAATATAATTTCCAACGTTTTCAAGAGAAATTCTAGCAGTTTCAATTATTGTTTGAGGGTCCACTTTTCCTTTAATCGGCTGTAATAATTGAATTACATCACTGTCTTTGCCGTATAATTTGGATAAATTCGCACGAAGAAATAATACCCACATTTGCAGTGCGACTTGGTTCATTCGACCTTCTTGTAAAAGTTTTTGCATCTTCAAAAGTCTTTCCGTCATTCTTTCCAGAATTGCCTGTTCAACGTTTGAAGTGGCTGTTTGAGATGATACTGGCGTGTTTTGTGGCGTCATATATTTCCTTTTTTAAGCTTATATAATGCTGCTTGCTGATTTTTTACTGAACGGGTCTTTCTGATTACATTTATCCTTCTGGGAATTCCCATTCCCAGTCAAGTTCCAGTAGCGTTATCGAATTATCACGATTAGAAAATGCAAGGTATCTGTTGTCATGAGAAAAAGCTGTAATACGTGCAGCTGAATTATATAAATGAAACTTTCTCCCAGTAGCTGCATGCCAAAGGCTTAGTTTCTCTTCCATATTCTGGTCTATATAATTCACTTCACGAGTGAGAACATAATTGCCATCAGGGGAAAAAATAGCACTCCTTATTTGATTACCATTATGCCCCTCAAATTGCCTGACTTCTCGACCGGTCGCAATTTCCCAGAGTCTGATGCTGCGACTTTCCTCCCCGCTAAAAAGAACGTACTTACCATTTGTCGAGAAAGAACCTGCCAAGAACGTACCGTAAATTGCAAACTGTTTGAGCTTCCTACCTGTCGATACTTCCCAAAGAATAATTACTTTTTTATCAACATCGCCAGCGAGAATGAACCTGCCATCAGGAGAGGATGCCAGTGTTGTTACTCTTCCAGTATATTCTTCAAAATGCCTGATCTCATTCCCTGTTTCTATATCCCAAAGCCAGATATTATTTTCATCAGACCCCCATGAAAGGACGAACTTGGCGTCAGATGAAAATTTAAAGTTACATATCTCTCTACCATAAACCTCAAAACGTCTGATCTCAATACCGGTAAGCACTTCCCAAACAATAATGATACATCTGCTGGCATCATGAATAGTTTCATCATAGCTTTCATCTGAAGGAGCGCTTATACCCGTCAGAGCATATTTTCCGCAATGTGAAAATTTGACATAATCGACAACGCCTTCAGATACATTTCTGTATCTCATTTCTTTGCAACTTGATATTTCCCATAGTCTGATGTTGCAATTTTCTATTGAGTCCTCTATTTGGTTTATTTGGTTATCAGCACCGCCAGAAATAATATGTTTACCGTCGGGGGAGAAAGCGATCGTGGTTACATAAGCACTATGTCCCGAAAACGAAGCTATAGCCCATGCAATTTTAAAATTTTTACGAACCCCATTGCCTTTAATACCGCAAAGATTAATCTGATCAAGTACTTCCTCGTTTTTTTCATAGCCACTAATACGTTGGATTGTTCTTAAATACTGATAAGCCTCTTTATAGCTCCCCTTCCCAATGAGAGTATTAGCAACAGTCAGATGACTCAGAGCTTCTTTTGATTCTGTTAACATATCCAGCGTTGGCCTGATACGGCATAGTACAGGATATAGACCGACATCTGATGCTTTTTTCAAGGGGCGTCCCCACGACTGAAGTTTTATACCACCCCACCCGCCAATGAGAATGTACCGGCCGCCTGGGGAGAAAGCAACCGCGTACACAGTCACACTATGCCCCTCAAAACGACTGACTTCATCACCTGTCATAGCGTCCAGGAGGGTGATTGTATTTTCGTAACCATTCTTATTACTGCCCGCCAGAATAAATCTGCCATCGGGCGATAAAGCGATTGGATCATGATAGTCCTCAAATAGTGACAGAACTTTACCTGTAGCCAATTCCCAAACTCTGAGTGTACCTGCAGAGATGGCGAGCTTTCCATCCGAGGAAAAAGCAACCGAATTTATGCTTTCATTATATCCATCAAACCTCCTGAGATCTTTTCCGGTAATGACGTCCCAAAGTTTAAGAGTGTTTTCGCCTGAATTATTGCTTTGAGAACTCCCAGAAAGGATATATTTGCCATCAGGAGAAAAAGCGACGGAATTGATTTTTCCACATGCTTTAAGGCGCTGAACCTCACGACCTGTATTTGTATCCCATTGAATAATAGCGTTATAGTCAGGATGGTCGTTGAGATTAATAGTGCAATTCTGGTCACATTTAAGCACACAAGTATATGATGTGCTCCCAGACGCTATAATCGAGGTGCTGCCTAACGAGAATCCGAGTGAATGAACTATGTTAGTAATTCTAATTTTTCTGGTAACTATTCGATTGTAAAAATCCTCATCTATTCGTTCAGGGTCAATTTGAAAATCATTGATATCCACATGTTCACCACTCCACTCAAAACTTCTGATCTCCTTTCCCGTTATCACATCCAAAAGGATAATCAACCCTTCTCGGCAGCCTGCAAGTGCATATTTGCCATCGGGTGAAAAGATAAAGGAATTTACATATCCCTTAGGTATTTCAAAATGCGTGAACTCCTTCCCGCTTGTTGTCCCCCACTGCCGAAGTCCTACTGCATAACTGACTGAAAAGAGGTATCTACCATCAGCAGAAAAGGAAACAGTTTTTGCATTTCGGAAATTAGTCGCCTTATATATACGTAACCACCTACAGTTTGGTGTATTTAGTTCATTATAGAGTTCTATAAATTCAGGAGTAGTAACTCTATGAGATGAGTTTTGTAACTTTTCAAGTGCATCAATATCACCTACCTCGTAGTAGAGCCATGCAAGGATTCGCCAAAACGCATAGTTCTCTTCATGTTTGCTCTTCAGATTTTCCATTTGCGATCTTAATACATCACGGTACAACGCGCCTTGTTGCCACTGACAATAACCATAGTTAAAAGTCCCTTCAAAATGTTGTGGATCTTCCGCAAGGGCTTGTTGCCAACAGTAAAATGCCTCGTCGCTTTTTCCCAAATCGAGATAAGAAATCGCTTTGTTGTTAAGACTGTCGGCCTTTAACTTTAGTGTATCAGGCTTTATTCTGTGATTGGAAGTACCTACCTCCTTGCAACAATCCGACAGCATCGCAGAGATTTGGGCAAAACTTTGTAATCGTTTTGAAACGTCTTTCTCAAGACATTTCAATATCAAGCGGTTTAATGACAGCGGAATGTGTCTGTTTATTTCAGCGGGCGGGCGTGGGGTTTCGTTGAAATGGGCATTTCGATAAAAGTAATCTCTGGCCTGGGCATTCATTCCAGCGGGCATCACGAAAGGTCGGGAACCGCAAACCATTTCGTACAGCATCACTCCGAATGCATATATGTCAGCTTCTTTACCAATGTTCTTCGCATCCAGGAACTGCTCCGGAGCCATGTATTCGGGAGTACCAAATCCTGTGCCCGTCATGGTCAGTCCTTCATAGCTTGTTGCAAAGTGCGGCTTGTCATCCGTATCCGGCACATCATCCCCAAGTTTGGCTATGCCGAAATCAGTGACTTTCAGCTCGCCATCGCCCGTGATCATGCAGTTTGCCGGTTTTATATCTCTATGAATAATGCCGAGCTCGTGGACGTACTCCATTGCCATGGAAAACTGAATCGCCAAATCAAGTAAGTAGTTGATGTCTCCAAGCTGTTTATTGTCAATCAGATCCTTTAGGGTGCCACCGCTTACATATTCGATGAAAATTCGCGGAATCCCGTCCAGGTCACGTACATAGAAACAGGACACGATATGAGGATGCATCCCGATATTTATCCATGTTTCAGCTTCTTTGATATAGCGCCGGTATGCTGAAGGTGAGTTGATGAGAGTAAGCAGCGGTGTTTTGACAGCAAGAGGAATTTTCCACTTCAGGTGGTTGACAAAATAGACCGCTCCCATACCTCCAGAGGAAGAACCGAAAATCTCATATAAACCGTCAATTGTCTGGCCGACTTCCCAGTTTGTATGCATGGCCAACTCTTATCTGAAATGGTGTTATCAGTTTTCTAACCTACATATCCTCTTGAACTGCAGCATAAATTTTGAACCTGTTCCAAATCTCAATGAGAAAAAATGACGAAATTGCATCTTCGTGGGCTACTGCCCGTTGGACTACAATGCCCGGCTCCCTCGCATGAATACTTCCATATTGTGCGAGCATTTGAACGATTTCTGCCGTCCCCGCATCATGAAGAACGTAATATGATATTTCGTATGGCGGTTCTATCAGTTTCCCATCTTCTATCAAGAAGATTCCTCTCACTATTTTCTCGGCAAGACGCTGAACAGCCTTTGCAGGAATAGAGATTGCTGTCTGTGCTTGCAGGGGTAGCTGTTGATGCACCCCAAAATTTGGATAAACTGCTTGAAGAGGAATAGCATTACCCTCAAATGCGCCTTTGAGGATTTCATTTCTTTTTGCCAATCGCGCTCGCCCGTCTTTCTCGTTTTTTGCATAAGAAGGATTTACGGCACGCAGTCCTTTCTCGACGATACCTGCACAGCTTGGGTCAAGAGGATCAAGGCACATGGCAAGCCTGATCATCAGATCCTCTTCAAGTTCACCATACATTTTGTTACAGCGCTTGCAGCTCGGAACTTGCCATTTGTACAGATTTTGCCTGGTTGTATACGGATACCACGCTTTTGGAAATACGTGGTCCCAGGTCAACTCCTTATGGAATTTAAGACAGTGGACACATTTGCCCGGATTTGGTGTTTTTGCCATATTTTGTCACTGTACTGGTTGATTGAGAAAATGTCGCCTAGCTGTTATTTGTGGTTTTTGCTGCATTCAGCTCATTTGATAGCTTTACGAGCTCATTAAAAACTTCTTAATCAGCCACTTCGTCATCAGGAGATTTTAGTTCCTCGTAGCGATAATAAGCTTCATCAGCTTCATCTTCTCTGTCAAGCTCACCTAACGCATGAGATTTCCCGAGCCACGCATCAGCATATGAGTCATCAACAGATATTGCAGCTTCAAATCGTTCCAGAGCATCCTCATAACTATTGGCCAGTAAATATATTTCACCTTGCTGACACAGCGCATGTGTATTATCCGGATCAACAAGCAGTGCATTATGGTAAGAATTGAATGCCTGCTTTAAATCATCTTTCTTCCAGAAAATATCGGCGCAACCAATCCAAGCTTCTAAAGTATGAATATTTATTTCAGTTGCCTTACCAAAACACCACAACGCTTCGTCTAGCTGCTCCAATAAAACTAAGCTTTGAGCTTTTTTTATCCACGCGTTCAAATGGTTAGAGTTTATCGCCAATATGCCATTATAAAAATCTATCACCTTGTCATGACGACCAAGATCGCATGACATTGTTGCCAGATTCTCTAATGCAGGGATATTAAAAGGATCAAGCTGAATTGCCTTATTGAAACAGATAAACGCGTCCTGATCTCTATCAAAAACGTATAAAATATGTCCTTTAGTATTCCAAGCGTTGGCATAGTCAGGACTGATCTCCAGTGCTTTATCAACAGATACTAATGCCTCATGATAACTACCTATTTTGCACTGGCATATGCTTAAACTCATCCAAGTGCCCAAGTAATTCGGATTTAACTGTATCGACTGCAAGTAACACCCAATCGCATTATCAAGCCTTCCTTGTAATTCAAGTGCAATAGCTTTGTTGGTCATGACCAGTGCATTAACGCCAGAAAGTTCCATAGATTTGTCAAAACATTTTATAGCGTTATCAAGGATATTTTGTTTGATATATATTAAACCTTTATTATTCCAAGCTTTAAAGTGGTTTGGATTCAAAGCAATAACTTTTTCATAACACTCGAGTGCTTTATCTGTTTTGCCTATTTTATCTAAAGAGACACCCATATTATTCCAGTCAGATGCATTCATCTCCCCAACTTTAGGCACAAAAACATGCTTCCCAGTCAGATGGCTGTACATTGACTGCAATTCATTTCTCAAATCAGCAAAAGTTTTGAAGCGCCCACTCGGATTCTTTTCTAAACATTTTATTATTGTAGGCGATAGTTTTGAGTCAGAAGCAGGAACTCGAGTATTTCCATGAAGGTGGTGCATTATTTGCCAAAATTGTGATCTGTTTTCTGTATAGAATGGCAGTCTGCCATTATTCACCAGCTGATACAGTACGATTCCGAAACTGTAGATATCACTTCTTTCATCACATTCAGCCGCATTGATAAATTGCTCCGGTGGCATGTGGGTAGGCGTCCCCATACCTGTGCCAAAAGCTGTCTGCATTCCTTCCGCATCGTTTCCTGCGGAGAAACCAGAAATGGTATTTGAATCAACTACACCAGCCAAACCAAAGTCGGAGATTTTTATATTTTTATCTCCATCAATCAGTATGTTAGCTGGCTTAATATCACGGTGAGCTTTGATCCCTTTCGAATATGCGTATTCCATACCGTGGCAAAATTGAATAGCCCAGAGTAGGCTTTGCTCAAAATCAGGTGGCTGTTTTTCAAGATACGACTCCAAACTGTTAAGGCCATTTTCACTGGGGGCAATAAATTCAGTTGCTATAAACAGACGCCCTGATATTTCATCGACAAGACGGGCATTGACGATAAATGGGTGCCTACCAAGACTGACCCATACCAACGCTTCTTTCTTAAATCGATCTCTGATGGCTATATTAGTGTTGAATTTATCCAAAAAAGACTTGAGGGCATATACGGAACCGGATTCAGTGCAAAATGCCAGGTAAACAATTCCGCAGCCCCCTTTACCCAGCACATCGTAAACTTGGTACTTATTGCCAATTAAATCGCCTTTCTTATATTCACGGGACGTTTCAACTTGTGTCGCAGGTGACTGTTGGTCGCGTTGAGGTTGCGCTTGCTCATTCTTTTTAAAGATATCAAACAATCCCATTTTATCTCCTGTCCTAAATTTCACAAACCCCGCAATTCCGATTCTCTTCCCCACATCTTTCACGACCGCCCCATCCATCGCCCGTGCACCTTCCCATCAATCGCCGGCAACCGCTCCTCATCGGAATCGGCTTAAAAGCAAATCCCCCTCAATCCGCCTTTATCAAGGGGGATGCTTTAAATTCCCCCCATTTTCAAAGACACCCCTCTGGGCAAAAGAGGTTAGGGAATTTGCTGTTGAGGTTGCAATCCGCAGTAATTCTGTGAACACAAAATCCCCAGAAGCAACAATTCGTTACCGCTTACCCTTATATTCAGCAGAAGTCTCGGCACAACTCGCCGCCGCCTGTTCATAAAACTGATCAACCGAAATACCTTGAAATAATTTCTGTTGTGCTTTGCAGATAATCTTTTTTTCTGTGGAAACTTGCGATAGAAACCGCACGGCATCTGCTTCACCAAGATGCTTGTAAAGAACTTTCAACCCTTTTTCCCGAATTACTGTATCACTTGCCAAATGTGTTATAACTGTCGTACCTCCGTAGCAAATGTAAAATCAATAGGGTTATAAAAACACCTCGTTCCACCTTTTGAGCGAAAGAACCCTGCCGAAGGAGTCAGTCTTGCTACGGTATTTTTCATCGGCAGTTATCAGGGTTGCTGAGGGATGAGTCAGTGCGGCGGCATGATACATGGTATCGAAAAGATGATGATTGAGCTGGATTGAAAGCTGAACCGCTTTGAGATACACGGAACTTCCCGTTGCTTCGGTATGATCGAACGCCAGAAGTTTCCATGTGTGCTGATCTACCTTATCTGGCACGATCCGGGCAAGAACTGCCAATACTTCGGCGCGCCAGATTGGCGGCTGATAAAAATCTATCCGATCATCCCGATATGCCCGCAAAAGTTCAAGAGCTTCATCTGTGTCTTCTTCATCAGGTGACTCAAAGACAAACCACTTGATAGCGACACTGGCATCAACCACTACGACCGGTTTCAATGGCGTACCTCTTCCCGTGCGGCATGAATGGCCTCCGCTGATACGTGTGGTGCCGTGGCACGAACCGCCAACAATGCATCAACAGATTCTCTGCGGCGTTTAAGGCGCAACTCGTGCTCGGCAGCCTGCTGCATCAGACCAGAAATGACAGCACTCCGATTAGCACCAGCAAACGCAGTATTGAACAACTCTTTCACATCATCGGGAATACTGTAATTAACGGTTGCCATAGCGATACCTCATCTCATTTTCAATAATTACTTATACAGTATTTTAAACAATATTTTCAACAATGTTCCGTCATTGTCAGAAAATCTATCCCGCCAACGCCCTGACAAACTCCGCAATCCCGATTCTCTTTTTCACATCCTTCACAATCGCCCCATTCACCGCCTTTGCCACCTTACCATCTATCCCCGGCAACCGCTTTTCTATCGAAATCGGCTTATCATCCCCCAGAATAAATGAGATCGGATCACGGGGGCGTTCGCCGCGCCGGACCATGCGGGCGCACTCCTCACGACTTGGGAAGTCATACGGGAATTGCCCGGTAACGGAGTTGTAAAAGGCAATCCCCATGGCATACACATCCGAGGCTGGAGACGAGTGTTTGAAGTCAAGTATCTGCTCCGGCGGGCAATAGAAAATAGTGCCGATCCATTCATTGGCGCCTGTCAGCGTACCGCCATGAACCAGGTAGTTCTTGGCCAGACCGAAATCACCCAGTTTCGCAATCCGCTTGCCGCTGCTGTCTTTGGTGAGGATTATGTTCTCCGGCTTAATGTCACGGTGAATGTATCCCTTGCTATGAAGGAATGCCAGCCCTTCAAGAGCTTGAGCGTAAATCTGACAGGCCTTGGCAACCGGCAGGATACCGTTAAAGTAATGCCAAGTGTAGTCCGTGAGGCTTCCGGCTGGAAGATATTCAGATATAAAGAAGTAGTTGCCCGAATCAGCAATCCCCTCATCCAGCAGTCTGACCAGGTTGGGATGTTTCAGTCGCTGCATAACGGCGATCTCGCGCTTGAAACGTTTTACCAAGGCAGGATCATCCTTGATAACCTCCTTGGTTATCTTCAGGGCAACGGCCCGATTGGTTGTGGCGTGCCAGGCCAGAAACACCATGCCGAAACCGCCTTCACCCAGTTGGGTCAGTAGGCGATACTCTTTGATCCGCTCCACCGGCAGTTGCCCACTGATACGTTTTTTAGCGCATGACGGGCACAGGTAGAGCGCAATCAATTTCAATTCATCAGCCTTGCCATCAGAATCGGCTTGACTGGTGACATCGCAACCACAGTCGCAGCAATTTACGCCACGAACCGGACGACGAGCCTGCTCATGCTTTGCTTTACAGGCATTGCAGATGAAGTCATCCACACAGAGCATGTCTGCTCGCTTCACGCTAGCGGGATTGAGCATGGATGCACCGCATTCGATGCAGTGACTGTCAGAGTCAGCGGCCTGTTGTGCTGCCTGTGGGCGAACCTGAGCAAGTATCTCCACCAAGATGGCCGTTTGACCGACATGAATAATGTCCTGGTCAGCTAGCTTGAGCCGCTCATCAGCGCGCTGCAGAGAAGCAAAACCCAACTTGTCCTTCAACTTTGCACCGCTTGACTCATATTCGTTTTTATTATCGTTACGCCCAGCCATGAAATAGACCCGTTTGTCAACAGGTCGCACAATAAAGGTGCCGTTCAGACTACCTGCATCGCGTATGAAACAGTCGGGGGGATTTATTTCGAGGAGGAAATGATTGCGGGAAACTTGGGTGTCGTTGTTGTCCAATCGGAAGTGAGCGTTGCTGCCAGCTTTGTCACGCCCCAGCAGAAAGTTATCCGGCTCGCGGAACTCAAACTTTTTCCCTTTTTGCGGGCCTTCTATGACGGTAAGGGTGATGTTCATCAATGCCCTCGTTCAAGAGAATATGTGAAATGATCAAAAAAGCCTCGCAGAATTCCACGAGGCTTATTCAAAGTTATTACCCACCAACCAATTGGCTCTTGGTAAAGAGCGCTCTCAACCAGTACCCTTCCGCCTCGATATTCTCGCGGCCACCCTCTTCGCGGTCTACTAACGTTACGATACCGAGTACGACCAGCCCCTCCTCCTCAGCACGCCGCACCGCCTTCATGGAGGATCCGCCGGTGGTAACGACATCTTCCACAATGACAACTCTGGTGCCAGCTGGAAGGTTTTTGCGCCCTTCCAGCCATTGACCGGTGCCGTGCCCTTTTGCCTCCTTGCGGATAATAAAGGCATGCATGCGTGCGCCGGCCAGATGAGCAGCAATTGAGGTAGCCGTGGCAATAGGATCCGCTCCCATAGTGATGCCGCCAACCGCCTGAACATTTTCAACGTCCCTGATGGCTTCATAGAACAGCTTGCCGACCAGAAAGCCCCCTTCTGCATGGAGCGTAGCCTGCTTGCCATCAAAATAAAAGTCACTCTGACGACCAGAAGCCAGTGTTACCAAACGCTTTTCGTACGATAAATCCAGGATGATCTTCTTTAACTGTTCACGTTCATTCATATTCTACATCCTCCTCTTCAAATAGTCCCATCTGGGGTTTCACAACAGGTTTTGGGAATGCAACCGGGTAATCCCCGCCAAAACAGGCTTTACAGTAGCGGGTATCACCATGCCCGATCGAGGAACTCAGCCCCTCTTCTGAGAGATAGCCAAGTGTATCGGCAGTAACATAGCGACATATTTCATCAATTGTATGAGATGACGAAATAAGTTCCTTGCGGTTTGGAGTATCAATTCCGTAATAGCAGGGGTAGCTGGTTGGCGGTGAAGATATCCGGAGGTGCACCTCCAACGCTCCGGCATTGCGAACCATTTTGACAATCTTGCGTGAGGTGGTGCCGCGTACGATAGAATCGTCAATTATGACCACGCGTTTACCTTTAAGCAGCTCCCGCACAGGATTAAGCTTGATCTTGACCCCGAAGTGACGAATGGACTGTGCAGGTTCGATAAAAGTCCTGCCAACGTAGTGGTTACGGATCAATCCGAGTTCGAAAGGAATTCCGGATTCCTCGGCAAAGCCCATTGCGGCAGGCACACCGGAATCGGGAACGGCAATGACGACATCGGCATCCACCGGGTATTCACGGGCTAACTGCCGACCCAGCTCCTTGCGAGCCAGGTAGACATTTCTGCCGAATATGTACGAATCAGGACGGGCAAAATATACAAATTCGAAGATACACGGGGTCTGTTCTATCTCTTTGAACGGGAAGAAGGACTTTACACCGTCTTCTTTTGAACAGAGCACCATTTCGCCAGGCTCTATCTCACGAACAAAGTCGGCTTCTATGAGATCCAGCGCACAGCTTTCGGAGGCAACAACCCAGGCATCACCCAGCTTGCCGAGGCATAACGGACGGAAGCCATTTGGATCACGCACCGCAATCATGCGGGTCTCGGTTAAAAACAGAAGACAGTAGGCACCCTGAACACGCTTTAAAGCATCAGTGATTCGATCAACAAGTGAGTTTGTCTTGGACGCGGCAATAAGATGGATGATTATCTCCGTATCCATCGTCGTCTGGAAGATCGATCCGTAGGCTTCCAATTCAGCCTTCAGCAGTTGGGCATTGACAAGATTTCCGTTGTGGGCGACCGCAATCGAACCACGAGAATAATCTACCATGATCGGCTGCACATTTTTCTCTACCGATGCTCCAGTGGTAGAATAGCGAACATGGCCGATCGCTGACTTCCCGGGCAGTTTCTTGAACACGTCAGGATTGCTGAAGACATCGGCGACCAGTCCCATCCGCTTGTGAGCATGGAGGGAATTGCCATCAGAGGAGACAATGCCGCAGCTCTCCTGACCTCTGTGCTGCAGGGCATATAGACCGAGATAGGTCAGGTTTGATGCCTCTGTGTGATTGTAAATTCCAAAAACGCCGCATTCTTCTTGGGGACGGGATAATTTCATAGTTTAAAGGCTCCACTTTGAATGGAATAACACGGAGCAACAGAGCAACGGAGAAAAACCAAATTTTCGGGACAAAATATGAGATTTGAATATTAGATTAGCTCAAAGCCACTCTCAAAAAAATCTATTTATTGCCTTTCTCTGTTGCTCCGTTGCTCCGTGTTATTCAGACTAGATTTTTTCTAACATACTCTGCGGCATTTTTATACAGGATCAACCCGTCACCCTCTTCCGGCAGATTTTCTCTCGTCCAACGAGGATGCTGGGTATAATGCACAAACGCCTCCGGGTGCGGCATCAACCCCATCAAGCGACCGCTTGGATCGCAGAGGGCGGCAATGGCGTTGACTGAACCGTTAGGATTGGCGGGAAACTCCATCACTACATTGGCATAATCAGCATCGCTATATCGTAACACGGCAAGATGCTCATCCTCAATCCGCGCCAGAGTAGCATCTGAATCGCAGAGGAACTTCCCTTCACCGTGACGTACCGGTAGATATATCCCCCTGTCGATCCCACGGGTAAACACGCAGGATGACGCGGAATCCACCTGCAGATAAGTCCAGCGATCCTGAAAACGGCCAGAGTCGTTATGCGTCAGCGTAACGGTCTGTTGCAGATATTCGCCGTTAAAGCCAGGCAGCATTCCCATTTTTACCATCAACTGGAAACCGTTGCAGACTCCGAGGATCAACTTTCCTGCAGCAATAAAACGACTAAACTGGTCAACCAGTTTTTCGCCGCTGCCACTTACAGCAGCATGTTTCAAGCGATTGGCCTGAGCCTTTGCGCTCCCCAGATCATCGCCGTCGAGAAAACCACCTGTCAGATTAAGAAAGTGGAAATCATCCAGTTGAATTTCACCGGAAAGTATTTCGGCAATATGGGCAATTACAGTTTCGTCAAAACCGCCCAACCGGCAGGCATGCGCCGCCTCCATCTCGCAGTTGGTACCGTTGCCGGTTATGACGATTGCGCGTGTCTGTTTCATATAGTGACGATCTCCCTTGTATTATTTGTTTTGATTCTCAAACCGTCATAATTCCATTACCGTATCTCGATACCTGACAGTCTGCAGACAGCAACAGCATACCTTCCGTGCGAGCCTGGGCAATCAGAATACGGTCAAAAGGGTCTTTGTGCAAAGTGGGAAGCACGTCAACGGCAAGGGCATGATCTGCAGAAACAGCGACTTCCTCGTATCCGTTGATGACTAGCTGTTTCCGCAAGCGAAGCGGATCCACCTTGAAGTCGTCGCGACCCAGGCCTCTCTTGATTACAATCTCCCAGATGCTCGCAGAACTGAAAAAAAGTGAATTTGTCGAGTCAAGTAAAAGAGTTCGAGCTTCAGTGGAAAGCTTATCCGGCTGACCGGCTGACCAGAGGAGAATATGAGTGTCTAGTAGCAGTTTCACTCTCCACTCCCCTCAAACAATGCCGTTATCGAACCGGTGTTCATACTGTCAAAATCATCCGGAACGGATATTTCGCCAGACATGAAGCCAAGACGTCGCTCCGAACCCTGTTTTTCAGGCGAGAAGGGTATTACCTTGACCATCGGCTTGCCGGCCTTCGCAATAATAAAAGGTTTGCCGTGGGCAGCGTCCTCGACCAGACGTGAGAGATGCGTTTTCGCTTCGTGAATATTAACTGCCAACATGGTGGAACCTCCAACAGTAAACTAACATATCTTAGTCTACTATGCCTTCA
>CAIMXI010000481.1 GCA_903845365.1 uncultured Geobacteraceae bacterium | reverse complement strand
TGCCACGAGTCCTTCAGAAGGGAATTGAGTGGTTGAACGAAAATGTTTGATGCACTGACGAAGTAACGGATAGGAAGCAATGTTCCCGCAGAAAGCGATAAAATTTCCAGTATCCGGATATATCTTCTCTAAAGGCGGCGGATAGGACTGGCTCCCTGCCTTCACGGAATAATATCCGAGACTTTCGAGGCATAGCATCCCTGATATTAACTCGTTCCGCTTCCGACATCCTCTTGCATACTGATAACTGCCCATTTTGTCGGTCTGGAAGTACGGTGGCTCCTCGTTTGCAAAAGCAACAAACCGGATGGTACGTGCCTGTTTGCAATCCCTAAAGCACCTGGCAATTTCCAACAACACGGCAACACCGGATGCGTTATCATCGGCTCCAGGAGTGCCACGGGCGGAGTCATAATGTGCGCCGATCACGATTATCTCATTGGACTTGGATTGGCCGGTCAGGGTGGCTTCTATATTCGAAACGTTAACGCCGTCAGTTGAATAGGTCTCAAGACGGTGTGAATAGCCCATACGGAAAAATTGTGCTGAAATATACTCTTCAGCCTTTGCCAATTCTGCCGGTTTGCAGGTGTTACGCTCCCCGATAGTTTTGGAAAGATACTTAACATCATCTCTCATTCGATCAGCACTGGCACGTTCTGCATCGTTAAGATCGTTAAGTTCACCTCTATATGAATGGCCAGGAATAATCATTACCATCCTTTCCAAGCACCCGCATTATTAATGCTTAATTGCCTGTATGGTGGAATGATAAATCGGGGAGGTGTCATTATTGGACATAGTGACAGAAAATATTTTCAGGTTGTAAATGTGGCGGGTTGATGTAAGAAATCAGGTACAGGAATCCATAAGATTCTCAATGAGAGAAAAACCAATTACACGCAAGCCGCTACTCCGTTCCTGCTGTTCGCTTCCGCCATAGATAACAATGCCGGGGGCTGCTTTTGGATTGAGTGAGCGGTAATAGTCAATCCCTTTCCAGGATTCCCGCTGGATCGTCGCACCCAGCTTGATTTCTATCGGGACTACAGTGTCAGCAGATTCATACAACAGATCCACCTCATGCCCTGCGTTGTCCCGCCAGTAGTAAAGCCTTGGATCACGCACCCGGTTCAGGCGCTGCTTCATCAACTCCGTTACTACAAATGTCTCGAAAAGTGATCCTACAAGCGGGTGGCTAACAACCTGTTCGGCTCGCTCTATCCCCAGCAGATGGCAGGCAAGCCCGACGTCCCAGAAATAGAGCTTTGGTGCTTTTATCAGCCGTTTGTTGAAGTTGTTGTAGTGCGGTTGCAATAGTGTGATTATAAAGCTGGCCTCCAGTAGCGACAGCCAGGCACGGGCAGTGTTGTGGTTAATGCCTGCATCAGCAGCCAGTGAACTGGCATTCAATATCTGCCCGGTACGTCCAGCACAAAGACGCAGGAAGCGTGAGAAGACGGTTAAATCCTTGATCGCCATTATTTCCCGTAAATCTCGCTCCACGTAGGTGGTGACGTAAAAGGAAAGCGCTTCAACCGGATCAAGATTATCGGCGAAGATACGGGGATAAAAACCGTTGAACAGGAGTTGTGGGATGTCCGAAGGAGTGCCGACACAAGCTGAGCGTTCCACAAGGCTGAACGGGAGCAGCTTCAGAATTGCTGTTCGACCGGCAAGGGATTGGGTGACCGATTCCATCAGCATGAACTGATGACTGCCAGTGAGGATGTAGGCACCCTTCAACTCCGGCCTGGCATCCACCCGCACCTGTATTTCCGCTAAAAGTCCCGGTACTCGCTGGATCTCATCCAGTATTGCCCCCTCTTTGGCGTGGGTGTTGAGAAATCCTACGGGGTCGGTAAGGGCAAAGTCCCGCAGAGAGAGTTGTTCAAGTGAGACATAGGGCTTGTCCGGAAAAGCCATCTTTGTAAGAGTGCTTTTTCCGGACTGTCGCGGCCCGATGATTGTGATTACAGGATACTGTCCGGCAAGGCGGATAAGATCGGCTTGTATGGTGCGTTGAATCAGCATGCTGAGGAGTTTAGCATAATATTATACGGATTGCAAATTGAAACAGAAAATAGTATGGATAGACCAAATATTTAATCGCTACGTTCAGCTTTTAGACCGAGCTTGAGCTCAATCTAACACTCTACCTTCCCCCGCCCAACTAGCACTTTTTTCTCTTTTGGAACCACGCCAAAATCTTTAAGAGTTTTTACCGTGTCTTCATTAATAAACAGTGATTCAAGCTCTTTTTCTGACCATTTGTTGATAAACTCAATTGCACGTCGATCACCATGTTTACCCAATGCAGCAATCAAAGTGGCAGCAAGCCAAACATCAGAGTCCATTATATTGACACTATCTCCTCCTGGAGTGATTTTGGCAAAAGCAGCTAACAGAATATCTGGCACTCTTGGATCATCTGACTTAGCAAGTTCACTTACTAAGCTACACCTGTCAAAATCAATAGAGTTTTCGTCAGATTGGTCTAACTCGTCCAACTCCTTTGCAAGTCCATCCAATCCTCTACTGTCACCCAACTTAATAAGTGCCCTTGCAGCTTTAAATCTGTAAGTACGATTATTCAAACATAAAAATTTTGCAATGGTTTCAATTGCTTGTTTGTCGGAGAGTTCCCCAAGTGCCTCAATGGTTTTTGAAATTACTGAAAATTCGAATTTTACGCTAATTATATCGCTAAACGCAGACGCGACAAAAGAATTCTCTGGGATACCAAGTTGTTTCATTTCCTGCATCTTCAATTGAGCCTGATCTGCAGAGACTGAAGTATCAGTAATATAGTAATGTTCAAGTAAGGTGATCAACGCACCAACTGCTTTATTGACTTTAAGTTTGCCCAACCCCTCTGCCGCGCTGCTTATTACTTCTTCAAACGGGTCACTCAAAGCGCCTATGATACAATCTACTGCCTTTTCACCACCAATATTTGACAAAGTCTTTATTACACTGGCGCGGACTTCATCATTACCATTCCTATACAATTCGATAAGAGGAACAACAGCGTCAGATACTTTAAGATCACCCAATGCTTTAATTGCTCTGACAACTACTTCTTGTTTCGTTTCTCGTAAAGCACCGAATATAAACGCTTCCACTTGCTTGCCGCCAATGTCCGCTAATATCCTGATAACATTTTCACGTACCTTGTCGTTATTTTTATTATACGCAGTAATAAGCGGTTCAATAAGATCATCAATGATTGTAGCCTTATTTTCATGGGAGGCTGTAGAACCTTCACCTTTTTTATGAAGAATATAAATGAGTTCCCCAATCCCATCAACTGCAGCGCATACTATTTCTGAATCTTTGTCATTTAATAGACTCAAAAGGGGAGGTATCGCTCGGACATCGCTATAATATCCTCTGATGCCCCATGAAGCGGCATTTATTTTGCGATGGCGGTTGCTGTCAGACAGAGCTTGTAGGATTAAATCATATGACTTTGGTCCCAAATCAAATGAGTTAAGGTTCATAGCTGCCCTGTAACCAGAATTTTTGCTTTTTAATGAATTATACAAAATATCAAGAGGATCCTTCTTCTTAAAAAAATTCCAGAATAATGACATAAATATCCTTTCGGCACCAACACCGCTGTATTTTGAGAATTATATTGTTTGAGTCAAATCTGTGCAATGAAAAATATTTTCGCTCACATTTCAATGACAACGATTTCATGGTTCGGTACCACCGAATCATGCTCTGCTCCAGGATTGATAATCTCTACTCCAAATTTGCAATCTCTCTTTGCGACTGGATTCTCCACATGTCCGCACAACAGATAGCGAGGAGTAATAACCTTTTCCCTCAAAGCGTAATACAGTTCCCGATCACCCCAATCTTTTAATCTGCCAGAATCCATCGACTGTGCTGTCGCGGTTTTGAGCGGAGGGACATGAGTAATAATGACGTCACAATCATGGAAGTATGATAGCTCCACACCAAAATAGGGCATGCAACCGAACCGTATTCCGTTGAAGAGCTTCTTCTGGTTG
>CAIMXI010000480.1 GCA_903845365.1 uncultured Geobacteraceae bacterium | reverse complement strand
CAATTTCATTCGTCACGTACGTGACGAAAAGACGGTTCTGCTTCGATCCCGGCGTTAAAACGCCGGGCTACCATCAATCGGTCACTACGTGACGTAATGTGACAAAGTAGAACTACGCAGTTACATTCGTGCGTCAGTACTCGCCCACCAACCCTCCCCTTGACACTACATCTTGAGATGAGGCATAATCCAGCCCATTGATTCGCCTGGAGGCAGCACCCCATGGAAACAGCCGTCGGCACTGAAAAAATCCCTTCTTCCCCGTTCGTTCACCTTCATCTTCACAGCCAGTATTCGCTTCTTGACGGCGCTATCCGCTTTGATGACCTGATCGCCAAAGCAAAAGAGTTCAATATGCCGGCTCTAGCGATTACCGATCATGGCAACATGTTCGGAGCCGCTGAGTTTTATCTTGCCTGTAAAAAAAAGGGGGTCAAGCCGATCATCGGCTGCGAACTCTATCTTGCCCCTGAATCGCGCTTTTCACGGGACGCCAAGGGAATATCCGAAGCGGCTTATCATCTGATCCTGCTCTGTGAGAATATGGAGGGTTACAAAAACCTTTCCTACCTGAGCTCCGCCGGTTACAAAGAGGGATTTTACTACCGCCCCCGCATCGACCGGGAGTTGTTATCGGGGCGTTCAGAGGGGCTGATTGCCATGTCGGCTTGCCTCAAAGGGGAAGTTGCAATGCAGTGTGGGCGTGGCCGAATGGAAGAAGCGGTAGCCACTGCCCGCTGGTACAGCGAACTGTTCCCGGACCGTTACTATATTGAGCTGCAGGAAAACACCATCCCTGAACAGGATATTGTCAACAAACGGCTGATGGAGGTGGCTCTAGAGCTGAAACTGCCGCTGGTGGCGACCAATGACTGTCATTACCTGAACCGGGAAGACGCCCGTGCCCATGAGGTGCTGCTCTGCATCCAGACCGGCAAGACCATGCAAGACCCGACCCATATGAAATTCTCGGTTGACGAGTTTTACGTTAAATCACCGGAGGAGATGGAACGTGCCTTCTCATATGCTCCAGAGGCGATAAGTAACACATTGGCCATCGTAGAACGCTGCAATCTTGAGTTGGCAGTGGATGGAAAAACCTATTATTTCCCGCATTTCGATCCGCCTGCCGGGCTAAATCATGACGAAATGCTGCGGGATCTGGCGACCGCAGGGCTTAAAGAGCGTATGGTAACCATTCTGGCAAAATATCCAGAGATGACGCTGGAACAGCAGCAGGCGTATTTTGACCGCCTTGAAATTGAACTCGCATGTATTAGCGACATGAAATTTCCTGCCTATTTCCTGATCGTTTCCGACTTTATCCGCTGGGCAAAAGACAAGGGGATTCCGGTCGGCCCCGGCAGGGGTTCGGCTGCCGGTTCTCTGGTGGCGTATTCCATCAAGATCACCGATCTTGACCCACTCCCCTACAACCTTCTGTTTGAACGTTTCCTAAATCCTGAACGTATCTCCATGCCTGATATCGACGTCGACTTCTGCCAGGATCGCCGTGGCGAAGTCATTCAATACATGGTTGAAAAGTACGGCCGCGACCGCGTCTGCCAGATTATCACCTTTGGAACTATGGGAGCCAAGGCGGCCATCCGCGATGTCGGTCGTGCCCTCAACATGACTTACGGCGATGTAGACCGGATTGCGAAGATGATTCCGGATGACCTGAAGATGACCCTGAGTAAAGCGCTGCTCTTGGAACCACAGTTGAAAGAGATCTGCGACACCGACCCGCAGGTTAAGGATTTGCTGGACACGGCACTCTGTCTGGAGGGACTTACCCGGCACGCATCAACCCACGCCGCCGCTGTCGTGGTGGCGCCGGAACCGCTGGAAGAGTTCCTGCCGATCTACAAGGATCAGAAGACCGGCTCGATCAACACGCAGTACTCGATGAAATATGTCGAACTGATCGGTCTGGTCAAATTCGACTTTCTCGGGCTCAAAAACCTGACGGTGATCGAAAACGCGGTTAAACTGGTGCGGGTGAATGTGCCGGATTTCGATATCACCACGCTGCGGGATGACGACCAGGCAAGTTACGAACTGATCTCCGCAGGAAACACCACCGGGGTTTTCCAGCTTGAGTCGAGCGGCATAAAAGATATGCTGATCAAGCTCAAACCTTCCTGTTTCGAAGACGTGATTGCCGCCTGCGCCCTCTACCGTCCCGGCCCACTCGGGTGCGGCATGGTAGAGGACTTTATTGAGCGCAAGCATGGCCGCCAGAAGGTTGCCTACGACCTGCCTGAATTGGAACCGATCCTCAAAGACACCTACGGCGTCATAGTCTATCAGGAACAGGTAATGCAGATATCCCGCACTCTTGCCGGCTATTCCCTTGGGCAGGCTGATCTGCTGCGCCGTGCTATGGGAAAAAAAGATACCAAAGAGATGGATCGTCAGAAGGACACTTTCCTGGCAGGCGCCAAAGGTCTTAGTATTGATACAAAAAAGGCCGAAGCAATCTTCGACCAGATGGCCAAGTTCGCAGAGTACGGATTCAACAAATCACACTCTGCCGCATACGCCCTGATCGCCTACCAGACCGCCTACCTGAAAGCACATTATCCGGTTGAGTTCATGGCCGCCCTGCTAACATGCGACATGGACAGCACCGAGAAAGTCGTCAAGAATATCAGTGATTGTCGCGAACAGGGAATCGAGGTGCTCCCCCCCGACATCAACTCCTCCGGCCACTCCTTCACCGTTGTCGGCACTTCGATGCGTTTTGGACTGGGTGCGGTAAAAAACGTCGGTGCGGGAGCCATTGAAGCCATTCTGGAAGCGCGCAAAGACGGCTCATTCAAAGGTCTGTACAATTTTTGCGAACGGGTTGATCTCCGGAAGGTGAACAAGCGGGTAATCGAGTCGCTGATCAAGTGTGGAGCCTTTGACTCGACCGGTGCGTTCCGTTCCGCCCAGATGGAGGGGTTGGAAGCCGCCTCAAATTATGGCCTGAAGATTCAGGAAGAAAAAGCCAGCGCTCAGGTATCTCTGTTTGGAGCCGAAGAGGTGTCGCGTGGCAATGCCACCGGCGGTATGAAGCTGCCAGACACTCCCGAATGGCACGACAAGGAGAAGCTGGCAAATGAAAAAGAGGCGCTCGGCTTCCTGATTACCGGACACCCGCTTGATCGCTATATTGACGACATCAAACGCCTGACCAACACCGACATCGCCAGCATGGTGGAAATGGCCGAGGGGAGTGAGGTGAGGATCTGCGGAATAGTCTCCGCCTTCAAGGAGATTACCACCAAAAAAGGTGACCGGATGGGTTTTGTGACGATTGAGGATCTGACCGGATCTGTGGAAATCACCGTGTTTTCCGACATCTATGTAACCACTTCTCCATTACTGAAATCCGATGACCCGCTGCTGGTCGTAGGCAAGCTGGAAAAAGGGGAAAAAGGGTGTAAGGTGCTGGTCATGAAAGGGGGCGAAGAGAACAACGGCAGGAAGTTCCAGCGTGACCGAGGACCTGCGGGGGATATCAAGCTGCTCTCCGAGGCACGAGCTCAGACGACCAAAAAAGTATCGTTTATCCTGCGCATGAACGAAATCCCGCCGATGCAGATCACCCTCCTCAAAGAGGTAATCGAGCGACACCCCGGAACTGTGCCGACCTGTCTCCAGTTTCAGATGCCGGGGAGAAGCCGTGCAACAATGCCGTTGGCGCCGGCAATGAATGTAGCGGCGAGTGATGATTTAAGGCTGGAAGTGGAGCGGCTGTTGGGGTATAATGCCGCCTCTTTTGAGTAACTATATGAGGTGAAAATTATGGCTACCCCGTTTTATCTTGAATTTGAAAAACCTATCGTTGAACTTGAGAAAAAAGTTGAGGAACTCACCGCGCTGGCTGGGGACGGTTTGAACATCGGTACCGATGTGACTGCTCTTGAGGGTCGCGTGGAGGAGATGCGCGCACATATCTTTGCCAACCTCTCAAGATGGCAGACAGCTCAGGTAGCCCGCCATATCAACCGCCCCTTTACGCTGGACTATATTAATCTCATGTTCACCGAGTTTGTCGAACTGCATGGAGATCGGAATTTTGGTGATGATCATGCCATAGTTGGCGGTCCGGCACGCTTCGACGGTCAGCCGGTAATGGTAATCGGCCACCAGAAAGGACGCGATACAAAGGAGAAAGTATTCCGCAATTTCGGCATGCCCAATCCGGAGGGGTACCGTAAGGCGCTTCGCCTGATGCAGATGGCGGAACAGTTCAAATTGCCGATCATCACCTTTGTTGACACCCCTGGCGCCTATCCCGGTATCGGCGCTGAAGAGCGGGGCCAGGCCGAGGCCATAGCCCGCAATCTCCGCGAAATGGCAAGTTTACGAACCCCGATCATAGTCTGTATTACCGGCGAAGGTGGCTCCGGTGGAGCTCTCGCCATAGCGGTCGGAGACCGGATCCTGATGCTGGAGCATTCAGTGTATGCCGTCATCTCTCCTGAAGGGTGCGCGGCAATCCTCTGGTCTGACGGCACGAAAGGCGCACAGGCAGCAGAAGCGCTCAAACCGACGGCAAAGGATATTATCGGACTGGGTGTTATCGACGAGATCGTTAAAGAGCCGGTCGGCGGTGCCCATCGGGATCATGAAGCTACGGCAAGGAACTTGAAAGAAGCGATAGCCCGCAATCTGGCAGAACTGAACAAACTGTCCGGGGATGAGCTCGTGGAAGGTCGCTACAATAAGTTCAGGGCAATGACGCGGATTGCGGAGTAAGACAACATGCTAGAACGACTGCAAAAAATAATATCTGCCGCCGGAATCACCTCACGCAGGGCATCTGAGGCACTGATCACTAACGGGCAGATTGCCGTCAACGGCATCGTCGTCACAGAGTTGGGAAGTAAAGCCGACCCGTCAATAGACAGCATAACAGTTGATGGAAAACCACTGAAGATCAACGCAGAGCGTCTCTACATTCTGCTCAACAAGCCAACCGGTTATATCACCGCACTGAAAGACAGTCAGGGACGCCCGCTTGTCACCGACCTGCTCAAAGATGTGCCTGATCGCGTCTATCCGGTGGGTCGTCTCGATTACAACACGGAGGGCCTGCTCCTTTTGACCAACGACGGAGAGTGGGCCAATCGCCTGATGCATCCCCGTCATGAAATTGAGAAAGAGTACCATGTCCGGGTGCGCGGCAAAGTAATCGATCAGCAGTTGAAAAGAATGGCTGAAGGGGTCGAACTAGAGGACGGCATGACCGCACCGGCCGTTGTGAATCTGGTAAAGAGCGGCGAACAGAACGACTGGATATCGGTTGCTATACATGAGGGTCGCAATCGACAGGTACGCAGAATGTGTGAAGCGGTCAGCCTTTCGGTGGTGCGCCTTAAAAGGATTCGCTACGGAACACTGGATCTCGGCACGATCAGAGCCGGGAATTTTCGCTATCTGACTGAAACCGAAGTACGCCAGTTGGCAGGGCATTCAGACAAGTCAGACCGGTCTGACAAGTCGGAACACTTCAAAAAAACAACCGCTCTCAAACAATCAGGAGGAAAAGCAAGTGGAAGAAGGAAATAGTAGGAGGTCCGGTTTTATCGAACGCGTCAGCCGTTTTATGACCGGACGCAAAAGGACGACGGAACAAGATATCAATGATTTTATCGAAGCGTCAGAAGAGGGGGGCCTGGTTAACGAAGAAGAGAGTGAAATGATCCGCTCGATTTTTTCTCTCGGCACGACAATTGTCCGGGAGGTAATGGTAACCAGGACT
>CAIMXI010000479.1 GCA_903845365.1 uncultured Geobacteraceae bacterium | reverse complement strand
TTCGGGAGAACGATGCATGATTTCTAAAGGGAATGTAAAAAATGGTGGGTCAATAAGAAGTGAGCAAAGTTAGTAACAAAAACGGTTAGGTGGGTCAACTAAACGGCGTTGGGTGGGTCAACACATTACCGGTGGTGACAGGCTTTTCTGGCTTCCTTGAGGCTGTCTCTGCGTGGATTGCAATGGTTATCAGATGTTACCATCGTTTTAAATTTATCTTTTGATGAGAAGAGAACGTCTGAAATTTTTTTGTCATTTTCATACCTAAAGTCCGCATCAATAATTCTAAGATAGTTAATTAGTTGATCAGTTTTATTACCGTATTTTGACGCTGAAATTAATTGATTAAATTCGTTATATTGATAGTATTCAAGCTCTTTACGAGCCGCCTCAAGTTGTGGCATTAGCGGGAGAGATATATCAAATAGCCATGGATACTCGTATTTAGTTGGAACAATTGCTCCATCTTGACTATACTTGTTTCTGTCAACTTCTATAGGATATTGCACATCTTTAAGATTGCGGCGGAATTTTGTTTTGTGCCGTTCATCGATAAAATGCTCCTTGATACTCTTCTGTTCACCTGAGGATGTTTCATTTCTTTTTTCGACCTGATGATGCTGAACAATATATTCTATTCTGCTAGAGGGCATAAAATAGCCTGTTCGAGAAATCGAAATAGATATGTCGTCAGTATTTCTCATCTTTTTAGGAAATATTCTGGGATCTTTTCTGGGAGCTCCTTTATCTCGGAATAAATTTGGAACAGCTTCTGGGTCTTTACTACGGGAATATGTACCTCTTAAGGAAGGATCAAAAAAAATAGGATTAAGCATCCACCGGTTTAGCTTATCTTGTAATTCCTTATGGAATATTGGTGAATACGGTTTGTCGTCAATCATTGCATAGTGAAACCCTAATCTCTGTCTATAGACATCAGTCAATTTTTCCTTATCGCACAACAAAGCCAAGCTATCAAAATCTAACTGATACTCTGGATTTCTTCTTAAAAACTCCCAAGCGAATTGATGATAATCAGCATATTTGGGGTCAGGATAATTTGCCTTAACCTTCCATTTAGGTAGCCATGAAGGAGCAGGATATTTGGGTGGGTAAAATCGAAAAATCTCTTTAGTCATAACTACCCCTCAAATTGCACTTACTAGCATTGAGCCAATTATAACTTCAAGTATAAATTATTGCAATATTCAGAACGACATATTCAGAACGACATATTCTGAACTATTGAGGGGAGTCATTCGTTCTGCTTCTCAGCAATTATGCTTAACAACTTACGCTCCCATGATTCTAAAGCATTTTGCTTCTCTTTGTCATAGCGATATAGGTTGTAGACCTTTATTATTCCTTGCTTGGAGTGGTTCAGGACGGCATCAATAACCTCATCAAGCTCACCCGATTCAGCCATAAACGTCGCCGCCGTTCGCCTTAGGTCATGCGGTGTGAATGAAGTAATACCCAAAGTGGTAGAGCCGTCCTCTGATTCATTGCGTTTTAGAGCCTTGCTGAGTGCGTGACGTTCAATAGATTTATCTTTACTGTAATGCGGGCACGGGAAAATGTAACCACTGTATTCTTTATTAGTCTGTTTCGTTACCGCCTTCAAATCTTGGTCAACCTCACGAGCTTTTCTGATTTCAGCCCTTTCTTTTGCTGCCACAGCTTCAGTAATTGCTTCGGCAATAATCTCCAAAGCTAGAGGAGAAAGGTAAACACGGTGCGCCTTCTTGTTCTTCGATCTCTCTGCAGGAATAGTCCACCAGTCACCATCGATTTCCCGTGTATGTAGGCCAGCGACTTCACCAGGTCTTTGTGCCGTCAAAAGTATCAATTTAAGTGCCTGGCGAACTTCAACTGTCATTGAAATATTAGGATTTACGAGAGAATGCCAGAAAGCTTTTATCTCTGCTGTATTTAATGCTCGGTCTTTAGCTGTAATTGACGCAGGTGCCTTTACTCCCAAGCATGGCGAGATTTTTAGCCTGTCCTTTTCTACTGCCCAATTGAACATTTTGCGAATAATTTTGAATATGTTATTTGCAGTCTGTGGACTGCCACGATCAACAACCTTGTCCAAGAGATCGTTAACTTGTCTTTTTGTTATGTCCTGTGCTTTTTTCTTACCCCAAGAAGGATAAACCTCCTTCTCAAGAATACGCTGATCTTCGAGCCAACTCTTTTTGTTTGCCATCGCATGTCGCTCAATATATTCCTCAGCAAGTTTTTTTACCGTAGGAGCCGCTTCAAGTTCAATCTTTTTATCTTCTTCAACCGTTGCTGGATTATTCCCAGCGGCAAAGACCTGCCAATGCTTCTCAAATTCTCTTGAGGCTTCGGCGAGACTCATAGTCGGATACCCGCAAAGCCGATGAGGATGGCACACTAAACCCAGTTCCGATCCCTCGTTTCTATTGCCCTGAATGCGATTCGACTTGTTCTGTGCTGCCGGAGTGCATTCCTCCACGAAGCTGGTATCTTTGGAAAGTGCGACAAATAGTCTTCTTGCTCCTTCTGGCTGGCAATTCTGTAGGCGGTACCGTTGCGGCAAGTGGAAGCCGTGTTCGCCGACAGACTGTGCAACGATGGTGGCGTCGCTTCCAGGACTGTTATTCCGACTATTCTTTTCATCTGCGGAATCACTTTCCTTGGTTGGGGCGCCATACAGAATTCACCGAATTTTGGAAGAAATGCCTTGCCTCTATGCCACTTTCAACGGTGATGCGACTTCTTCATGAGGAGGGTCGTTTCGTCCCGTAATATTTCGCTCCAACGGAAGGGAGGGATAGGAGAAAGACGTTGTTTTCTGTACCCCACACAGTTTAAGGAATTATATTTATCAGGGAGTTATGGTCTCTTTCACGGTGATATTTCACTAAAAGGAGGCCATTATGAAGCAGATTCACCCCCACGCCCTGTTCCGACTCTCGGTACTGGGCCCATTAGCCAGTCGCGATCGCCTGGAGCAAGGCGAACTCAAGCGGCTTTTGCGCGAACTGTCCACCCAAAGCTATGCGATTCCGAACTCAAGAAAAGTGTTCCTGAGCGAGAAGACCATAGAGGGATGGTACTACGCCTGGAAGCGAGAAGGCATTGAAGCACTGACACCGAAGCCTCGTTCCGATCGCGGCTTGTCAAAGATGTCTGGTGCCATCCAGGACGCCATCTGCAACGCCAAGAAGGAAAATCCGGGACGCTCCTTACGGATCATTCGGGATGTTGTCGGCTCTTCCGGACTCCCCGGCGCAACAAAG
>CAIMXI010000478.1 GCA_903845365.1 uncultured Geobacteraceae bacterium | reverse complement strand
GCCATACCGAATCCAGCCAGCATATTGACCTCAGGTGGCCGAATACGCGTTCCTTTTCTGACAAAGATGATGTCGGCAGCCACGTCTTCTGCTCGGAGCCGAATATGCTGCCCTTTTTTTATCTGCTCCCGCAAAGTTACCTCCTGCTGACCGTCATCAGTCTCCTCCACCGGAACAACGGCATCACAGCCGTCAGGAATCGGCGCACCGGTCATAATTCGCACTGCGCAGCCCGCTCCTACCATAATCCCGTCGGCTTTGGCTCCGGCAGGCAGAAAACCGGTCACACGCAATGTGCAAGGTATGTTAGTGCAATCCTGCCAACACACTGCGTATCCGTCCATAGCAGAATTATCCCATAAAGGCATATCCCAGGGAGCCGCCATATCTTCGGCCAAAACCCTCCCTGTCGCTTCCAGGAGATGAACCCGTTCGATACCAACCGGCTGCACACATTCCAGAATGATTCTACGGGCATCTTCAAACGCAACCATGATGTTCCTCCTGCTGAAAGTTTTTACTTGCGCCATAAGCAACAGAAATACAAAGAGCTACAGATACTTACCGACAAGCGGAGCCAGCTTCTGTCTGGTCGCTTCCGGAATAACGGAGCGGTCGGTGATAATGGCGTACTGCATGGCTGTGCCGCAGGAACATGGACGGTCGCCGCCGATTTCCGCTACCGCGTGGCGGATAATATTCTTGGCCATGGCAACGTTCTGGTGAATGATCTTGATGATCGCTTCCACCGTCACGTCCTCATGAGAGTCGTGCCAGCAGTCGTAATCTGTTGAGAGCGCAATGATGCCGTAGCAGATCTCGGCCTCACGGGCCAGCTTGGCTTCCGTCAGATTGGTCATCCCGATAACTGAAGCCCCGAGTGCGAGATAGGAGAATGATTCGGCGCGGGTCGAAAAGGCCGGCCCCTCCATGCAGACGTATGTCCCGCCAATGTGAGCAGTTGCTCCAGCCTTTTGAGCTGCGCCGTAGAGGATATGGGAAAGGTCTCCGCATACCGGGTCGGCAAAACCGGCGTGGGCAACAACTCCGTCACCGAAAAACGTATCTTTCCTGACTCCTTTGGTACGATCGTAAAACTGGTCCGGAATGACTATATGCCCCGGAACAATGGCGTCTTTCAAGCTTCCCACCGCTGAGACGGAGATGATCCGTTCCACACCTAACGTCTTCATACCGTAGATATTGGCGCGATAATTGACCTCTGACGGGAGCAGACGGTGCCCACGCCCATGCCGTGGAAGAAAAGCCATCCTGACACCGTTCAGTCGGCCGGTGACATATTCGTCAGACGGCTCTCCAAAGGGGGTTTCTATCCTCACCCGTTCCACCTGTTCCAACCCTTCCATATCATACAATCCACTGCCGCCGATTACACCGATAGTTGTTTCGCCCATTTTGTCAATTCCTTTCATATTCGATTCAACATACCGGCTTTATAGCAGAGATAAGCGAAATCGTGAAGCCTATTAAATTGACAAAACAGACAGCAAAATCGTAAAGTGACCCGCAACCGGGGGCATTGTGATAAAGATCGATAAAATCAAGCAGCAATTCAAAAAAATACTCTCCCTCGATGCTCATCCCGGCCACATCTCCATCGGTTTTGCGGTGGGGGTTTTTGTCAGCTTCACCCCCTTCTTCGGCGTACACACGCCTATGGCCATCGCACTGGCGTTTATCTTCCGTCTCAACAAAGTGGCCTGTATTACCGGCGCCTGGATCAATACGCCATTGACAGTGCTGCCGGTTCTGGTGGCCAGCTACAACCTGGGAAGTTTCCTCTGCGGTGAAACGGGCGGAGCGCTTAAGCTCACAAATCTCGATTGGCAGACCCTCCAGCCGTATGCCAAGGCAATCCTCCTTGGGAGTTCCATAATCGGGTTTGTTGCTGCTGTTGCGTCCTATTTCATCTGTTACTGGCTGGTGACGTTTTTCAGACGTAAAGATGCTGCCCTTAAGGAGATTTCGCGTGAGATGGAGGTTGTAGGAGAGGAGCTGGAATAGATTTATGAAGGGGAGAAAACTATGGCAGTAAAGGCCGTTTCATTCGTGGCAAAATCGGGTACTGGTAAAACAACCCTGCTTGAAAAGGTTATAGCCCGTCTTAAAGAACTGGGCTACAAGGTAGGTGTGGTTAAGCATGACGCACATCGCTTCGATATCGATTATCCGGGTAAGGACAGTCACCGACTCACCGCTGCCGGAGCTGATACCACGCTGATATGTTCACCGGAAAAGCTCGCCCTGATTAAGAAACATACGGTGTCACCTTCCATTGAAGAGATGTTGGAAGAGTATTTCTGTGATGTCGATATTGTTTTGACCGAAGGATTCAAGAAAAGCTCGATGCCGAAAATCGAGCTGCACCGCCGAGAACGGAGCCTAACCCTGCTCTGCCGGGGTGAGGAACATGATCCGACTCTTCTGGCAGTGGCCAGTGACGAACCTCTGGATCTTGACGTGCCGCTCCTTGATCTCAATGATACCGAAATGGTGACTCGTTTTATTGAACAGCGTTTTCTCAAGAAAACAAAAGAAGAATAATCCACTATTTTCAGGATAAATAGCCTGCAGCTGCGGGAAAGAAAAATTTGTCTCCACTCGTTCCGCCTTATCCACCCATTTCAGCCGAAGCGGTGCAGTATTATTCCGTCATTTCATACACACCGTTCAAACTGTAAACATGCCGCTCCAGAACCCTCTGAAATCGTCCCTCATCGACAACCGCCTTACGCAGCATTTTCATACAGTAGGCCATCTGCGCCTCCGTACAAGATGGTTTGCTGTATAACTGCAGGGCAAATTTCGATAGGTCGCGCAACATGAAATCGAAAATCTGGTCAATTATATCGTCATCTACTGCAAGCAGGAGGGCGTTTTCGAGGATCAACTGACCATAGACCACGAGAGTGAATATTTCACCGACCGTCAGCAGGAAGTCGATATCCTTCTGCTGGGCTGCGTCAGGTGTCGCCTTTAACAGAAATTCACGAAACAGGCTGATCTGCTCTTTGAAGATCAGCACATTCGGCAGGGTACAGGCGCCATAAACGGGGCGATAATCGTGGAACTGAATTTTCCCGAGCCCTCTTGCTGCACCCTGATTAAACAGATAGTCGTCATCGACCGGGTCGAGGCTACGCGGCACCGGAGGGTACCCGGCAGGATTGAAAAAGTAATTCTGCATGAACTTGACGATCAGTGCGATGTTGACGTGAACCGTCCCTTCCAGCTTGGGGAGCGCCCTGATATCGCGGGCGGCAGTTTCAAAGTAGGTATCTTTTTCAAAGCCTTTAGCCGCGATTACATCCCAAAGCAGATTGATTACCTCTTCCCCCTGAGTTGTCACCTTCATCTTGACCACCGGATTATACAGCAGGTAACGACGGTCCTCGGCCGAGGCGCTTCGCATATAGTCGGAAGCCCGCAAAGCAAAGAGCCTCATCGCTGCCAGCCTTGCATAGGCATCGACGAACATCTGCTTCACATGCGGGAAGTCAGTAACGTGCATGCCGTAAAGGCTCCGCCCGGAAGCATGGTTGATCGCCTCGTAAAAGGCATGGGTGCAGATGCCTATCGTGGCCCATCCCAGGTTGTATTTGCCTATGTTTACAGTGTTAAGCGTTGCATTCCAGGCATCATCACCTTTTGAAAGAATATCGGTCTCTGGCACCGGGTAGTCGTGAAGTACAAATTCGGCAACGTAGGATTGTGTGGCGGTGATGTTCTTGACCAGTTCGTATTTTTCATGTTTGCTGTTTACGACAAAAAAAACGTAGCCGCCGTCATCCGGTTCACGCCCGAAGGTCGAAACCATCGCCGCTTCATTGCCGTTGCCGATGTAGTATTTGTCGCCACGAGCGAGGTACATTCCGTCGCCACTCGGAATTAACAGCATGTCGCTTGCATAGATGTCGGCGCCATGCTCTTTCTCTGACAATCCGAAAGCAAAAATCGCACCGTCGTCCAGCAACTTCGCAGCGTGCTGCTTCAACTCCTCATTTTTACTCATCCAGATCGGCCCTAACCCGAGAATAGTGACCTGCCAGACGTACCAGTAGCAGAGACCGTAAAAGCCGAGCAGTTCATTGAAGAGCGAGAGCCGTGAGGTGTCCCAGCGACAATCTGAAGCGCCGTATCCTGATGGCGTCAGCAGGGTAGCGAAAATACGCTCCCGCTTGACGAAATCTATAAAATCGGCATACCAGACGCGGTCAAAATCATCCTGCTTGAGCTGTTTTTTCCCCTTGGCTTCAAAAAATGCGACCGTCTTCCTTAGAATCTCATTCAATGCAGGGTCAGGATGGCTTTCAGTCAACTGTTTCGGATTGAGCAGCAGCATGTGTCACTCCTTGATAATCGGTATGATCTTTTCTGACGGTTTACGGCTGAAGAAACTGCGCAGACTCTTCTTTATTCCGCTGATGACAAACGGAGCAAGGCGGCGCTTCTCCCTGAGAATCCGCACATACAGATCCTTGCGCTTCAACGGCGGCAGTACTCTCTCGGCAGCGGGAACCATTGTGAGAGCCCCCTGTTTGCAGACGCTTACGCAGGCACCACAGCCTAGACAGAGTTTGTCAGAAACCAGTGCGTAGCGACCACTCCCCTTCGCCAACCTCACCCCTTCCGGCAGTGCGATGGCTTTGACATTGCAGGCACGGAAACAGATCCCACAGGCGTTGCATTGATTCTGGTCTATTACGGCGCGAAAGCCGGTTTTAGCGACACCATCGTGGTACCCCATCTGCACTCCCGCCAGCAGTTCACAGCAGCAACTGCAGCAGTTGCAGATAAAGGATGGCTTGTGACGGATATTGTCGGTTATATGCGTCAGGTTGAGTTTTCGCGCGCTGTCCAGCACCGCTAATAATTCATCGGTACTCTTCTCTTCGGCAAAGCCACGGCGCGACATAAAACGTGCTGCACTACCGAGTGAGATACAGATGCCCTCCACCGGCGCCCCTTTGTCACAGGCTTCATCAAGATGCTCTTTCTTGTGACGGCAGTAACACATGCCAACCGCTCCGAAAGCTGCTTCGCGGATGATGTCACGTGCCCGCTCATAGCTGGTGACTTCGGAAGTGACCGGGATATGTTCCTCGTACATCAACGAACGGGTCAGCGGCGTTTTACTGCCGAAAAATTCACCCGCCTGACTCTCTGCAAGATACTCGCGCATCAGCTGAGCCAGGCGCTCCAAAGGCAGATCCGTCCGGTTCTTCATGAAGGTGAACTCAAAAAAACCGATCAGGCCGGGCAGCAGCAGGTAATATACCTCCTCCCCGTAAGGCATATCCATAATCAGCCCTTTATCAGCCATCCTGTCCAGGAGCGGCAGCAGCTCCGACTCCGGAATTTTCGTTAGTCGCGCCAG
>CAIMXI010000477.1 GCA_903845365.1 uncultured Geobacteraceae bacterium | reverse complement strand
GACAGCATCAAGCGGACGCCACCCTTCTATGGACATATAGCCGAACGTCCCCCCGGAAATGAGCATAAGGAGGACAAAAAACGAAATTTTCAGGTGTCTTACCGGATCCATTGGGGGAGCAGATTACCTGCAAGTGTTCAAAAAAACAAGCTGATTTCTGCTGTTTGAAGTAATAATCTGAACTAATATTCGCTTAACAGACCAAAAATAGAGATATGCTCTTGACAAGACAATTCCAAATGTTGCATGACATACCGTATGTTAATATGCCGCTCGTGGAGCATTTGTTAATGATTCCGTCAAAATCGATAGCTCTTATTCCGGCGGCTGGCATGGGTAAGCGCATGGGTGCTTCTATCAACAAACAGTATCTTCATCTGGATGGTGTGCCGATTGTTGCACGTACCATTTCGGTCTTTGAAAAATCCCCACTGATCGATGCCATCTACCTTGTTATTCCTGCTGAAGAGATTCCCTATTGTCGTGAGCATATAGTTGAGGCATACCGGTTTTGCAAAGTTGCAGCAATTGTCCCAGGGGGAAAAGAACGTCAACAATCGGTTATGAATGGCTTACGAGCTATTGGGGAAAAAATATCCGGCGAAGATGTCGTCCTGATACACGACGGCGTCAGGCCACTGGTTACCGAAAAACTGCTGCGTGAATCAATTGCAGTTGCCATTTCAGATGATGGCGCTATTGTCGCTCTGCCGGCCAGGGATACGATTAAGACGGTTGTAAACGGCATAGTAACCGGCACTCCTGATAGGGATACCCTCTGGCATGCACAGACGCCGCAGGCATTCAGATACCGTGTCATTTACTCCGCCCATCTGGCCGCTGAAACGGATAATTACCTGGGCACCGATGACGCTTCGCTCGTCGAGCGGGTCGGTGGCCGGATTCGTAT
This sequence comes from uncultured Geobacteraceae bacterium, assembly GCA_903845365.1. Lineage (GTDB taxonomy): Bacteria > Desulfobacterota > Desulfuromonadia > Geobacterales > Pseudopelobacteraceae > JACRCG01. Next base: position 4,926 of record CAIMXI010000477.1, on the reverse strand, counting down.
CGTTCAGGGGGACTATCGTAATATCAAAATAACAACGTCTGAGGATCTTCTACTGGCGGAAGCGTTTCTTGCCTCCGAACGAAAGGATAAAATACAAAATGCCTGAACAACCACCGGAAAAAAATGGTTTTATTTCCATGATCTTCCATGACATGAAAAATCCGATTACTGCCGTCATCGGCTCTATTGACATCGTACGTGAAGGCCGACTTGGCGCGGTGAATCCGGAGCAGGCTGAATTCCTGCAATCGGCCATCGAGAGTTGTCAGGAAGTTATCACAATGATTGACAACCTGCTGGATATAAAGCGTTTTGACTCCGGCAGGACGCAATCCAGTATCACTTCTGTCAACCCCTGTGCGTTACTTGATACGGCGGTCAGACATTTTTCAGCGGCGGCAGAGCGCGAAAACGTCTCACTGGCACTTACCACCCAAGCCAAAGGATGCACCACTGCTGTGGATAGCTCTATTTTGGCACGGGTGTTTGAAAACCTCATCGGAAATGCCCTTAAGTTCGTTCCGGAAGAGGGTTCCATAACCATATCCTGCGACTCTGTTGAGAGGAACAAGCTTAGTAAAACTGAAATCAAGGCCGCCACTGACACTCCGGGCGGTTTTCCAGACGCAGCCAGTTTCGTGCGCATCAGCTTCTGCGACAACGGCGATGAAACTTCTCCCGATGATCTGGCCAGAATCTTCGAACGCTACGTAGAGCCGGACAATGCCTCAATAAGAAGCCGTGGCGGAGCCGGGCTCAGTCTGGCGTTCTGTAAGAAAGCTCTGGAAAGCTTTGGCGGCTGCATCTGGGTCGAAAACAACGAAGGTGGAGGGAGTCGCTTTAACATTCTGCTCCCCTGTCACACCAATAAAACCGCGCGTAACAATTCAAACGGGGAGAAACAGTCATGAAATTATCCTGCTACACTTCTATTATCCTGATATTACTCTTTGTCTGCGTCAGTCTCGCTTCAGCAACCGGCATCGACACCAGCAAGTCGATAACTATCGGTAACGGAGCCAAAATAGTATACGAATTTACCGACCCTGACTGCCCTTTCTGCCGAAAAGCCACAACGTACTTTGACGGGCGGACAGATGTGACACGTCACATTTTCTTCTACCCTCTCCCCAGACATACGAGGGCGAAGGAAAAAGCCCGGTTTATACTTTCCATGCCTGACAAGGCCAAAGCCTACCATGATGTCATGTCAGGGAAAATGGATGCCGCCCCTCCTTTACCCACAACTCCGGAAGGGATAAAACTGCAGGAGGATCAACTTGAAATCGCAAAAAAACAGAAGGTAAGTGCAACCCCGACCTTCATGATCAACGGCAGGATCATTGAAGGATTCGAGCTGAAAAAGATTGAAGATGCTCTGGGCCCCAAATAATGAGGTAGCCGTTTAACCTAGAAAAAGCATTTAGCCGCAAAAAAGCACAAAAAGCACAAGAAATACTTGTGGTTATTTGATACTACCCACTAACCAAGCGGATTAAATATTCACTCACTATAACATCCTGCTTTTTGTGACTTTTGTGCCTTTTTGTGGCAATGAACTGCCGTTTTTAGGTTTAACCGTTCCAGCTCAAAGCAAACATTAATATTTTTACTAAGAGGAATCCTCTCACAACCGAACTGCTTCCGAAACCGCTTGACTCAGCTCTATCATGCTATACGGTTTTTTGATGAATCCCTTTGCTCCAAACTTAATAAGTTCCTGAGTTGTACCTTCGCGGTGGAATCCGGAGCAGAGCAGCACCCGCACATCAGGGTTTATCTCCCGCAGCTTGAGGTATGTTTCTTTCCCGTTCATTTTGGGCATGATCATGTCAAGTACCACCAGGGTTATCTCTTCTTTATGAAGGGCGTAAAGCTCCTCAGCCTTACAACCGTCTTCAGCCATATACACCGTGTAACCAAGTTCTGTAAGTAGCTCACGCCCCATACTCCGAATCATTTCTTCATCATCAACCAGTAATATGCCGCCGCTACCATGGATGAGACCTTCTATTGGCAGCGCAGCCTCGGACTCTGCACTGCTTAGGGGGATGAACAGATTGAATACGGTGCCATGTCCCGGTTCACTGTAGACATTGATGCTTCCGTGGTGATCCTTGACAGTGCCGTAGACAGCCGCCAGGCCCAGTCCAGTGCCTTTACCTGTCTCCTTGGTGGTAAAAAATGGCTCAAATATTCGGTCGATAATTTCTTTTGGGATGCCAACGCCGGTGTCGGATACTGAAATCTGCAGATACCTTCCGGGGACAATAGAGCCATGATTGTATTTGCAGAAAGCATCGTCAAGAGTAACTATCAAAGTGGAGTAGGTAAGAGTACCCCCTTCCGGCATTGCGTCACGGGCATTGACCCCCAGATTCAGGAGCGCATTCTGCAGGAGCGTTGAATCGCCGGTAACGGTGGAATTTTCGGCATCCAGTCTGGTTATAAGATGGATCTGTTTGTCGATAGTGCGCTCCAGGAGGTCTATAACTGCGGTTACAATGTCGTTGATAACGACCGGAACGTTATTCTTTGCTCTTCCCTTTCGTGAGAAGGCTAGCAACTCCCTTGTGAGTTCTGCCGAGCGTGTAGCAGCGTTGAGGATGGTGTCGACTAATTTCATATTTCGGTCTTCGTCTGACATACGAAACTTTAATAGATCTGCCGCCGACATGATGCCTGCCAGCATGTTATTGAAATCATGAGCAATACCTCCAGCCAACTGGCCTACGACTTCCATCTTCTGCGATTGAATAATCTGAATCTGTAGACGTTTCAGGTCCGAAATATCCATAACCGCACTCAAAGCAAAAGGCTTACCGGCAATTTCCAGTAATGTGCCCGAAAAATAGACCGTAAACTCCTCGCCACCCTTGCGACGCATCTGCGCCTCAAAATTGCGTACAAACCCGTTTGCCCTCAAAATCTGCAGATATCGGTTCCGATCCGCCTCATGGAGCCAGACGCCAAGTTCCGTAGTTGTTTTACCAATTGTTTCTTCCGGGGAATAGCCGAACATGTCGGTAAAAGCATGGTTCATTTCATGGAATTTTCCATCAGGCAGTGTAGTAAGGGCAACCGTGATCGGCGAATTATCAAAAACCGCCTTGAATTTTTGTGAGCTCTCTTCAACTGCATCCAGTTGAACCCGTAGCATTTCCTCAGTTGCCTGCAGATGGTCATTCATCTCTCGTAGTGATTCTTCCCTTTGCCCTACAGTTTCCAGCAGATGATTGAAGGCACCAATCAGTTGGCCGATTTCGTTCTGGCTGGTTATCGGAATAGGTTGCGGCAACTGACTGGTTTCCGAATATCTCTCCAACAATTTCGCAGCATCAAGCATCGGTGAAAGATTGCGGCGTAACATCGACAAGGACACCCACCAGGTGAGACCTCCCACCAGAAACGTCAAAACGATCGTGGCAAACAGCATATTCTGCTGCATTGCACGAATTGGCGCAAATGCCTCTGCAGCAGGAAGCACAGCAACAACAAACCACCCCGCAACGGGAATATGCTTTGCCGCCGTCAGCTCTTCTATGCCGCGAGAGCTCTTTGCCAGGCCATATCCGTCGAAACCGTTCATGTAGCGGTCGTGCATCCGGTTAATGCCGGGAGCAGGGAGTGGCTTCATTATGCGACTCTTATCCGTGGCAGTAACAAACAACTTGTGCTGCGGCGCGATTAGCAGGTAACCACCGGTATTGCCGTAGCGGTGCTCCGTAATTTTATCAAGAAAAGTATGCTTGCCTAAGTCGACCACCCCGGCCAAAACGCCAATCACCTTGCCATTGCTGTCTTTAATGGGCACAGATACAACAAAAACCGGAGAAAACAGTGCTCTACTTATAACCGGTGTACTAATATTCGACTCACCCTTGAGTGCGGTGGTTAAGTAATCCCTATCCATATAATTTATGCCGATCCTTCGTGTGGATGGAGAAATATCGGCGATGGTCGTACCGTCAAGCCCGGTTATGAATGTGCCTCCGCTAAAGAAAATTGGTAAAATTTGGTTATGCTCCAGAGATGTCTGCAATATTCCCTGATTGCCCAATATGGCGGGAGTAATCGTTTCGGCAACTTTCTCAAGCGCTTTTATCCGGCTTTCCAGTTCGTCATTTAGCGTAGCAGCTACAAACGACACCGTTGAGAACAGATGCTCGCCCAGTATACGTTGCATATCCGTACGCAGCATCCGGCTGGCATATAACGACAAAGACCAGATGCCGATGAGAAAAACCGTCAGAGTAAAGAGAGTTACCCGTGCCTTGATTGATCGCCTCTGAAAGATGTTAAAGTTCATACGGTTTCCTCGGTCAAAAAACACTACGGCAACAATTCATTATTTTATCAATGAAGTTCAATGCTTTCTATTTCTGAGAAAGGCTGCAAGTTCTGCAACAGGCATGGGACGACTGTAGTAATAGCCCTGCACGATGTCACACTGCTGGAAACTACAGATAACCGTCGTTTCTTGCCTTGAGGAGTGCCTCGGTTTTTGAATTTACGTGAAGTTTTTTGTAGATATGCTTGATGTGCGCATGAACGGTGTGGTAGCTGATGTTCCAGCGCTCTGCGATTGTTTGCTCCGAGAATCCGCTTGCTATCCCTTGCAGAATCTCTTTCTCGCGGTCGGACAGAGTCTCAATATGTTTCTCAGGCTTCACACCTCTCAACTCTTTGATAAGGTTGCGCGCTATCATCGGAGACATCGGCGCGCCTCCGTTTTTTATTGAGAGGATGGATTCGATTATTTCGGCGGGACGTGTTCCTTTGAGGATGTAACCGGTTGCACCGGCTTTGAAGGCGGGCATGATGTAAGACCATTCGTCATGCATGGTCAAAACGAGTATATCAATCTTTTCAAACTGTTCTTTAACCTGCCGTATAACTTCTATGCCGGAAATACCGGGCAGATTG
>CAIMXI010000476.1 GCA_903845365.1 uncultured Geobacteraceae bacterium | reverse complement strand
TATTACTGAGCGTAAACGGTCTGAAGTTCAGATGCTCAACCTGACGAATCGCCTTCAGCTGGCGACCTCTTCAGCCCGCCTCGGTATTTGGGATTGGAATGTCACGGAAAACATCATGGTCTGGGATGACCGGATGTTCGAGCTGTACGGAGTCACGCGGGAGGCATTTCCGAGCAGCATTGACGCCTGGTTGAGCGGCCTGCATCCGGAGGACAAGGAGGTCGCCATCTCTGAATGCCAGGCGGCACTGAACGGAGAAAAGAAGTTCGACACCGAGTTTCGTGTTCTGCATCCTGATGGTATCGTGAAATATATCAGGGGCAAAGGACTGGTTCTGCGTGGGAAGGACGGGAAGGCTGAAAGGATGCTCGGTATCAACTATGACATTACCGAGATTAAGCGTGCAGAAGAAGAGAAACATAAACTGGAATTCCAACTCCTGCAGACCCAGAAGATGGAATCGGTCGGACGCTTGGCCGGCGGCGTAGCTCATGATTTCAACAATATGCTGGGTGTCATCCTCGGCCATGCCGAACTGGGTCTGATGCATCTTGATCCGACCAATCCGGTTTGTGCCGATCTCAAAGAAATCAGCAAAACAGCCGAACGCTCGGCAGACCTGACCAGGCAGTTGCTGGCCTTCGCCCGCAAGCAGACGGTATCTCCAAAAGTCATCGACTTGAACGACACAGTCACTAACATGCTCAAGATGCTGCAGCGGCTGATCGGTGAAGACATTAAGCTGGCTTGGCAGCCGTCGCCTGGCCAGTGTCAGGTCAAAATAGACCCCTCCCAGATCGACCAGATCCTGGCCAACCTCTGCGTCAACGCCCGTGATGCCATCCCAGACACCGGCCGCATCACCATCGAAACCGGTACCTGCTCGATTGACGCCGACTACTGCACTTCTAACTCCGAGGCAACACCCGGAGACTATGTACGCCTGGTTGTCAGCGACGATGGCAGAGGCATGGATCGGAATACATTGACTCACATCTTTGAACCGTTCTACACCACCAAGGAAATGGGCAAAGGCACCGGGCTCGGACTGGCCACAGTCTACGGTGCCGTCAAACAGAACAACGGCTTCATCAACATCTACAGCGAACCGGGCAAAGGGACCACCTTCTCTATTCACCTGCCGCGCTATGCAGAAGACACTGTCCGGAAACAGGGAGAAGATGCCGCACAACCAGTACCGCGTGGACAAGAGACCATCCTGCTGGTGGAAGACGAAGCGGCAATCCTCAACATAACGACCATCATGCTCGAAAAGCAGGGTTACACTGTACTCAAGGGCGACTCACCCGGTCGTGCAATGGAACTGGCACGTGAACACCACGGCGCTATCCATCTGCTGATGACCGATGTCATCATGCCGGAGATGAACGGCCGCGATCTGGCCAGGAACATCCTTGCCCTCCACCCCGGCATGAAGCGGCTGTTCATGTCGGGTTATACGGCAGATGTCATTGCTCATCATGGTGTGCTTGACGATGGGGTTCATTTCATCCAGAAACCGTTCTCGCTGCCGAATATGGCGGCCAAGGTGCGGGAAGTGCTGGATAAACCGTAAAGGCATGGCACGCCGTGCCCCTACGATCTAATGTCGAGGTAAAGCGAATAGGAAACTACCTGGAAGACACTTGTTTCTACAGCTTTGGAAATTTGCGGGGTCTGTTGTAGGGGATGCAGTAGCTTCACGCACGAGGGGTACCAGGGTAAATCATAATAATCAGAAACCGAAAAGGAGCACACCATGTGGAAAAGCACACTCTCACTTTTGTTAATTTTTGTGCTATCCGGCTGCCAAAAATCACCCTCCCAGGATGCCAGTCAGCGTAGTGCAGCCACTCTCCAGAAAATAACTGTTGCCTATACGTATCAACCACAAAGCACGCTCGCCCATGTCGCAGTGGCGAAGGGCTATTTCGCAGAGGAGGGGTTGGAAGTGCAATCGCTCATGCATACCTTTGGCAAGGCTTCACTGCAATCGCTCCTCGACCACAAGGCTGACTTCGCCGCTGTCGCAGAAACTCCCTTCATGTTCAATGTGCTCAAGGGGGAGAAGATTTACCTGATTGCAAATATTGAAGCAAGCGGCAAGAACAACGCCATTGTCGCCCGGAAGGATGCAGGTATTTCGGTAGCCGGTGATTTGAAAGGGAAGCGCATCGGCTTCACTCCGGGAACCACGTCCGATTTTTTTCTGGATTCGATGCTGACGGTAATTGGCTTGAACCGACAATCCATACAGCCGGTTCCGTTAAAACCTGAAGAGATGCAGGCAGCCATTGTCGAAAAAAGGGTGGACGCGGTCTGCACCTGGAACTACCCGCTGACTCAGATCAAACGGCAACTCGGACCAAATGGAGTTCTGTTTTATGACCCCATCATCTATACAGAAACATTCAACTTTGCCGCCCAGCAGGATTTTGTCCAAAAAAATCCGGAAACGGTCAGACGCTTTCTCCGAGCCCTGATCAAGGCGGAGAATTTTGTCGCACAGCATCCGGACGAGGCTCAGGCAATCATGAGTGCGGCAACCAAAACAGACCTCGATCTTATTCGCGAGGTCTGGAATGCCTTCAACTACCGTGTCGTTCTTGACAAGAAACTCCTCATTACGCTGGAAGATGAAACACGCTGGGCGATGAAGAACAAACTCACCGACCAGACCGTCATGCCAGAATACCAGAATTATATTCATCTTGACAGCCTCCGCGCTGTCAAACCGGATGCGATCAGGGGCGGCAGGTAACCTATGCGAGTTAAGACAAAACTGCAAACCATTGCACTCTTTATGTTCACGGTTCTCATCGTCTTGGTGACTGCTGTTTTCCTGTTGGTTAAAGAAACCAGGAGATCAAGTAGCAACATGAGGTTGGCGGACGAGATTCAGAGCAATTTCATGGAACGTACCTCAATAAGAGATCAGTATTTTCTCTATCGCGAAGTACACATGCTGAATCGATGGGATGAAAGCAAAAAGAAATCCGATCAACTGCTACGTCAGGCCAAACAGCAGTTTCAAGGCACTGAATATCAGCAGATTATTGAGCTTTTAATCAAGAGCATTGATGAGACAGCAGTCATTATTCATCGCATTGCCGACAACAGCAACGAGATGAAATCGACTGCCGGCAACCGGGAAATACTGGAAGAGCTGGACAAGCGTCTTTCCAGCCAGTTGCTCCTGAAAGCGACAGCGATCCGAGATACTGTGCTGATACTGAATGAGCTGTCGAATCAAAGTGCTGAACATTCTTACCGGCGTTTGACCACCATAGTCATCTCACTCGCAGGTACGGTGGCACTCTTTACCCTCCTGCTCTCAGTAAACCTGATGAGATTGATCCGGATGCGTTTGATCCCGTTGCACGAGGGCGCAAGAAACATTGGCAACGGCCATCTGGAATCCCGGATCACGGTCAGTGGCTCTGATGAATTTTCCGAACTCGCCCATTCTGTCAATGCCATGACAGAAAAACTGGTGGCAGAAATAGAAATACGAAAAACGTTTGAAAAAGAGTTGCTGGAAGCCAATACGGCCATCGAAGAAGCCAATAAAAAGGCACTTCAAAAGAGTGAGGCACACTTTCGCACACTGGTAAACACCATCCCTGACCTTATTTGGCTGAAAGACACCGATGGTGTATACCTGGCCTGCAATACAACATTTGAACGTTTCTTCGGAGCTAAGGAAACGGACATACTTGGCAAGAAAGATTATGACTTTGTGGACAAAGAGCTGGCAGACTTCTTCCATATCCATGACCGCAAGGCAATTGAAGCGGGCAGGTCAACCAGTAATGAAGAGTGGATAACTTTTGCCGATGACGGGCATAAGGCATTGTTTGAGACAACAAAAACACCAATGTATGGTGCTGATGGGCAGGTTACAGGCGTTCTAGGCATTGGACACGACATCACCGAGAGCAGGCGCGCCGAGGAGGAAAAGATCAAACTCGAGACGCAACTCCACCAGGCCCAGAAGATGGAATCCATCGGCAGCCTGGCCGGCGGTGTCGCTCACGACTTCAACAACAAGCTGAGTGTCATCCTCGGCTGTACCTACATGGCCTTCACCGAGGAGGATCAGGCCAAGAGGCAGGCTCTGCTGGATGAAGTGCGCAAGGCGGCGGAACAGTCTGCCGACCTCACCCGGCAACTGCTCACCTTTGCCCGCAAGCAGACGATAACGCCCAAGGAACTGGATCTAAACGATACGGTAACATCGATGCTCAAAATGCTGCAGCGGCTGATCGGTGAGAATATTCAGCTTGCATGGCTTCCTGCTCCAGACCTGTGGCGTGTAAAGGCGGATCCAAGCCAGATAGACCAGATGCTTGCCAATCTCTGCGTTAATGCCAGAGATGCCATCAACGGCACCGGGCGAATCACCATTGAGACCCGGAACAACACTGTTGATTCCTACTATTGTGAAGAAGACCCGGAAGCGGTTCCCGGTGATTACGTGCATTTGAGTGTCAGTGACGACGGTAGCGGTATGGATAAGGAAACAATGGCCCGTGTATTTGAGCCGTTCTTCACGACTAAAGGAGTCGGTGAAGGCACTGGACTCGGATTGGCCACCGTGTACGGTATTGTCAAACAGAACAACGGATTCATCAATATCTACAGTGAACCTGGAAAGGGTACAACCTTTACAATCCATCTCCCACGGTTGGAGGAGAAAAGTCAAAAAACTCTGACTGAAGCAAAGACACCACCATTACCAAAAGGTCAGGAGACAATCCTGTTGGTAGAAGACGAACCGGCTATATTGCAAATCACCTCGCAACTGCTCGGAAAGCAGGGCTATACCCTACTGACTGCAGGAACACCCAACGATGCAATGCGCCTGGCACACGAACATGTTGGAGAGATCAATCTACTCATAACCGACGTGATCATGCCGGAGATGAACGGCAAGGACTTGGCTAACAGACTTCAGTCCCTAAACCCGCAACTCAAGTGTCTTTATATGTCGGGATATACTGCCGATGTCATCGCTCAACATGGTGTGCTTGATGAGGGTATTTATTTTATCCAGAAGCCTTTCTCGTTGCCTGATCTGGCGGTAAAAGTGCGGGAAGTATTGGATGGGAAACCATAATCTGTCGTAACTGGGTCGAATATTCCATTTCTTCATTTTAAAACTATGATTAATAGTTCTATCACCTTGTAACATCTAAAACTAACCCCCCTCAGTCCCCCCTTACCTAAGGGGGGAAGCCTTGAAATCTCCCCTTAGGTAAGGGGAGATTTAGAGGGGTTAGTTACGGAAATGCATGAATTTTAAGTGTTACATGGCACTATCACCGGCAATAAATGTTGTGATCAAGTTTGACAAGGGGTAGCCATGACAACTCGCGGAATAGCATCATATATAAGAGACTCCGGATTCCTGACCATTGCAGTCTGGGTCGTTTTCACCGTTTCACCCGCCTGTGCCACGGAAACGGTTACCCTTCAGTTGAAGTGGCTGCATCAGTTCCAGTTCGCCGGCTACTATGCCGCCAAGGCACTAGGATACTACCGGGATGCCGGGCTCGAAGTGAACATCATAGAGGCAATACCTGGCAAGTCGCCCATCGATGCAGTTGTGGAGGGGAAAGCTGAGTACGGCGTTGACGTAACCCGCCTGCTGCTGGCACGCGCAGAGGGGAAACCGGTGGTGGCGCTGGGGGTGATTTTCCAGCACTCTCCCTACATACTGGTAACCCGCCAGGATTCTCCCACCCAGAATATCCATGATCTGGCCGGCAAACGGCTCATGCTTGAAGAAAAAGCGGATGATGTGTCGGCCTATCTCAAAAAGGAGGGCCTGTCGAACGACCGTTTTACTCTGGTCAAGCACAACTTCAACCCGCAGGATCTCATTGACGGCACAGTTGACGCCATTTCCGCCTACTCCACCAACGAACTGTTCTTCCTCGACCAGGCCGGCTTCCGTTATCAGGCCTATACGCCTCGCTCATCAGGCATCGATTTCTACGGCGATACCCTCTTTACCACCGAACAGGAGTTGAAGAATCACCCCGCCCGGGTCAAGGCATTCCGAGAGGCCACTCTGCGCGGCTGGAAGTATGCCCTGGCCCACCCGGAGGAGATTGCCGACCTGATCATCGCCAAGTATTCCCAACGAAAGAGTCGCGAACATCTGCTGTATGAGGCCAGGCAGATGGCTGCCCTTATGCAGCCGGACCTGATTGAGCTGGGTTATATGAACCCCGGTCGCTGGCGACACATTGCCGATACCTATGCCGATCTCGGTATGCTCCCACGCAACTTCTCACTTGGCGGTTTTATCTATGATCCGGATCCAAAATATGACCATACCCTGATTATGAATCTGTTCATGACCCTTGGCGCCTGCCTTGTTGGTGTCACCATATTTGTAGTTCTCCTCAGGCGGCAGGTACGCAGGAAAACTCAAGCCATTGTGGTAGCCGCAGAGCAGTATCAGACAATTCTGCAATCAGCACCAGACGGCTTCTGGTGCGTAGGCAGAGACGGCAGACTTATTGATGTCAATGACCGTTACGTAGGTTTGAGCGGCTATTCCCGCGAAGAACTGATCGGGATGCCTGTTGATCAGCTTGAACAGATTGACACGGAGGATGATGTTCAAAATCGGATCAAGACACTTGTAGAGTCCGGCTTTGTGCGCTTTGAAAGTCAGCACAAACGCAAGGACGGCACTGTCTGGGATGTCGAGGTGAGTTCGTCATACCTGCCTTCAAAAAACGAAATGATTGTTTTTCTGCGAAATATCACCGAGAGCAAGCAGGCGGAGAAGTTGATAAAGGTGAGCGAGGAACGGCTCAGGGCTATTATGGACAACACCGATTCTGTGATTTACATGAAGGATGTTGATAGTAGATATATCACAATAAATCGAAGGTTTGAGGAACTATTCAAGGTAAGCCGCATTGAAGTCCTGGGGAAAACCGACTATGACATCTTCCCGGCAGAAATAGCCGCTGTCTTTCAGGAAAGCGACCACACGGTGTTTAACCTCGGCAAACCATTGTCACTTGAGGAAATAGCTCCTCACGATGACGGTAATCATACCTATGCTTCCGTAAAGTTTTCGTTGCTTGGTGCTGATGGGAGAGCATTCGCAGTTTGTGGTATTTCCAACGACATCACCGAGATCAAGCGGGCAGAGCAAAAATTGCGGGATAACGAGGAACAGCTCAAGGCGATCTTCGAAACATCTTCAGATGCAATCGGCGTTTCCTGTAAAGGAACTCATGTTTTTGCCAATCCTTCGTACCTGAAGATGTTTGGACTCAATAACTTGTCAGAACTGAGAGAAATATCTGTCCTAGACCTGATCGGACCCTCTGAGCATGAAAAAATTAAAAGCTATATTAAAATGCGTGCCGAATCAAAGCCTGTTCCATCACACTATGAAACATTGGGGCTGCGTAAAGATGGGTCGGAATTTCCAATGGAGGTCAACGTTTCGGGCTATGTCAAGGCTGGGGAGCCGTACACAGTTGTTATAATCAGAGATATTTCCGAACAAAGGCGTGCAGAAGATGAAAAAAAGGCACTCGAGCAGCAGTTTCAACAGGCCCAGAAACTAGAGAGCCTCGGCGTTCTGGCTGGCGGGATCGCCCACGATTTCAACAACATCCTTGCCATCATCATGGGAAATTGTTCGCTGGCAGCGATGGATGACGAAAATGCCGGCAAATACATCCCCGAAATAGAAAAAGCATCAGAACGCGCCGCTGCATTATGCCGACAGATGCTGGCCTATGCCGGTAAAGCCCAACTTGCCAAGACCCATGTCAACTTGTCGATGCTTGTAGGCGAAATGGTCACTATGTTGAAATCAGCCCTTCCGCAGAATGCAGTGATCAAGCCTGATCTTTCAACCGATTTACCCGTTATAGAAGCTGATGCCAGCCAACTCAGGCAGGTCATTATGAACCTGATCATCAATGCATCAGAAGCTATCGGTAAAGAACATGGTGAAATACAAGTGTCGCTTGCCAATACAACAGTAATGGCTGGACAATCGGACATGGATTATAACTGCAAAGCGATTCCTCCAGGTGGATATATACTGCTGGAAGTAACTGACAACGGCTGCGGCATGGATGAGGAAACAAAATGGCGAATCTTCGAGCCATTCTATACAACAAAGTTCACTGGGCGTGGCCTTGGGATGTCTGCTGTTCTGGGAATTATCAAGTCACATTGTGGAGCGTTGCAGCTCCACAGCCAACGGGGTCAGGGTACAACCTTCAAAGTATATCTGCCTGTTCCGAAAGATGACTCTTTCATAGATAAAAATACAAGCGCAACCGCACCTCCAGCACCCTGGCAGGGAAGCGGCACAATCCTGCTGGTGGAAGATGAAGACCAAGTAAGACTTATTGCAAAAGCCATGCTGAATAATTTTGGGTTTACTGTTCTGGAAACTGTGAACGGCAGGGAAGCACTGGATATCTACCAGAAGAATGCCGCAGAGATCACCCTTGTTTTAACCGATATGGGTATGCCGGTAATGGATGGTTATGAATTATTCTCTGAACTGAAGAAGTTAAACCCTGAACTGCCGATAATCGTTTCCAGCGGATATGGTGATGCCGAAGTCAGTGCACGGATCGGGAGTGACAATATAGCCGGGATAATCAGCAAACCTTACAACCCCGGTCAGTTACGAGATGTGCTGAAGAGGGTTGTCGAGGGATGACCAAAACATTTGTCCTGTAGTTAAAATATTGTATAGCCTGAAACATCGCCATTATGCTGATTCGCTGATAATTATTCCAGTCGAATAGAGGTCCAATCGTGAACGATAACATCTTCGTCGGTCTTATCAACAACGCAGCTCTGCTTTTGTCACTCGGACTGATCTACGACACTCTTTCCAGTGAGAAGCGAACTACAATCCCCATTCTGAACCAGATAACCTCCGGAGTAATAATCGGCGGGATGTCAATCGTTCTCATGCTTACTCCCGTCAGGTGGGAATCCGGTATTATTTTTGATACTCGCACCATTCTTCTGGGAGTGACGGGTCTTTTCTTCGGCACTATTCCCGCTTTCTTGTCCATGGCAATAGCCGGAGCCTACAGGCTCAATCTCGGCGGCGGCGGCGCACTAATGGGTGTTGCCACCATTGTCTCTTCCGGTCTGATCGGTCTGATTTGGAGACGCTTCCGTTTTAGCGAGTCTAAAGAGTTGTCGCTGCGCGAATTGTATCTGTTCGGTGGAGTCGTACATGCCACCATGATATTGTGTATGTTCCTGCTGCCGCAAGCGGTTATTCTAAAGACCATCGGTACACTTGCCCTGCCTGTAATCATCGTCTATCCAATATGCAGCGCGCTTTTGGGGGTATTGCTAGTCGGTCGGCAGAGAAGGCAACGCATCGGCAAAGAGCTGCTGAATCTCAAGGATAAGCTCCAGGAACAAAATGAAGAATTGCAGGTCAATGCAGAGGAACTTCGCAGCCAGAACGATGAACTCTTGTCGACGGAAGAGATGCTGCGGGTTCAGATTAATGATTATGATGCCAGTCAAAAATTGCTAAAAGAAAGTGGGGAGAAGCTCCAGAAGCTGGCAAGCGAACAACGATTAATTCTTAACAGCTCATCTGTTGGGATCATTTTTGTAAAAAATCGAAAAGTGCTTTGGGCCAACCCAGCACATTGTAAGCTGTTTGGATATGAAGTCGCAGAAACTCACCAGATGGAAACTGCGGAGCACTATGCCGACAAGGAATCATATATATTTGTCGGAGAAAAAGGGTATTCCACTATTGCATCCGGCGGCATCTTCTCAGAAGATTTTATGATGAAAAAGAAAGACGGGGCTTTATTCTGGTGCAACCTTGTAGGTCATGCAATCAATCCTGAAAATATGGAGGAAGGTTCAATCTGGAGTTTTCTCGATATCAGCGAGCGCAAACAAGCAGAAGAGAAGATCAATGAGCTTGCATTTTTTGACCAGTTGACCGGCCTGCCCAATCGAACCCTCCTCCTTGACCGCCTCAGGCAGACCATGACCACCACTTCCCGCACCGGCAGCTATTGTGCACTGCTGTTCCTGGATCTTGATAATTTTAAAACTCTCAATGACACGTTAGGCCATGAAATGGGTGATCTGCTTTTGAAGGAGGTTGCCCAGCGCCTGACAGCCTGCGTTCGGGCTGGAGACACATCTGCTCGCCTGGGCGGAGACGAGTTTGTAATGATTCTGACCAACTTGAGCATAGACAAAAGAGCCGCTGCTAATCAGGCTGAAGTCATTGGTGAGAAAATTATTGCCGCCCTCAACGAATCATACCTTCTGAAGGATATTACCTACCACAATACTCCAAGCATCGGTGCAACCCTGTTCAGCGGTGACCAGGCCGAGATTGAAGACCTATTGAAGCAGGCAGATATCGCCATGTACAGGGCAAAGGATGCCGGGCGTAACACCATACGTTTCTTTGATCCCGATATGGAGATAATCGTAAAGAAACGAGCTGCACTGGAAAAAGATCTGCGCAACGCTGTTCAAAAGAATCAGTTTTTACTCCACTATCAGGCTCAGATGGCAGGTGGCAGGCTGACCGGTTCTGAAGTCTTGGTACGATGGCAACATCCCGAACGAGGTATTGTATCGCCAGCCGACTTCATTCCACTTGCAGAAGAAAGCCGCCTGATACTGCCATTAGGGCAATGGGTGCTGGAAACCGCTTGCAGGCAACTGGTCCAATGGGCAACCCATCCAGATATGTCACATCTTACTGTGTCGGTGAATGTGAGCGCCCACCAGTTCCATCAGGCTGATTTTGTCGATCAGGTACTGGATATTCTCAATAAGACAGGAGCCAACCCGCTATTACTCAAGCTGGAACTGACAGAGAGCCTGCTGGTATCAAAGGTTGAGGAAATCATAGAAAAGATGTTTGCCTTAAAGGTGAAGGGAGTCGGCTTCTCGCTTGATGACTTTGGCACAGGGTATTCATCGCTCTCTTATCTAAAGCGACTGCCGCTGGACCAGTTGAAGATCGACCAGTCATTCGTCCGTGACGTGCTCACAGATTCTAACGATGCTACCATCGCAAAAACTGTAATTGTACTGGGTCAGAGTCTGGGCCTTAATGTAATAGCCGAAGGCGTGGAAACGGCTGAGCAACGAAATTTTCTGGCTGGTGCAGGGTGTCATGCATATCAGGGCTATTTCTACAGCAAGCCACTCCCCTTGGAGAGTTTTGAGGAGTTTGCGAGGAAATTTTGACAGTGGAATGGTTATACTGCAGACACCCCCAAGGCATATTCGTTCTGTCAAGAGCATATTCGTTCTTGCTTTACATATCGCGATTCTGTTATAGTTTTCAACCATTTTACCAGCTTGACAGGATCACTGAAAGGATCTCTCCATAATGTTGAAACTTTTTGATTATTTGTTAGGAATGTTCTCAAATGACCTAGCCATCGACCTTGGCACGGCAAATACCCTGGTTTATCTGAAGGGGAAGGGTATTGTCGTGAGAGAGCCGTCGGTTGTAGCGGTGCAGAGAATGCCGAATGGCCAGCAGAAGGTGCTGAAAGTTGGAATGGAAGCAAAGCAGATGCTAGGGAGAACACCAGGCTCTATTACCGCTATCCGTCCTATGAAGGATGGGGTTATCGCAGATTTTGATATTACCGAAGAGATGTTGCGGTATTTTATTCACAAGGTGCATAATCGTAAAACCCTCGTTCGCCCACGCATTGTTATCTGTGTGCCTTCTGGTATCACCCAGGTCGAAAAACGGGCGGTCAAGGAATCTGCTGAGTCGGCCGGAGCCCGCGAAGTGTACCTGATCGAAGAGCCGATGGCGGCTGCCATCGGGGCAGGATTGCCGATCACCGAGGCATCCGGCAATATGATTGTAGATATCGGTGGTGGAACCACCGAAGTCGCTGTCATATCTCTGGCTGGAATTGTCTACGCCCAGTCGACCCGCATGGGCGGTGACAAGATGGATGAGGCGATTGTACAGTACATACGCAAAAAGTATAACTTGCAGATTGGTGAGCGATGGGCAGAGAAGATCAAGATCGAGATAGGTGAAGCATATCCAGGCACCGAAATGCTGGAGATGGATGTAAAAGGACGCGATCTGGTTTCTGGTATTCCGAAAACAATCAAGGTTAATTCAGACGAAATACGTGAAGCATTGAAGGAGGCGGTTAACGCGATAGTTGATACTGTACGTATCTGTCTGGAAAAAACACCGCCAGAGCTGGCGGCTGATATTGTTGATCAAGGTATTTTTCTTGCCGGTGGCGGTGCCCTACTGAGAAACCTGGACGTGTTGCTGCGGGAGGTTACCAAAGTGCCGGTTCTGATTGCCGAGGACCCTCTTGACTGCGTCTGTCTAGGCTCTGGAATGGTTCTAGATGAACTTGACCTGCTGCGCCGCGTCGCAATAGCTTCCTGACTTTATTTCATTCTGATTCACAGAAGGTGTGCAAGATCACCCGCTATCGCCGCGTTGGAGACACGCCAGAAACCGGAAATAACGTACGTGAAACTGCACATTGCAAAAATATACCAGCGATATGAATGACTTATTGAAAAGTCTTTGGGTGCAGTTATCATCATGCATCGAGCTCCTGAATCAGTTGCTTAACAAACAGCACTCTGGCCGTCGGCATCTCCCCGCTCATACTCTCTTCCGAAAAGAGGATTTCGCCTTCAAATGTTCCAAACAGGCTAGATAACTCTCCCGGTTGCAGCAGATAGGATGGCTTGTGGCTCTGGAGAAGCTGTTCCGAGGCCATAATGGTGTCAAACAGCAGCACTCCTCCCGGATTCAGAGCCGCTACCTCAAATGGTATCAGCTCTCGCAGAAGAAAATTAAAATTCAGAATCAGATCAAATTTTTCCTGAATAGTGTAGTCATCAAGATCAACTCTTCGGAATTCGACGTTCACCCCGATCGCTTGAGCTCGTTTCACCCCCTTTTCAAGACCTTTATCCGAAATATCCAGCCCGATGACATTGAAACCGTGCCGAGCCAGAAACACACTGTTTCTTCCTTCTCCGCAGGCTATGTCCAGCGCTTTTGATCCTGGAGCCAGCGTTTTGATCCTCTCAATCTCGCGGGTGAGAAAGGGCGAAGGGCGTTCGCCAAGAAAAGAATCCTCTGATTCATAGCGCGCATTCCATTTTATCCGATCCGAATTCATATTATTTGCCTCCTGATGCAATTCGGTTTATAAGATAGTCCGGCCTGAAGGTCAGGGCGTGATGATGCTGACTATAAAATCTGCTGAGAAAGGTGCCTGAAGATGCAGAAAAAACGTGTTGTTGTAGCCGGAATGGGATTCGGCGGATTAAGAGCCTCGAAAGCTCTTGCCGAAAGCAATTTTGAACTGATAATGATAGACCGTCACAATTTCCATCTTTTTCAGCCTCTCTTATACCAGGTAGCAACCGCCGGTCTTGAAGAAGAGGCGATTGCCTACCCTCTTCGCGGCCTGACCCGTAAATGGCCGAACTCCACTTTTCTCCTGTCTGAAATCCTTGGCGTTGATCTGATCGGAAAAACAGTGCAGACCGACACAGGCCCAATTTCGTATGATTACCTTGTTGTAGCAACCGGCAGTCGCACCAATTTTTTTAACATGAAAAGTGTTGAAACGCACGCTTTTGATCTAAAGCGGCTTTCTCAGGCAGAGGATATACGCAACCATATTCTGCTGATGTTTGAATATGCTTCGCGGGAGAAGAACCCTGAGCGGAGAGCAGCGTTGCTGACATTTGTGATTGTAGGGGGCGGGCCGACTGGGGTTGAGTTTTCGGGCGCTCTACGGGAGTTGATTGTCTTTGTCTTTTCGCGTGACTATCCTACCATTGCTGTTTCTGAAACCAGAATTATCCTCGTTGAAGCTGCTAACACCCTGCTGGCCGCCATGCCTGAACATCTCCGCTTGTACGCACTCCAAAAACTGCGATCCATGGGAGTTGAAGTCATGTTGGAGGGTCGCGTCGTCGGGGCTACTGCTGAATCAGTTGAACTTCATGGCGGAACTGTGATCCCTTCTCGCACGTTGCTCTGGTCGGCCGGAGTCGCTGCTTCTGATCTGGCGGGACGCATCGATGGAGTTGAACGAGCCGCAGCCGGCAGAATTGTGGTGCAGCCCGATCTTAGCCTCAAGGAACATCCGGAGGTGTTTGTCGTAGGTGATATGGCGTGTTTTATTGCGAACGGGGCGCCGCTACCTATGATGGCTCCTGTGGCAAGCCAGCAGGGTGAGTATGCGGCCGGAATGATTCTTGCGCGTGAACAGGGGAAAACACTCCCCCCGTTCCATTACCAAGATAAAGGGTCGATGGCGACGATCGGCAGGAGTTCTGCCGTAGCAGTTGCCGCCGGCATGACTTTCCGAGGCTATATAGCCTGGCTTGCCTGGCTGCTGCTGCATCTCTACTATCTCATCGGATTCCGCAACCGGCTAGTCGTCATGATGAACTGGACTTATGCCTACTGGTTTCAGGAACGGCAGGTGCGTCTCATCACATCTAAAAAACGGCGGGCTGACAAAACTCTTGGTTGAACGGAAGTAGTGCATTCCGCTTACTTATTACAGGTGACAGGAGACGTTTTGAAGGCATTTGTTGTCATACCGACATATAATGAAAAAGAGAATGTCAGGTTATTGGCAGATGCTGTCCTTGCCCAGCATTCTGGAATACAGATCCTTTTTGTGGATGATAATTCTCCCGACGGCACCGGCACAATTATTGATGATCTGGTGGCAAATAATAGCCGAGTTCACGTACTTCATCGCTCCGGCAAACTCGGCCTCGGATCTGCCTATCGTGAAGGTTTTAAAGCCGCGCTTGCGATGGGTGCCGACTATCTTCTGGAAATGGACGCCGATTTTTCACATGATCCGGCATCGCTGCCGCTTTTTCTCTCCGCAATTCAGGAAAATGATCTGGTTATCGGTTCCCGCTATCTGAACGGGGTCAGTGTCGTCAACTGGCCGATAAGACGCCTGATATTAAGTTATTGTGCGAGTGTCTACACCCGACTGGTTACCGGTCTGCAACTGCGGGACTGCACCAGCGGATTTAAATGTTTTCGCCGTGCAACCATCGAGGCTATTGATCTGTCGCGAGTAACGTCTGATGGCTACTCATTTCAGATTGAGATGAACTACCGCTGCATGGAAAAAGGGCTACGCATTTCTGAAATCCCGATTATTTTTATTGATCGTCACGCCGGCAGTTCAAAGATGTCTGGCTCCATTGTCAGAGAAGCGGTGCTGATGGTGTGGAAGCTCCGCCTGAACACGTTGTTTTCACATATCCTGGGGAGATAGGATTACAGATGCTGCATGATTTCTGGTCAGTTATTCTTATAGCCGGTTTAAGCGGATGGATATTTTCGTCTATAATGCTGATGCTGAAGGCTTTTCCGGCAAAGGATGTTTTTGTCGAGTCCGTTGGAATCCGCTGGGGGACAACCGCCATCATTTCATTTGCTATCTGGATAATTGGTCTGCTGAACGCCTGATACTATAAACGGTAAATGTTTTTATGGATAAACAGTTTGTGCCTGCTGCCCGTTTTAGTTGAAATATCTGAAAAAAACAGCTAAAAGGGAACGCCATTTTATTTATCACGATGCGGCATCATTTTTTACTATCTTTCGGGAGGCACAAATGAGTTTTATTCAGTTGTATGACACAACCCTGCGGGACGGCACTCAGGCCGAAGATATATCCTTTCTGCTTGAGGACAAAATCCGCATTGCCCACAAACTTGATGAATTAGGTGTTCACTACATCGAGGGTGGTTGGCCGGGGAGCAATCCCAAAGATATCTCTTTCTTCAAGGATATAAAGAAGGAAAAACTGCATCAGGCCAAAATTGCCGCGTTTGGCTCAACCCGTCGCGCCAAGGTTACTCCGGACAAGGATAACAACATCATAACACTTGTGAAGGCAGAACCGGATGCAATTACCATTTTTGGCAAAACCTGGGATTTTCATGTTCATGAGGCATTACGTATCTCTCTTGAAGAAAATCTGGAACTGATTTTCGACTCCCTCGCATACCTTAAAAAACATGCGCCGGAAGTCTTTTATGATGCCGAGCACTTCTTTGACGGCTACAAGGCCAACCCTGACTACGCCATAAAAACTCTTCAGGCTGCCGAACAGGCCAACGTCGATTGCATTATTCTCTGCGATACCAATGGTGGCACGATGCCGTTTGATATAGCGGAAATGATCAAGACGGTAAAAAAACATATCAAAACTCCGCTTGGCATTCACACCCATAATGATGGCGAATGTGCCGTTGCCAATAGTTTGATCGCAGTGGAGAATGGCATAGTTCAGGTTCAGGGCACGATCAACGGTTTTGGCGAACGGTGCGGTAACGCCAATCTCTGCTCAATAATCCCGGCATTAAAGGCCAAGATGAAGAAAGAGTGTATCAGTGACGAACAGATGCGCCACCTTCGTGAAGTTTCCCGCTATGTGTACGAACTGGCCAATTTATCGCCGAATAAGCATCAGCCGTATGTCGGTAATTCGGCCTTTGCCCACAAGGGTGGAGTGCATGTCAGTGCGATTCAGCGCCATCCGGAAACATATGAACATATGCGTCCAGAACTCGTGGGCAACTGTACCCGTGTGTTGATATCCGATCTCTCCGGTCGTTCAAACATTCTTGCCAAGGCTGAAGAGTTTAATATCAATCTGGACAGCAAAGATCCGGTCACCATGGAGATACTTGATAACATCAAGGATATGGAGAATCGCGGTTACCAGTTTGAGGGAGCAGAGGCATCATTTGAACTGTTGATGAAAAAAGCGATCGGTTCCCACAAAAAATTCTTTACGGTACTTGGTTTCCGGGTTATCGATGAAAAGCGGGGTGAGGACCAGAGACCGGTTGCAGAAGCAACCATTATGGTCAAGGTCGGCGGCAAGGTTGAGCATACCGCCGCTGAAGGTAACGGACCGGTCAATGCTCTTGACAACGCCATTCGTAAGGCTCTCGAAAAGTTCTATCCCAAATTGAAGGAAGTGAAACTGCTTGACTACAAGGTGCGCGTTCTCCCCGCTGGTCAGGGCACCGCCTCTGCAACCAGGGTGTTGATTGAATCGGGAGACAAGCATAACCGCTGGGGCACAGTCGGTGTTTCTGAAAACATTATCGATGCTTCCTATCAGGCTCTCATTGACAGCATCGACTACAAGCTTCACAAGACTGAAGATTGACCATTCCGACAGCAGGAGGTTGTCAGTCACTGAAAGACCGCTTTTTATATCATGGTGGTCTTTTTTGTTTGCAGCAGTTCCTTGTAAACAGCCCTAAATTATCGTTCCCACGCTCCAGCGTGGGAACGAAGCCTGTGACGCTCCAGCGTCGCGTCATCCTGGAACCGGGACGCTGGAGCGTCCGGGGATGCATTCCCACGCTGTAGCGTGGGAACGATGAGATCGCTCCAGCGTGGGAACGATGAGAACTGCGAAGTTCCCTCCACCACATACCACAATCAAGGGCATTCTTCGCACACATCGGACTGCGTTGCCTTTACCTTCCTTCACCCACAAATAAAACGAGGTCGTCGTGATAAAATCGTTCCTCTTTCTTGCTGCCATGAT
>CAIMXI010000475.1 GCA_903845365.1 uncultured Geobacteraceae bacterium | reverse complement strand
TAAGACAACAAAAACCTTTTCCTTTTGGGTGAACCTTAAAAGCAATGTTTAAGTCTATAACTCTCAGATTTTACTCCGTGTTCTCCGTTTCTCCGTGTTTCAAATGCTTTTTCTGGGATGATGGACGAATTACGAGGATGTAAAGAGGGGTGAATATGCAATTATCGCTTTTGTGGGCAAAACATTTTTTGCAGAGGCTGCTTTGCACAGTGGCTTTTGTTTCGTTGTGCGCTCACGCCGAAGCTTCACCGCAGCCATTCCACAACGCCCTCTCACTGCAGGGATACACCGGTATTCTCAATACTCCCAGCGCTCATGTCACTGATGAAGGCTGGTTGTATGCTCTTTACACCAATCAGGAAGAGGATAGATGGCGGCAGAAAACACCGCACCAGGACAATTATCTTGTTTCAGTAGGAATGTTCAATTTCATCGAACTGGGAGGTCGTCTTTTTGAGGCTCCCGGAGTGGGACGGGATCTCTCTGCAAACCTGAAAATTACCACCGCGCCGCTCAGCAAAAAATATCCTTTGATGCCGGTGATTGCTGTTGGCGCACAAGATGCCAATGGTGGCGCTCAATTCCTGCAGACCAAATATGTCGTTGTTTCTGAAGATATATGGCGTCTACGATTATCCGCCGGTTACGGAAACGGACCGGATCGGATGGATGGCCTCTTTGCCGGGGGAGAGTTTAAGGCGCATGACTGGGTGTATCTGCTTGGAGAGTATGACACCAAAGAGACCAACGTGGGAGTAAGAATGGTTCTCCCCCAGTTCTGGCAGGTGCCGATCAGTTTTACCGCTACCGCAAAAACTTCCCTTGATTATAAGCCTGGTAATTTTGATATCGCTGTCGGCATGAGTATGCCTCTTGATTTTAGAGTCAGGAAACAGGAACAGCTAAAAAGGCCGGAGGAGCGTGCCGCAAGCATGGAACCTAGTTCCGCGAGCCCTGCGCCCGCTGTTGTCAACCTCGAACCTGCCGTTAATCCTGAAGTTCGAACATCAAGCCTCTCTGCTCTGCGTGAAAACCTGATCAGGGAAGGTTTTCTGAACGTGAAGGTCGGCTCACAAGATAAAATGCTGGTGGTCGAATATGAAAACAGCATTTTTAACCAGAACGAACTTGACGCGCTTGGTGTAGTAGCCGGCATAAGTTGTATGGCTGCGCCTGAAGAGTTCATCACACTCAGGATAGTTACAAAAAAGCGCAATATTAAGATGATGTCCATGACTGTGCCTTTGAATGGTTTTCGGAGCTATCTGGAACGGTCAGTGGGACATCAGGAGTTGAAAGATCGCCTCATCCTCGATTTCAACAAGATAGATGATAACAATGTACGTTTTGTCGGCGGGGATGACAATTCAGGAATGTTCAACACCTCACTCATGCTCGCCCCTGGTTTAAAAACCTTTATAGGTACCGATTTCGGGGTATTTGACTACCTTCTTTCACTGAAGCCGGAACTGACTACCCAACTCTGGAAAGGCGCGGCAATCAACGCCAGATGGGATATTCCGCTTTCGTGGAGCGACAGTCTGGAGGATGGCGAACCCTTTAGAAACGACCGTAAACCGGCTCAGATGGAGCGGCTGATGCTGTTTCAGGCAGTGAAACCGCTCCCTTCGATAATGTTGAATTTTGGGGCTGGGATGGTTGCAAACAAGCAATATGGAATGTTGAACGAAGCGGTATGGAGTCCCGGGGATGGTAGCCATCAGTTCAGGGTTGTGCAGGGATTGAACGAAGATGATGTAACCAAACGTCGGGCGGATTTACTGCTTGGCTCCTACCGTTATTATTATGGCCCCCTCGATATATCGCTTGAAGGAACTGTCGGCAAGTTCCTGTCAGAGGATGTCGGCGGCAAGCTTGAGCTGAAAAGATTCTGGGAGGACACTTCCGTATCTTTTTATTATAAGGATACGAAAGGCGCGGACGACATAAAGTGGCAAGCTGTCGGTATTCAGTTCAGCTTTCCGCTTACCCCGCGCCGTGATATGAAGCCAGTTGCCAAGCTTCAACTGCGCGGCACCGAGTTGTGGTCATATACCCATGAGACGACCCTTATAGACAATAACGGTGCGAACACTCTCCCCAGCTACGCACTGGCCGTCACTCCACAGCCATCTACGTCTCTGTATCGATCATTCTTAAATCAGGACCGGTTGAACGAAAGTTATATAAAAAACCATCTTGGGCGCCTGAGGGAGGCTTGGTTGAAATATAAAAAATAAAAAATCGTATTAGAATTAAATGATGACTTGACACAACGTAGTTTGTTGTATATTTTAGCCGCATTATTGCCAAAAATAAAATAGCTGCTCAAAAGTAAGTAGCTAAACTCACACAGGAGGAACAAAGTATGAAAACAAATTTTAAGATGTTAGGTGGAGGATTGGTGTTGTCCGGATTGATGATGCTTGGTGGCTGCGGTGGTGGTGACAACACTTATGTTGCTCCTAAAGCCCCAGCACTTACTGGTTCTGTTATTCAGGGACCGGTAAGTGGATGTACGGTTGTCGCAAAGAGAGCAGCTAATAAAGATTTTACTAAAGCAGAAGGGGACGAAGTTACTGCAACAACCGGTTCAGATGGCAAATTCACCTTTGCAGTTAATCCTAGCTATAGCTACACTTACGCTATCTTACCAAACGGCAAAGATACGTTGACCGGATTTACTAATATTCCATTAGTTGCGAAAGGTGGTTCCTCGTTTGTTACGCCATTAACTACACTTGTTGCTACCGCTCCGGCAGGTAGTGATGTAGAAGCTAAACTGGTTGCTCTTGCAGGTGGTGTACCAGGAAGCTCAATTGGCAGTATTAACACATCCAATACGACAGAAGCGGCGATGGTTGTGTCTAAAGCAGTTGAAAACACTGTAAAAGCTGTAGCCGAGGCTGTTAAAACGGCAGCCGGTACAAATACGGTTTCAGCCGCCCAGTATGCAGCTGTGCAAGCTCAGACTATTACGTCTATTTCTGCTCAGATAGCGACTCTTTCGCTTGCTACTGCCACAGCAACACTTTCGAAGCCTTCCACTCTGGCGTCAAATGTATCTACTGCGGTCGGAGATGCTATTAGTAAAATTTCAACAACAACAGCCAGCGCTACCTCGAATATTGTGATTCCGGCTGCTTCAATTGCAAATATAGCAAATACAGTTTCGACAAATTCAGTAGGTGCGTCGGTTATCGCGATATCCGCACCTGCAGGCGTTGCTAATGCTGCGGCTGCGATAGCTGCAACTGTGCCTTCTGCCTCCGCAACTACGGTAGTCGTAGAGAGCACCAAAATAAACGTTAATGCTACCGATAAAACTTCTGCCGCTTACTTGGCGGTTGCTAAAGTAGATGCTGCAACAACAACCGCAGCGGCTGCGATTAAAAGCGATCCGCTAGCAATTGTAACTAAAACTCCGGATGCTTACGTTGCACCGGTTGTCGTTATCACTGTTCCGGTAGTAGCCCCTCCAGTCGCAGGAACCGGCAGCACTGGCGGCAGCAACTAACAGTTTAACTCCTTCTTGATTTTGTCCATATTAACCGGCGCCTCGTGCGCCGGTTTTTTTTTGAACATGAGAGTATAACCAAAACCCCGTAGGGGTGTTCGATGGTAGCCGTGGGATTTATCCCACGGTTGATGCGATAGCCTCAGATCATCCGTCGCGTACGCGACGGTGGGAAATGTTGTGCCAAATACCCGGGGAATGAATTCCCCGTCTACCACCCATCTGTCGCTACGCGACGTAAGCAATAGTACAAAATTTTGCACGTAATCAAAAAGAAGTTCACCGGTGGCTTTTTCGTGACATTTATGCTACAAGAAGCCAATTCTGAATCAAGCGAGGTTGAACAATGGGTAAAACTACGGCTGAAAAAATATTTGACGCTCATCTGGTAAACGAGCCTTTTCCCGGCACCAAAGTGCTGCGCCTGGATGCTGTGCTCTGTCATGAGATCACCACACCGATCGCTATTGACGACCTGATCCGGCGGGGTAAGGATCGCGTTTTTGATCCGACCAGGATCAAGGCGGTTATCGATCATGTCACCCCGAGCAAGGACAGCAAAACCGCTGCTCAGGCGAAGATTTTGCGGGACTGGGCGCGGCGGCACGACATCAGGGACTTCTTTGATATTGGTGCCAACGGAGTCTGTCATGCCCTCTTCCCGGAGCGCGGCTTCATCCGTCCCGGCTACACTGTCATCATGGGGGACTCCCACACCTGTACTCATGGGGCTTTCGGCGCTTTTGCCGCCGGTATCGGCACAACCGATCTCGAGGTCGGCATCCTGAAAGGTGTCTGTGCCTTCCGCCAGCCAAAGACGATCAAATTCAGCGTCACCGGCACGCTCTCCAAGGGTGTCTACGCCAAGGACGTCATTTTGCATATCATCGGAAAAATCGGCGTCAACGGTGCCACTGACCGGGTCATGGAGTTTCACGGAGCGGTTGTTGATGCCATGACCATGGAATCACGCATGACGCTCTGCAACATGGCTATTGAAGCGGGCGGCACTTCCGGGATCTGCCAGCCGGACATGACAACCGTTGACTACCTATGGCCGTTTATCCAGGGTGAGTTTGCCGACAAGGAAGCGGCACTGGCTGATTATTCGCAATGGCGAGCCGATGCCGATGCCGACTATGAGCAGACGATTGAAATTGATGTCGCAAATCTTGAGCCTACCATTACCTTCGGCTACAAACCGGATCAGGTCAAAACCGTATCAGAGTTGGCCGGCTCCAGACTCGATCAAATCTACATTGGATCCTGCACAAACGGTCGCCTGGAAGACCTCCGCATCGCCGCCGGCATACTGAAAGGAAAAAAAATAGCGCCGAATGTGCGCGCCATACTCTCGCCAGCCACTCCTAAAATCCAGCGGGAGGCCATGAATGAAGGACTGATCGATATTTTCATGGCAGCCGGTTTCTGTGTTACTAACCCGACCTGCGGTGCCTGCCTGGGGATGAGTAACGGTGTTCTCGCCGATGGCGAAGTCTGTGCGTCGACCACCAACCGCAACTTCATGGGACGCATGGGCAAAGGGGGGATGGTGCATCTGATGTCACCTGCTACAGCGGCGGCCAGTGCCATTGAGGGAGTGATCGCCGATCCGAGGAAATATCTGTAATTCTGAAAAGGAGATCCATATATGAAAACATTCGGAGGGCCTGTCCTCTTTCTTGACCGCAGCGACATCAATACCGACGAGATCATCCCGGCCAAATATCTGACCGAGATAACCAAAGAAGATCTTAAGCCCTATATCCTTGAAGACCTCAAGCTGCCAGGTTTCGATCCGGCGGGGGCAAAGTGCCGCAACGCACGGGTGATTGTCTCACGAGGCAATTTTGGCTGCGGTTCGTCCCGCGAACACGCACCATGGGTATTTGAAGTCAACGGCATTACCGCCGTGATTGCCGAATCCTTTGCAAGGATCTTCCGCCAGAATATGTTCAACTGCGGCATGGCGGCCATTGAACTCCCCAGAGCAGATCTCGACCTGATTTTCTCGCACTCTGACGATGACGATGCGGCGATAAGCATCGATATTGAGGCGAGTGTTCTGATCATGGATGGCGGCGGCAAGCAGAAAAGCTTTAGCTTTGAGATCTCTCCGTTCGACAAGGCACTGGTTTTGGCCGGTGGCTGGGTTGATTACGCTGATCAGAAATACTGATCAGTTGCTTTGAATCCAGTGCAACAGCGCTTGATTTTTTTCTGGTTTAATGAGATAGTGCCTTGAAAAGTAAAGACTTGCAACAGAGGGGGGCACAATGTTTGGTTTTGGTATGCCGGAACTGATCATCATACTGGTTATAGTCTTGGTTGTTTTTGGGGCGGGAAAACTCCCTGAAATTGGCGGGGCTATTGGTAAAAGTATCCGTAACTTTAAAAAAGCTTCTGATGGCAAGGATGAAATTGAGATAAAGCCAAGCGATAAAAAAGAGTGACCATATTTTTCTGCTACGCGTAAGTAAAAAGGGGGAAGGGCGCATGCCTTTCCCCCTTTTTACCTTGTTAGCCATCTATTTATGAATTCAGGTATTCCTCGATTTTCTCAGCCAGCGTTCTGTAAATACGGCGACACTCCTCTTCATTCTTCTCCAGCAACGTAACACGGAATCCCTGCAGCGGGGTAGAAAATGAAGAGAGTGGGACAACGCAGATACCGGTTGTCGCCAGAATCTGATAGACGAAACGTTTATCGGGAGAAACCCCCGGTTGGCTGATCAGCCCTTCAACCAGCTCCTTGACTTCCGGATTGGTAATCGGAATCGTCTGGCGATTATTCAGCAGCCCATCTTTAAATGCCACCGCCATGTAAAAGGCTCCGTTAGTTCGGTTCACCTGCAGCGCGGGAACCTGGCTGAGACAATCATAAGTAATGTTGCTCATCCGTTCATAACTCAGGATTCGCTGGGTCAGATAGGCCGCATACTCGGGGTGACGGACAATTTCAGGTATTACCGTCTGCGGGAGAGTGGTAGAGCAGACCTCATTCATTTTTCCGGTAAGGATCAGATTGATATATTTTCGGAAGCGTTCGTCCTTCTGGCCGTTGTATACTTCGATCCAGCCGCAGCGCGACCCGGGCCACGGAAATTCCTTTGAGATCCCTTTCAATGATATTGCAGGTACATCGCCGATTACGTCACTGATCGGCACGGTTGTTTTGCCGTTATAGACGACGTTGATGTACACCTCATCGGCGATGATAAACAGGTCGTTTTCACGGGCTACGGCGACAATCTCCTCCAGCAGTTCCTTCGTATAGACCATGCCGGTCGGATTGTCCGGGTTAATCAGCATTATTGCGCAGATATTCGGATTGTAGCGGACGTTATTACGGAGATCTTCCATATCCGGATACCAGTTGTTGTCCGGTTTTAGCCGGAACAACGAGGGTGAAGCCGAGTGCGCATGCCCCATTTCGCCAAGCGTATGAGTGGTGTAGGAGGGGGACGGCATCAGCACACGCGCCTCCGGGCGGAGGCAGCCATAAATTTTTGCGATAGCATCGCCCAAACCGTTGAAGAAAATAATGTCGTCAGAAGTGACCTGCGCGCCGCCACGACTGTTGGTCATCTCACAGATGAATTCGCGGGTTTCAAGTACACCACGGGTGTGGCAATATCCCCAGGTACGATTATCCATGACAGCTTTGGCGACGATTTCCTTCATCCAGAGCGGAATTACCTCACCCTTGACAATAGGATCGCCGATATTTTCCCAGTTGATCTTCACCCCATGTTTCTGGAGTTTTTCAGCGACGTTGACAATATTTCTGATTTCGTATGTCAGTTCGCCGGTTCCAGGCGGTACCAGTTCAATTCTCATTCCTCACCTCATAAAAACAGATCGTTATAACCACCAAACCTTAATTAATTTTTATCGGTACCAACAGTCAGGCGCCCGTCACTATCACGCCAGCGCAGCCAGCCAAGTTGCCCTTTGTCGGTAAAAACCATTCCCCAAGAGTTATTCAGCTTCAGAAATTTGAACACTTGCTTGGGGGTCAGCGTTGCGATCTGTTTGCCGTCAGGTCGCTGCAGCAACTGGTAATACTTCTGTTGCAAAGCTGGGAGCATTCGCCCTGTATGCTGTTTCAGATACTGCTCCCAGGATTTAAAGTACCCCTTATCCTGTGGATTAATCCAGGCCTCTCGTCCGGCATCATCGAAAAAAACCCGGAACCATCCCCCTTTGCGGGCGGAAACAATCAGCGGGGTGCCACCATTCTGCGAACCAAAGATCCATTCATTCCCCGACAAAGCGGAGTCGTTCAGCAGTTCAATCCGTGAAAGCCCCGGTTCCTCGTACAACTGCAGTTGCAGACTCTGCTTCTTGGGAGAGTCAGCACTGGAAAAAACCACCAGACCAATTCCCGAGTATGGCCGCATCTGCGGGGGCGCAGCAAAACCGATTGAGCCTGTCATGCCGAGAACGGAAAATATCAGAACTATTACAGAGCAGCGGCGATACATCAGTCAAACTCTTATTTTATCAGGCATCTGAGTCTATGATCCAGTTCCACCTAACGGTCCACCAGGGCGATCATATTGCCGTCAAAATCCTGGACAACCGCCATTTTACCCCATGGACTGGATTCAAGTGGTTCAACAAAATGGGCTCCGCCATGTTTCAGAGAATCACAGAGCGCAACAATATTTGCTACTTTAAGCGTGATTCCGGTGTGTCTACCGATAAGTTTTCTGGCATCTTCGTGCAACGCAAGCGAAACGCCGAGTGTAGTGGCAGCTCCGGGGAAAAACTCCATCAGCATTTCACTCTCTCCCGCTAACGGCAGCCCTAGAAGATCCAGATAGAAAGATTTTGCTCTGGCAAGATCGGTGACAAAAAGTACGATATTTTTTAATGTAATAGACACGTCGCCCCCTGCTATTTCTGCGACAAACGATGAACGCACTCAACCATGAATCTGGCATTAGCCGGGGGAACCGTCGGCAGGATGCCGTGGCCGAGGTTGAATATATGGCCGGGACGACCGGCGTTCTCATCCAGAACCCGCTTGACTTCGCGCTCGATAATTTCCGGCGTTGCATACAATACGGTCGGATCAAGGTTGCCCTGAACCGCCATCTCAGTTCCGATAATGTCCCTGGCAGCGCCGAAGCTCACATGCCAGTCAAGCCCCATCACATCACCGCCGGCTTTCTTGACGCTCTCCAGCATGGCTCCGGAGCCTTTGACAAAATGTATTACCGGCGTTGCCACACGGTTCAGCCCGTTGATCAGCCTAACAGTGTGAGGTAGCACGTACCGTTCATAATCGGCTGGAGAAAGAATCCCTCCCCAGGTGTCAAATATCTGGATACATTGTGCGCCGGCGGCAATCTGGGCGTTCAGATATTCAATGCTCATGGTGGTTATTTTTTCCATCAGCGCCGCATAGACATCAGGTGCCGCATACATCATCTGCTTGATCCGGGCAAAATCCTTGGAACCTTTCCCCTCAACCATATAGCAGGCCAGTGTAAAGGGTGCGCCGCCAAAACCGATCAGCGGCACTTTTCCGGCCAGTTCGCGGCGCAGTATTTTTATCGTTTCAAGTACATATGGGACATCTTGCTCCATCTGTGGAATACGGAGTTTTTCAACATCCGCCATACTGCGGATCGGGCTTTCAAAGACCGGTCCCGGAACAAAATCAAGCTTCATACCCATCGGCTCAACAGGAGTCAGGATATCAGAAAACATGATTGCGGCATCAACGCCAAGATAATCAACCGGCTGAATAGTGACTTCCGCTGCTAATTCAGGGGTTTTACACAATTCAAGAAATGTGCATTTTGAACGAACCGCCATATACTCCGGCAGATAACGACCGGCCTGGCGCATAAGCCAGACAGGGGTGCGATCTACCGGCTTACCCCAACAGGCATCGAGAAATCTCATATTCATTGTGTTGCTCCTCATTAACGCTCAAAGGCGCTAGATATTGGTACAAAATAGCGCGGCATTCTAATTTTAAACTGCGTGATATGTCAAATTATTTGAGTGCGGCTGTTGCGTGATTTCATGCCGACTCAATCGTAAACTTTCTTTTCCCGTATACAACACGATCTCCAGGATACAGTTTGCGGCCTCGGCGAAGTTCGACTTCGCCATTGACAGAAATATACCCTTCGGCAATCATCATCTTCGCCTCGCCACCTGAAGATACGGCGTTTTCCGCTTTTAAAAAGCTGTCCAGCTTTATGAATGGTGTCGTTATCCGCATAAAATATATTGCACTCCTGCTGTTGTTGTACCACTATCTGTCGTTCGGAAACAAAGGAAAAATCGGAGGATGTATATGTCAGCAATAATCGAAATAATTCAGGCCGACATCACTACGCTGGCAGTGGATGCGATTGTTAATGCCGCCAATAATACCCTGCTTGGCGGCGGGGGAGTTGACGGCGCCATCCACCTGGCAGCCGGTCCTGCGCTGCTGCGGGAGTGTGCCGCTCTTCAGGGGTGTGAAACCGGGGATGCCAAAATTAGCGGCGGCCACAATCTTCCCGCGAAACATGTCATCCATACCGTCGGACCGGTCTGGCAAGATGGAAACCACGGAGAGCCTGGTCTGCTGGAATCCGCCTACCGGCGCTGCTTTGAAGTGGCGCATCAGCATTGCCTGAAAAGTATAGCCTTTCCTGCCATCAGTTCCGGGGTCTATGGTTATCCGATGCGTGAGTCCGTCGTTATCGCGCTCGCTGCGGCTCTGGACGCTCGAGAGAAGTATCTTGAGCTGGAGCGGATCATCTTCGTGCAGTTCAGCGCGGGGGCGCAGCAGATTTATCTGGATGCAGCTTTACGGCTGGCGATTGCACATATCTGAGTGAGAATAATTTTGACATCAAGAATCTTATCAGCGCTAATAAACTGTCTATTATCAGCGACAGTAATTTTGCTTGCAGGTGGATGCGGTTCGGGCAGTACTGCAACAGCGGATAAAAACAGTGACAAAATAGTATTTCAGAAACCATTTTCTGGTGATTATTTAAATAGTGCCCCGTTTGATCACGACCTTCCATTAAGCTTTGAAGGTGGAGGGGGCAACGATTACATTCTGACCTGGTGGGGTGGCCGCATTTCTGGCATCTGGAACGGGCATAGAGGAAACGACTGGTTGCTGCCACCCGGTACGCCAGTTCTTGCTGTTGCCGACGGTGAGGTTGTCTTTGCGGAAGCAGAACCCCCTTTCGAATGCGGTGATCTTGGGGTTGTCAGCGCTCTGGTGGTAACAGTAAGGCATACTGCTCTGCAGGGTGGTGACATATTTGATACTCAGTATGCACACTTCAACAGGATCGACGTTACGAAAGGCGATCTGGTTAAATCCGGCCAGCAACTCGGCATTTCCGGAATGACCGGCTGTACGAACGGCGCTCATCTTCACTTTGAGGTGATCAGGAGAACCGGCACCAATAACGGTAATCCGGTAAGGATTGATCCTTTTGGCTGGAGCGCAGGCTACCCTGACCCCTGGGCATTAAATGCCAATGGAGCCGCGAGTATCAAACTCTGGAAGGAGGGACAACTGCCCGATGATGGCAAAAGAATAGAGGAAGTATGGGGCCCAGGTATTTTGCGATGAGTAAAACAGAAACGGTTCCCCTCCGCTTGCCGTTAGCCCGTTTTATGTGCTACAACACCCCACCATGCTACAGCTAATAAGCCTGTCTAAAAATTTCGCCGGTAAACCGCTTTTTACCAATATCTCCTGGCACCTGAAAAAAGGTGAACGGGTGGCTCTGGTCGGAGAGAATGGTGCCGGTAAGTCGACTTTGATGAAAATCGTCGCCGGCCTGACTGAATCCTCTTCCGGCGAAATTCAGTTTGCCCGTGGCGCAAGGGCCGCGTATCTGCCGCAGGACGGCATAGTTACCACCGGCCGGTCACTGTTTCATGAAGCCCGAGCCGCTCTGAAAGAGCTGCTGGCGATGGAGGAGGAGCTGCACCGGATCGGACTCGATCTGGAGAGAATCGCCCATGACTCCCCCGACCACGATCAGATCCTGACGAGATATGGGGAACTGCAGGAGCAGTTCCGACATGGCGGCGGCTACACGATGGAAGCTGAGATCGGCACCGTGCTGAAAGGGCTAGGCTTTGCTCAAGCAGACTGGCACCGTGACTGCGGAGAATTTTCCGGCGGCTGGCAGATGCGTATCGCGCTCGCCTGCCTGCTGCTGCAGAAGCCGGATGTGCTGCTGCTTGATGAGCCTACCAACCATCTCGATATTGAGGCGCGCAACTGGCTGGAGGATTATCTCTGCGCCTACCCCGGTTCGGTGATCCTCGTCTCCCACGACCGTTTCTTCATGGACAGCGTCTGCAGCCGTATTGCCGAAGTCTGGAACCAGACGATGACCGATTATCACTGCCGCTACTCCACCTATCTGCAGCAACGCGAAGAGCGGGTAACCGCCCTCCGGAATGCCAAGCGGATTCAGGATGAAGAGATCGAAAAGACCGAGGATTTCATCAAACGCTTCCGCTACCAGGCCAACAAGGCGTCGCAGGTGCAGTCACGGATCAAGCAGTTGGAGAAGGTTGAACGCATCATCATTCCACCTGAACGGAAAAAGATCCGTTTCCATTTCCCTGAAGCCCCAAAAAGCGGCAAAAGTGTCGTCGAACTAAAGGGAGTTACACGATCGTTTGGTGACCACGTTGTTCTGGACCAGATTGACCTGAACATCGAAAAAGGTGAGCGGGTCGCTCTGGTAGGGCACAACGGCGCAGGGAAATCAACGTTGATGACGGTGTTGGCGGGGGGTGAGATTCAGGGGGGTGAACGTATCATCGGGCATAATGTCAGCATGGATTATTTTGCCCAGGACCAGGCCAACGTCCTCGATCAGAGCCGTTCGGCTTATGACGAACTGTATGCCGATGCGCCATATAACATGGTGCCGCGCCTGCGCGACATTCTCGGCGCATTTCTCTTTACCGGTGACGATATTCACAAACCGGTCAGCGTCCTCTCCGGAGGCGAGCGGAACCGCCTGGCGCTGGCAAAGATGCTGCTCCGCCCATCCAATCTGCTGCTGATGGACGAGCCGACCAACCATCTCGATCTGAACAGCAAAGAGGTGCTGCTGGACGCTCTCAAAGGTTTCGATGGCACGGTCGTCTTCGTTTCGCACGATCGCTACTTTGTCAACGCCCTGGCAACGAGGATTGTTGAGGTTGATGGCGGATGTGTAGAAAATTATTTTGGCGACTACGAATACTATCTTGGAAAAAAAGCTGGAGCGACTCCTCCGATCGGGGCAACAGCCGCCACCCCTTCCGCCGCCAGCGTTTATTTCAACACCTCTCCAGCACCATTACCGCCTCAGAAGAAAGACCTGCGCCTCAAAGATCGTGAAGAGGATAAACGGCGCAAGCGTGAGGATCAAGCGCGCCAGAAGCGCCTGGGGGAGATCGAATCCATGATTGCCGAAGTTGAAAAAGAGCTGGCGACACTGGAAGCCGAGATGAATGCGACAGGGTTCTTCGATGATCCTGAGCGGAGAGTGCAGGGAGGAGAACTCCATGCCACTCTGAATGTTCGCTTGGCGGGGTTGTACGGGGAGTGGGAAGAGCTGTCCGGCTGAAGTTTATAATTGACGATTTCCAGCCTGATATGTATAGTCCTCTCGTTTGTATACGTTATGTTTTAAATAGAGGAGACGGGGCAATGCAAAAAACATTGATATTTATATCTCTCATGCTTTTACTTCTGACAGCGGCCGTTTGTGGCGCGGCCGAATACAAGGACATCACCTTCAGCTTTAAAAATGCCGGTCCGGTGGTTTTCAGCCATGAACTGCACCTGAAAAAATACAAGAATAATTGTAAAATGTGTCATGACGCGATCTACAACCTGAAAGGCAAGAAACGCTTCACCATGGCGGAAATGGAGAAATCAAAATCGTGCGGTGGCTGCCATAGCGGCGCAAGAGCATTCAGTGTCGCCACAGAGAAAGATTGTTCACGCTGTCATAGCGGCAAACCCCTTGATGTTACCTATACGGTAAAAGGTTTGGGTTCCGCCGTATTTAGCCATGCCACCCACATTGCCAAAACCGGCGGCGCCTGCAAGGGGTGCCACAACGGCATCGTCATAACCGGTAAGGAAAAAGCGGTGACGATGGCCGAAATGGAAAAGGGACGTACCTGCGGTGCCTGCCATAACGGCAAACGCGTTTTTGCCGTATCGGCAAACTGCGACCGCTGCCACAAAGGTCTGAAGCCGAAAGAGATCACATTTACACTGAAAGGTGTTGCACCGGCTACGTTCAGCCACGCTTTCCATACCCAAGCGTATAGCTGCAAAGATTGCCATACCAAAACATTCCCCTACAAAACCGTTGTCGGCAAAGCCAGCATGGCCGATATGGTCAAAGGGAAATCGTGCGGCACCTGCCACAACGGTAAGGACGCCTTTGCATCATCCGGTGATTGCGGGAAATGCCACAAAGGGTTAAAACCCGGAAATATCAAGTTCAAGAACGATGGCGGTGAAGCGACCTTCAGCCACGAATTCCATCTGCAGAGTTACAAATGTGCCGATTGTCACACAGGAATCTTCCCGTACAAAGCTGGGGCACTGAAAGCTACCATGAGCAACATGGAAGCAGGAAAATCATGCGGCGCCTGTCATAACAAAGGGAAGGACGCTTTCCCGGTACAGGGTGATTGCGAAAAGTGCCACAAGATGTAGGAACTTACGCCTATTATTCGTGCTGAATTGCTTAGAATCTTTGAGTTTAAAGGTTTCATCCGCTTTTATCTTTCTTTATCCCTGTTAGAATGCCTTTGAAGCAAAAAACAAAACCTTTTATTTAACAGGGATAAAAGCGGATAACGGCAAAAGCAAAAAGTTTTTTGTTTAAAACCATATTTTAACACCATCTTGGTTTCGGCTCGTCCGGGTTGCGTTTAATGTTCTTTCGCTGCTATACTTCCGCCGCCGCTCTCGGCGGACAAAAAAAACAAAGGAGATAAACATGAAAAAGATTTTGGTCGCACTATTGGCAGTAACCGTTTTTGCCGGGTCAGCCTTCGCCGCTGATGTAATGGAAATGAAAAAAGGGGTCACCTTCAAGCACAAAGCCCACGCTGAAGCCGTTAAAGATTGTACAAAGTGCCATGCAAAAGCCGAAGGTGGCAAAATTGACGGTTTCGGCAAGGATCTTGCCCACAAGACCTGCAAAGATTGCCACGTCGAAATGAAAAAAGGTCCGACAAAATGTAAAGAGTGCCATGCCAAGTAGCCTGAAGTCCCGTTTTAACGCCGGATTTGATCTCTCCAGATCATATTTCCCAAAACCTGCTTCGATGAGAGAATACGAGTTACTGACGCAATACCCCGCAGCTTAATGCTGCGGGGTAGTTTATTGAACAAATCTGCCGGGAGGGTTAGAAATGTACATTCGTATTGCCTTGGCGCTTATTCTGTTATTATTGACGACAGCACCTGTACCGGCCGAACAGGGAATGGCGATTGATCCGGCCACCTGCCTTGGCTGTCACAGCGGTAAAATATCCATTCACTCATTCGCCGCTTCCGTCCATGGGAAAAACGCCTGCACCAGTTGCCATGTAGACATTACCGATCTTCCGAAACATATGAGAAAGGAGATCAAAGTCCACAAGGTGCAGTGTGAGCGCTGCCATAAAAAGCAGACTTCCGAGCATTATGCCAGTGTTCATGCAGAAAAAGGTGTGACGTGCGCCCAGTGCCATACTGACGTCCATACCCATAACTACTGGAAGAATGACAAACGTATTGCCGTGGCCAAATGCGTCCAGTGTCATGACAAAGAGGCCGTTTACCGCAGTTCGGTTCACGGCAAAGCTGTAGCGGCGGGCAACCTAGATTCAGCGGCCTGCCACGACTGCCACAATCTTCATGCCATCGACAAACTGGGTGGAGCTACCGATCACAAGGGGCGTGAGTTCCACACAAAAGTCTGCATGAAGTGTCACAGTGACGCGAAGATGATGGCCAGGAACAACGTCACCAACGTTGCCGTTAAGTCATACATGGAGAGCTATCACGGCAAGAACTACCGGCTTGGCGCTCCTGAAAAGGTTGCCGGTTGCGCCGATTGTCACACCGCCCATTCGGTTCTTCCCAAGAAAGATCCGGCCTCCAGCGTCAACCCGGCAAACATGTCCAAGCAATGCGCCAAGTGCCATCCCCGCGCAACACCGCTTTTCGCCCAGTTTTACTCCCATGGCGAGATGACTGATCGGCATAAATATCCAATTATGTTCTATACATTTGTCTGCATGACCGGACTGCTCCTTTCCACTTTTGCCGTTTTCTGGGTTCATACTCTGCTCTGGATGTTCCGAGGCTTTGTTGAAAACCGTGAGAAAGCTGCCGAACTGGCCGCAGACACGCACCACCATGCTCATGTTACCGACGCAGGCACGCATGTGCATGTCATACCAGATGCGCACAAACAGTATCGCCGCTTCAATCGACTCCACATCTTCCTGCACTTCTTGGTCATCACCAGCTTCCTGCTGCTTTCGTTGACCGGTCTGCCGCTCAAATTCAGCGGTCAGCAGTGGGCAAACTTCATGATGAGCTTCTACGGGGGAGCCGCCAATGCCGCGTTGCTGCATCGTGTCGGAGCGGTAATTACCTTTGTCTATTTTGGCGCTGCTCTGGCGATGAGCATCAACTTCCTCTTCATCAGAAAAGATATAAAAGGAAATCCACTGCAGCGCCTGTTCGGCCCCGATTCTCTCTGCTTCAATCTGCGCGATATCAAGGATGTATTCTTCATGGTCCGATGGTTCCTCTTCAAGGGGCCGAAACCGACTTTTGAACGCTGGACCTACTGGGAGAAATTCGACTTCGTCGCGGTATTCTGGGGTATGTTCGCTATCGGTGGGTCGGGTTTGATGCTCTGGTTCCCGGAGTTTTTTGGGCTATTCCTACCGGGGTGGGCTTTTAATGTCGCAACAATCGTCCATTCTGACGAGGCTCTTCTGGCTACCGGCTTCATCTTTACGGTTCACTTCTTCAACACCCACGGTCGTCCGGAAAAGTTCCCGATGGATTTTGTAATCTTCAACGGGCAGATTGCCAAAGAAGAGATGATCGAAGAGCGAGGTGATCAGTGGAAACGCTACGAGGAAGAGGGGATTACCGAGCAGTTTGCCTGCAAGAAAACGAGCGGCGCTTTATATGATTTCATTATGAAAGGTTTCGGTTTTTCGGCGCTTATTACCGGAATAGCCCTGCTGGTACTCATGATACTTGCGTTTTTGAGTGGGGGGGGACACTAAGAATAACTGTGGATTTAGTGGATGAATAAAAAGATGAGACTCTTCGTTTTGTGAAAAAAAAAGGGGGGGACGCCGACATGGCGTTCCCCCCTTCACATTTCAGCCGGCTTATCCTAGAAAAAGCATTTGAACCACAGAGCCACAGAGCAACAGAGTATAAACAAAGAAAAATTAAGGTTAAAACCAGGAAAAAACATACACCATTTTGGTTACTCCTGTTGCAGATGTAACGGTATGATTTCTCAGTTGCTCTGTTGCTCTGTGGTTCATGAACTGCCGTTATTAGGCTTTATTCGTCCATTTGCCAAGCGCAACAGATTCGATAGCGGCCGCCACACCGAAGGAGAACACACTGAAGACCAACGGCATACCATGCGCTCCACCCAGAAGATCGTAGGCAAACACCTTGACTCCCCCCACAACGGTAACGAAAATCGCAACGTTTCTGATCTCTTTGTCGCGGCGCAGATACGCCAGCACGATAAGGATTATCGCCGCAGTATTGATCAGCACCGATTGGGCACAGCCGAAGGCGTCAGGCGGCATTGATGCATAAAAAAACTGCATGGTCTGGTAGATAACGCAGCGCATCATGAAAAATCCGCTGAGCAGTCCGGCCAGCAATAGCACAACTGCGCTTCGATCACGTGGGTCAAAGCTGCCAAAGAAGGCATAACTTTCAGTTGGAGGGTACCAGCGGCACCAGAGATACTGGTAAATTATGACAAAGGCCAACAGGCCGGCAGGGATTACGTTTGTGATATCCAGAGCGGATGGAGCAGCACCTCTGAGTACAATGGCCAGAGCCACGCTGCTGTAGAGATGAAACAGATAGGTAGTCAACCTCAAATGTCCGCTACCCCAGACTCTGGACATAAATACCATTACAATGGCTGCGATGGAGATCACCGGCAGTGACAGAGCAAACGAACCGATTGCTGCCGGCAGGGAGAGCGCCAGAAGTACGCCACCGCCCAAGGTAAAAGCACTGCTTCCGGGGGCACCTTCAAGATTGCGTCTGGCAAGCCAGAATGTGACTCCAAAATGGCCTATTGCGGCCAAAATGCCTATGATGCCAAGCAACCGAATGTTCCCGCCTTGAGCGGCCAACACAAAGTTTGCCGCAGAATACGCCCATAAGGCATTGATTGCTGGAAGGCTCGTAATGTATTTGGATAACTTCTGGGGCCCCCTACGGATTATACCGAACAGAGCCAGTGCCATGTAGGTGATTGCAAAAACAGCAACAACCGGCAGAAACCAGGAAATTGCCATTTCGGGAGTTACTGAATTTTGTTTTAATGCCGTTACGAGTTGGGTCTGCCATAACTGTAACATGACTATGGTGACAAAAAGTGCCGACCATCGCAGCCAGGTACAGCGCTTCAGTTGTGAGGCAAAATATCCTAGCAGGTTTGCGGTAAAAAGCACCAGCGCAAGATAAGGGAAAAATGGACGCGGATAATCCATAGCTGCCCCGGCAAAACACATGCCAAGAATTCCAACCGAAACTGGGGTAAAAGCGTTGAACTGGCGGCTTATCAACGCCATGCCGATCCCGGTTGCTATCAGTGTCAGATACGCTGGAACCACCGGAAGAGCATTAAAGTGAGTATGTGTCTCAACCACGATGGCCGACATCAGGATCGCACCGCTGGCCGCAATAATGGGGGCCAGCAAACTGTTTTCTCTGTATTTATACCATCCTGCAAACATCAGGATGGCCGCATAGCCCATGCCTATGCCAGAACCGATAAGTTTATCAATTATGCCGCTGTCAGTTATGGTTCGAAGAATCAGGGCAACAACCATCAAAAAGCAGAGAGTCGCCAGGCGTGGTAAAAGGGCGTTACGGCTTGCCCAGTTCAGAACCTCCTCAGATACGTCTGCTATGCCTTGAGGTGGGTAATCATTTTCGTCCTCTGAAACTGCAGCTTTTGCACCGGAAGCGGCTGAAGTTTCTTCGCCAAGGCGTGCGCTAAGCCGCTCCATCTGAAGTTCCATCGCTTTAAGCCTCTCCGTCAGCTCTCTTTCACGCTCTTCCGCAGTTGATTCTGGCTGAGACATCGTTCACCTCCATAATTCTATATTCAACCACACTATCCAGATAATGATATTGTCATAAATATAACGGTGTTTAAAGTAGTCAGGTCAAGAGGTTTTGTCAACAGGTAGATTGCATTTCGCCATGAGAGGTATGAGTAAGATACTGCGAGGATTATCCCTGCTCCTGGTAGAGTAGCGTTTTAGATTGCTTTTCTTGCTCCCTTCATGCTATTTAGGTGCGCTTTAAATATCTGCGCCCCCTGCAATAACAATGAAAAACATAATATTTTTCAGCTTTATATGAGCCAGTAAACAAGGAGGAGTTGAATGGAGCCGATAAAAAGAAAAGTAACCGCCGAAAAATACTACATGAATGTCATCAGTTTGTTGGGAATGCTAACTTCTGCAATCTCAGCAATCGTAATTGTTCTGTTCCTGGCGCTGCAGGCTTTCAGGGGTTTTGAAAATCCGTATCTGGAAATAGTTACGTTCTTTATTTTGCCTGGCGGTGTATTATTTGGTGGTGTGCTGACCTATTTTGGCGCATGGAAAACACGCAGCAGGCATCGCAAAAGCCCGGACGCAGAGCTGCCGCCGCTGCCGCGCCTCGATTTCAATGATCCGAGCAAACTTCGCCTGACCGCGTTTTTTGCTCTCGTAACTGTTATATTTTTCGGAGTTATCGGGGTAGCTACCATAAAGGGGTTTGAATTCACCGAATCCACCGCGTTCTGCGGTGAAGTGTGTCACGTACCGATGGAACCGGAACATACCGCCTGGCAACAATCGCCTCACGCAAGGGTTCGCTGTGTCGAGTGTCATGTCGGCTCTGGACTCGATTATTACGTCAAAGCCAAGATTAACGGAACCAGGCAGCTCTACTCCATCCTGACCGGAACATTTCCGACACCTATTCCAACACCAGTCCATAATCTGCGCCCGGCGCGAGGAACCTGTGAACGTTGTCACTGGCCGGAAAAATTTATTTCGGCACGGTACAAAATCTTTTCTCATAACGCTCCCAATGAGGAAAACTCCAGGCGTGAAGTGCAGATGCTGATAAAAATCGGCGGTACGCCAGGAGCGCCTAACACATCCGGAATCCATTGGCATATAGGCAAGGAGGTCTCCTACATCGCAACCGATGAGAAACGGATGGATATTCCATATGTTTCGTTCAAGAAGAAAGACGGAACCCTTGAGGAGTATGTAAGCACGGAAAAACCGATCACAAAAGAAGAAGCAGCAAAACATGAAAAACGTGTCATGGACTGCATTGACTGTCACAACAGGCCGTCTCACTCCTACAACCCCCCAAGCGATGAGCTTGATCATGGCTTTGAGGCAAATCGGCTTGACCAGTCGCTCCCGTTCCTCAAAAAAATAAGCAGTGAGCTATTGGAAGCGACCTACAAGAGCAAGGAAGAGGCTTTCGCAGCTATTGACAAGGGGCTGAAGGAATATTACGCAAAGAATTATCCCGCTCTGGTCACCGCCAAGGCTGCATCAATCAAGCAGGCGTCTGAAGAGGTGCAACGTATTTACTCCAGAAACTTCTTCCCCAAGATGAAAGTCGTCTGGAGCGCCTACCCGTCACATATGGGGCACTTTTACTTTCCGGGCTGTTTCCGCTGCCACGATGGAAAACATAAAGATGCGGCAGGCAAGGTCATCTCCAAGGATTGCAACCTCTGCCATAGCGTATTGAGCCAGACTCAGGAAAACATCCCCAAGGGGACACTGGTTAAGGATTTTGTACATCCGGTCGATATCGGCGATGAGATGAAGAAAACAAACTGCAGTGAATGCCACGCACCTGCCGGTATTGATGTCACCGGTGGTGAGGGAGCGAAGAAACACTGATTTAAAGGTTGAGTTGTAAGAGTTGAACTCGTTTCGTGAAGAATTTTAAGTACGTGAGGCTCCTGAATTTAACCAGGAGCCTCGTTTATTTTCGTAAATGACAACGGATATAAACTTTGAGACCGTCATGAAAGATGTGTCGAGTAGACTGGTTTCTCCCAATGTCATACTGAGGTTTGTGTTTACGTTGCCGCCTGCCTTCGCAGAGGATGTCGTACTATTTGAGTGTCACCAGCCTCTCTTGGAACCATGCGTGCGCTATGTACGCATACGGTTCCTCGTTGGCCAAATATGCACACT
Organism: uncultured Geobacteraceae bacterium; assembly: GCA_903845365.1. GTDB lineage: Bacteria > Desulfobacterota > Desulfuromonadia > Geobacterales > Pseudopelobacteraceae > JACRCG01. The sequence goes on along the minus strand of CAIMXI010000475.1, from coordinate 90,240 downwards.
ATAAAGCATTCTATGGCTTGATCTAGTGGCTGACCGTTCGAGTCAAGCTCCCTTGTGGGAATTTCACTTGGAAAATAACATCCATAAAGGAGTTTATTGATGGAGTCATTTAAAGAGATTAGTGATCGTTGTGGTTGCGACAAATCTATTGGCCATAATTATCACGAGATTTATCCACAATTCTTAGAGCCTCTTAGAAACAGGTTTTTCAACTTACTTGAGATTGGTATCGGTGCTGGTAATTCATATAGTCTATGGGCGAACTATTTTCCATTTGCAAAAATATATGGGTTAGACATTTCTGTAAAGCGCATAGATCCTCGCGGAGAAATTTTCGAGGGTGACCAATCCAATCTTGAAGACCTGAAATTGCTAATTTCCAACGTTGGCAGGTGCAAAGTTGTCATTGACGATGGCAGTCATGTTGCAGATCATCAGATCGGTACTTTTGAATATTTATTTGAGTTTCTGCTTGATAGTGGCGGTATTTATATTATTGAAGATATTGAAACATCTTATTGGCGCGCAGATGCAAAAATTTACGGTTATGAAACCGGGCATCTAAATATTATTGATTACTTCACGCGCTACAACCATGATGTTAACAGCCATATACACGGCAGGCATAATAAACTGGGCATAAAGTCAGTAACATATTATGAAAACTGTATAATAATTACAAAACGGCAAGAAACTGAGAATATCGCAAAGCCATACTACTGGAATATGCAATTGCCTTGATTCAAGAATTTACAAATAATGTCGTTTTTGCGGTGATCGCGCCAAATCAAATGAGGAGGCAATCATGGTACGAAAAACGCTACTGGCTCCACTGGCACTCTCTGATGAAAACAGAAAATTTCTTACCAACCTTTCCGGCTCTATGACTGCACCAGTGCGGGAAGTAGTTCAGTTCGAGCCAAGCTATTACTTCGATACGCCAATGGTGACGGGATTAGCAGTATCAACCGCAATATTGGAATCTGTTCTGCTTGAAGCGACAAAGCGATCGTCGCCATGAATAGGGGGGGACAGATGGCCGAGGGCCTGCTTCTTAACTCTGACGGTGAGGCGACTGCCGATCCTGCCGTCATGTTTCATGAACTGGTTAGCGCATTGCTCCCTTTCGGGGATGTACAAGGGAAACTTATGTGTGAATTGCTGGCCGAGTTCTTACCGGGGATGGTACCATCCAACAGAAAACCTGCGACGGGGAGGAATAGACAGCAACATGATTAATCACCCAAGCTACGTCATCCTAAAGCGGCTGAAAGAATGCTGCGAATATCACGTCGCGCCATGATATCGAAACCCTTATTTTCTGCTTCTAATCGTTCACTATCATTTGTCAGCCAGTATTGACAAAATAAGTGAATAACTTCTGTTGAGCAAAATTTCACTGCATTTAAGATATCCATTTCTATTTGAAGCTTGGGACATAACTCGGAGATGACCAGTTTCCGATTTGCCAGAAGATAAGATGCGCGAACTATGGGATATATTGATTCAGGACCATGACTGGTAAGATTTAAAATAATTTTCGAACGACCAATTAATTCGTCGCGGGCTTGCCCATAAAGCCCACAGACAAACAAACAGCGAAACCAATTCATTCCTAATTTTTGAAAAACTTCAAGGCGGTAGGTGTGAGGCATACCATAAATTAATACGTCAATGTCCTGAACCTGCGGTCGTGCGATGTTTTGCAGTATTGGGGCGAATCCGATCGGGACATATTTGACAGGCATTTTTGAATCTACTGTCAGCATAGCACTAATATTTTTATGGCTGTAATCCCACACCTCAAAATTTTTTCGAATATGAATATATCGATCCCACCTATCAGCCGTGCGTTGTTTTTTTGGCCTCTCAGTGTAGCTGTACATTTCATAAGATTGTTCAAGATTGTAAATAATAGTATCTGCAGGGAAGGTTTTTAAGTCAGATATGGGTGAATCATCACCTCTGAATACTATATTACGAGTGTGAGGTTTTAACTTATTAATTGTAAAACTGGCATCATATCCGATTTCAGCCAGTCCCCATAATAGTGTTTCGGTCACCTCCTGGTAACCAGATAAGATATGTACCCTGTCGGAGGAAGGCAGAACCACATTTATTTTATTCGACATCACAATATATCCTCTTACAATTCAATAAATACCGCTTCGCGCATTACAACTCCTCATACTCTCGGGTAACGTCAGCATCATCATTTTCTTCATCAATGTCCGTCGCAGCTGAATCGGCGGCCTCTTTCTTCAGAGAGCGTATGAACAGATCGTTCTCGCGGATGGTGCGCTGCACGTCGACTAGTAATTTTTCCAGTTCATCCGGTGCTTGATCAATGATCGCCATAATCAGCGCCCCACTGCGTCCAGATAGCGTTCCGCATCCTTGGCCGCCATACAGCCGGTACCGGCTGAAGTAATAGCCTGACGATAGGTAAAGTCCTGGACATCACCCGCTGCGAAGACCCCTATGACGCTTGTTGCAGTCATGTTTCCTTCAAAACCGCCGCATTTCGTTTTGATATAACCATCCAGCATCTCCAACTGCCCCTCAAATATGGCGGTATTGGGTGAGTGCCCGATAGCGATGAAGACACCGTGCAGTGCCAGATCCCTGGTGGAACCGTTTCGGTGGCGGAGACGCATGCCGGTGACACCGCTCGCATCACCCAGAACTTCATCGAGCTGCTGATTCCATTCAATAGTGACATTGCCCCCCTTGCTCTTCTCAAGCAGGCGGTCTGCCAGCAACTTTTCAGCCCGGAACTCTTCGCGACGATGAACAACGGTTACGTGCCGCGCAATATTTGACAGATAGAGCGCCTCCTCGACCGCCGTACTCCCGCCACCGATAACAGCAACATCCTTGCCACGGTAGAAGAAGCCATCGCATGTTGCGCAGGCTGACACACCTTTTCCCTTGAAAGCGGCTTCGGAGGGGAGCCCAAGATATCTGGCCGATGCTCCGGTAGCAATAATCAAGGCATCGCAACTATAAGTAACAGAATCGCCCTGCAGCAGAAAAGGCCGCTGTTTCAGATCTGCCTGCATGATGTGGTCATACACCATTTTGGTATTGAAGCGTTCGGCATGGAGACGCATCCGTTCCATCAGTTCCGCCCCTTCGACACCGGCATGATCGCCCGGCCAGTTATCAACTTCAGAAGTTGTGGTCAACTGCCCCCCAGGCTGCAGCCCGGTAATGAGAACAGGATTGAGATTAGCACGGGCGGCGTAGACGGCGGCCGTATAACCGGCCGGGCCGGCGCCAAGAATAATAAGTCGATGATGAATAGGATCCATAGTCCCTCCAGAATGAGTGTTGTCGGAATGTACCAGTAAACCGGCCTCTTGCCAAGTATGTTTGACCGGTGCCGCGCCATCTGTTATTATCAGGCCTCATTTTCACAGGGAGTTCATCGACATGCAGCTTACTACCCTTATTTCTGATGCTTATGATCGTCTCCGCAAGCGTGTCCGGCGCAGTGAACTGATATATTCGCATTATTACAGTGAGCAGTTGGGAATTCCGCTCTATTTCAAGTGTGAAAACCTGCAGCGTACCGGCTCATTCAAAATCAGGGGGGCGCTGAATTTTATGACCTCCCAGCCGCGAGAAAAACTGGCGCGTGGTGTCATAACCGCATCAGCAGGAAATCATGCTCAGGGGGTCGCTTTTTCTGCCGATCTCCTCAGCGTTGCCGCCACCGTCTATATGCCGGAAATAACACCGCCGCAAAAAGTTCAGGCTACCCGCGACTACGGCGCCGAGGTTGTGTTGACCGGGCGTAATTTCGATGAGGCATACGCAGCGGCGATAGCTGCGCAAAAATTAAGCGGAGCGCTGTTCGTCCATCCATTTGATGATGAACTGGTCATGGCTGGACAGGGAACTATCGCTCTTGAGATACTTGAAGAGCTCCCTGATCTGCGCAACATCATCATACCGGTCGGAGGTGGGGGCTTGATCGCCGGTATGGCGGCAGCACTGCGGGAGCGAGCCCCGCAGGTACGGATTATCGGCGTTGAATCAACCGCCGCCCCCTCCATGTCTGCCTCATTTGCAACTGGAAAACCGACCGAACGACCGGTGAATCTGACGCTAGCCGACGGCATAGCTGTCAAGCTGCCCGGAAAGCGCACGGTACCGATCCTCTGTCAGTTAGTCGATGAAATTATCCAGGTAGAGGAGGAGGACATCGCTCTGGCGATTGTTTCGTTGCTGGAAAAAACCAAAATGCTGGTTGAGGGTGCAGGGGCCGTAACACTGGCGGCAGTACTCAATCGCCGGATACCGGGCCTTGGGGGCAAAACGGTCTGCCTGTTGTCCGGGGGTAACATCGATGTAAAGACGATCGCCCAGGTAGTGGAGCGTGGCCTGATCGCCGGCGGTCGCTATCTCAAACTGATAGTAGAGCTGGACGATCATACCGGTGCTCTGGCAACACTTGCCAATGACATCGCAGCAACTCGTGCCAATATTTTTCACATAACCCATGACCGCCGCTCGAAATCGCTGGCGATTGGCAGGACAGACGTATCTCTGGAGCTTGAGACACGCGGGTATGAGCATATCAAGGATATTGTCGGCTATCTGAAAGGAAGGGGCTACAGCCTGACGGTTTTGTAGCGGTAGTGGACTATGAATGATAGCAGCAATCAGATAGAGCAGATGTTCATGGAAGGCTCCACGTTATTGCGGGGAGGGAATTCCAATGAGGCGCTGGTGCGTTTCCAGAGCGCCTTAGTTCTGGATCGTTCAAATGCGACTCTCCATCTATATGCCGGTACTGCTTTGCACGAATTGGGACGCTATCAGGAGGCGGCTGCCTGTTATCGGGAGGCTTTAGGCCTTGCGCCTGGTATGGGGGAGGCACATAATAATCTGGGAAATACTTTGCTGGCGCTCGGCCTTTTTTCCGAAGCAGCCGACTCTTTTTTACAGGCAGCGTCGATTTTAACGACATCTCCGGTTCCTCTCGCTGCACGCGCCACCGCGCTGCAGGCGCTGGGGAAAATTATTGAAGCAGAAGCAGAGTGCCGCAGAGCAATCCTGCTCGATCCCGCTTTTGCCGCAGCCCATTGGAATCTCGCCTTGAACCTGCTGCTTCAGGGACGGTACGAGGAGGGGTGGCGGGAGTACGAATGGCGTTGGCAAAAGCCTGATTTCACTTCTCCATGCCGTCATACTGACATCCCGCTCTGGGACGGCTCACCTTTGGAAGGTAAAACTATCCTGCTGCATGCTGAGCAGGGCTTCGGTGACGCCATACAGTTCATCCGCTATGCTCCGCTGGTTGCGGCGCGTGGCGGCGTGGTTATCATAGAGTGTCATCCGCAGCTTGTGCTACTCTTTCAAGGCCTGCCTGCCGTTCACTCCGTCGCCCCTTTCGGGGCAGCTCTTCCGCCATTCAGCACTCAAGCGCCGCTGCTCTCATTAGCAGGTATTTTTGGCACCACGCTGCAGACCATTCCGTCAGCGTATCAATACCTCTCTGCAAGTGAGGAACTGCGCCTGAAATGGTCTGCACTCATGTCCGCTTATCCGGAAAACAGACGAGTCGGCCTGGTCTGGGTCGGTAAAAAATATCCAGATCCGCTCCGCTCCTGTTGTTTCGCGGAGCTTGCCCCGCTACTATCCGTGAAGAACGTCACTTTTTTTTCACTGCAACTCGGAGAGAAAGCCTGTTCGCCATTCGGTATGGATATGGTGGATCTTACCGGTCAGATTGATGACTTTGCTGACACCGCTGCGCTGATAGAGCAGCTTGATCTTGTAATAACTATTGATACTGCGGTTGCCCACCTGGCCGGTGCAATTGGCAAAGAGCTGTATCTTATGATTCCGTTTGCCCCCGATTGGCGCTGGTTGCTGGAGCGGAACTACTCGCCATGGTACCCGAGCACGCTAATTTTTAGACAAAAACAGCCTGGTGATTGGAGTGATGTCATAACCAGAGTGAAATCTGCTCTTGAAACATTTTCGCGCAGCAATAAAAAAATCCTTTGAGTCGCCACAAAGGATTTTTTCGCAACAAGATGTCAGTTTCGTTTACTGCACTGGAGCTGCCCTCAAACCTGCGGCAATATTGAAATCGATATCAATGATGATAGCAAGTTTTTCGGGGTTCGGGTACGCCATAACTTCAAACAGTCGCTTGTCAACAAAGATACTCAGGTTCAGAATGTCTTCGCGCAGGTTTTTGGGAAGCGGATTTTCGGGGTCAGAAAGCTCCGCCTGGAAAAAGCTCCAGACCTTTTGATTAAACTTAACAGCTTCCAGCAACTTACGATCCCGATCAGGCGCGCCCCAATTTTCTTTGACACTCTTCAACATCAGGCCAGCTCTAGAGAGGACGGAAGCCTCCAACTCCCTCCCACTCAAATGTTCCTTCTGTACGGCTGTATAGGCGTTAAGCTGGTTTTGAGACATAACTAATAAGCTCCTCTTCGTAGGAAATCAGTTTCTTGGCCACTTTAAGAGCCGGATAAAAATCGGCCCCGACAATATACGCGCTTATCTGAGAAATCAACTCTTTTGTGCTCGGAGCGGCTGCAAGCACATCCCGAACCAGATCCCAGTACACCTGAGCAAGCTCTGAAGTCAAGCCATCGCCAACATACATCAACTGAACTACAAAATATATTTTCTTACAGGGAGATGTAGCCTCCTGTTCAGTCAGAACATCCTTTTGCCGGAGGAGCGTCACACGGTTTTCTATCTGCAGATGAGCGACTGAAGAGCCGTTTTTTATCACCGCCCCGGCCAGAATCACCCGCTCTCCCGGCTTTAAGGTCAGGGAGAGTGGCATACTCAGCCGCCGTTCGCTAAATAATTACTCATAGTATCCTGAACATTACTGATGTTACTTGCAATCTCGTCTAACTGTTTAGCGGCCGCAGCAACTTGAGCATCCGAGGCATCACTCGGCAGAGTAGGCGTCTGGAGCTTTTTATCCACTTCGGCGAAGAGATCCGCCCAGAGATGCTTGACAACTTCATAAAACGGGGGGGGGGGCGCGGGAATCTCGAGACTCTGTATCTGCTTTTTTAGCGACGAAAAATTCATTAACAAATCTATGCGCGCCTGACTTTCAACTGAATACGGTGGATAGTTCTTGATAATCTGATCCATAGAACTCTTCATATCAGTAATAATACTGGCGGCTGCCTGCAGACCTTCATTTGTCTGACGAAGATTGACGGCGGTCGTATTGAGGAAATCCGAGATATTGCCCATTTTCTGCAACGTATCAACAGTGCTCTTAGGAAGTTCGACATTAATAGAAACTCTATCACCTGCTATCGGCTGCGGCGAGTAATCTTTGCTCACCTTTTGGGCCTCCTGCTCCTGGACGTATTTCGATGCCAGCATCTGCTGGGTTCCGGTGTTCTGCATCTGGGTGGCTGTTACCGCCGCCAGTCTCTGATCGTTACCCTCGATTCTCATAGTAATCACCTCACAATTATAAAATATGCAAACGGGGAGAGGTTGCCCTCTCCCCGCTCAGGTTTAAATTGACGCGTCCTCTTCGTTTACGACTAGAAGAGTCTGAGGACAGCCTGGGAAGCCTGCGAAGAGAGACTTAAGGCTGTAGTGCCCAAGGATTGGCGGGTCTGCAGCATCAGCATGTTGGCGCCTTCCTCATTCATGTCGGCCAGAGTCAGGTTGTCGGAACCGGTCTGCAGCGTAGTAATCATACTATCGGTGAAATTCTGACGAGTAGAAATGATGTTCAGGTTACCGGCAAGGTTTTTAGATTGCGTGCGTAAAATAGTTGTGGCACTGGCTAGGCGCTGCTGTTCCAGTGTTATAACCTGAGCTTCGGTTCCACCCCAAGCACCACCACCCGTAATACTTAAGCCAGTAGATGTGGCTGTAAATCCGTTAACTGTCAGCTTCGAAGCGCCATCCTCGTTGAAGGTGACAGTCAGGTTAGCGCCGTTCAGGAGATTGGTGCCTCTGTAGCCGGAATCGCTGCTCAGGGTGTCGATTTGTGACATCAGAGTGTCATACTGTGTTACGAATGCGCCACGACCATCCGCATCTGCCGCTAAAGCTGCAGACGCAATACCTTTGGCTGCTTCGATTAAAGCTGCAATGGCAGTTATACCGGCATCGGAAGACTTTACGGTCTGGATTCCCTCTGCCATGCCATCTTTACGGATAGCCAAGTCGGCTGATCTGTTGACTGCCGCCTGTGCCGCAAAATAGTTGGTCGGATTGTCGAGTGCGCTGTTTACCTTTTTACCGGTTGAAAGGCGCTCCTGTGTGCGGTCGATGAGCTTGGAGGTCCCCTGGAGTTGCAAGAGATTATTACGCATGCCTGATGTTAATGTTACGTCTGCCATGATTTGATACCCCTTTCTTGGTTTATTATGGTCTTCTGACCATTATTGGATAATCGCTTGTGTATTTGAAACTATCGGCGAGCGTCTCGTAAACTTTAGCCTTTTTATGACTGCTTTTTTAAAGCCTCCAAAATCCGGGTAACAGGCGCGCTCCACTCTCCCGTCACCTCCTGGCGGAAGAGCCTCATAGAGGAGTACCAAGGGCTGTCATCGCGTTCCAGAAACCAGCGCCAGTCAGAAGCATATTTCAGCAAAACCCAGGTATTAACACCTAGTGCGCCAGCCAGATGCGCCACGGCAGTGTCGACTGATATGACCAGATCCAGCGTCGCAACAAGTGCTGCGGTATCGGCAAAACTGGTCACCTTGTGCATAACATCCTCAACAAGCCCGCCGAATTCAGACGACTGTGCAGCATCATCACCTGTCTGAAGGCTGATAAAGCGAAGTCCTTTAACCTGCAGTATCGGCAGCATATCCTGTAATCGCATGGAGCGGTTTGCATTCAGGCGAGGTTTTCTGCCACCCCACACAAGGCCGATCCTCATCCGTCGGTCAGATGAGCCCAGAAACTGATCCCATCCTTTTTTTCTATCGTAATCCGGAAATAGATAGCCGTTGGGGAAGGGAATCGTGGCGAAATCAGTATTAAAGATCAACGGCAGACTTAGTAACGGCACCTGACAGTCTACTTCCGGAAGTTGTTCTCCTCTGTCAATAACGGTAACTGACGGGTCTATACGATCAATCGCCAATTTTATGGAATGATCCTGTGCCTCAAACAGCACAGAACCTCCGAAACGGTTCAGCAACGGTAAATAACGAGCAAACAGCAGTGTGTCTCCGTACCCCTGCTCGGCCTGCACCAACAGGGTTTTACCACCCAACGGTTCGCCATGCCATCGCGGCAGATCCGGATGGTTCAGTTTAACAGGGCCAGCCAGTGAAAATCTGCTTTCATAATCCTGCCACCCTGCTTGAAAATCTCCCAGCGTGAGCCTGGCCAGTGAACGGTTAAATATCAATTGTCCATCACCAGGTACTTCCTGCAGGGCACGGTCAAAATAGTCGATTGCCTGAAGTGGCATGCCGCGCGAACGGAGAATGGTACCCAGGTTGTTGAGCGCCTCCGTATTACCAGGATCGTCCTCCAGTATCCGACGGTAACAGGTCTCGGCGCCGTCAAGATCTTCAAGATCCTGCAAGGACATCCCCTTGGAATTGAGTACTCCAGCGTTATCAGGTGTTGAAGCCAGCACCTCATCAAAACATGTTATAGCGTCCTGATAACGACCCAGCTCCATAAGCATATCGCCCAGGTCTATTCTGCTTTTCGTGCAGTCAGGCTCCAAAAGAACAGCCCGCTCCTGGCACTCAACGGCTCGATGCAGATTTCCCCCGTCAAAAAAACAGAGGGCAAGATTCTGCCAGGCCGCAACGAATTTCGGCTCTTCGGCAACTGCAAGCTCGAGATTTTCAATGGCAGCTCCACAATCCCCAAGCCGTTTCAATGTATTGGCAAGGTTAAAGCGGGCAATAAAAAAACTTGGGCGAAGAGCCAGAGCCTTTTCATAATACCAGGCAGCTTCGCCATACCTCTCTAGCCGGTCAAGAGTTGTCGCCAGACTGTTGTAAAGTTCCGGATCAAAGGGAGACTTCTCCAGCAGAGTGCGGAACCCTTTTTCTGCTTCGGCGAAGCACCCGGCAGCAAACAGCAGTTCAGGATCTTCCGGTAGAGTCGAAACGGCAGCAGCACGATGTGGCTTAGCCAGTTGATCGGCAAGAGCATGAAAATTCCGGGCGGCACCAGACCAGGATAGCCGTGTCATTGCCATAGCTGCAGCTTTGCCGACACCCTGAAGCATCTGTCTGTCGCAATATGCCTGTTCCAGAAGTGCGATTATCTCCTCAAGAGCCGGCTCAAACCAGACACCGGCAATATCATTACCGATACGCGCCAGAACCGGTTCGTAGCTCTGCAGACAAAGGGCATGCTCACGTGCGACAACATCACGATGTCCGGTCATGGTCGAAGCTATGACCGGCCTGCCACAGGCCATGTACTCACACATCACCATGTTGTTGCCCCCCTCGCAACGATTGGGAAACAGTCCGACATCGCTGTTGGCATATACCGACTTGATAAGATGGTTTTCCATCACAGGGTAGAGTATGACACGGGCCGGATCGATACCATTAGTAGAGATCAAGCCGGAGTAAAGTTGGTCGCATGGGAGATCCCTATATTGAAACTTGATACAACGGGATTGCTCCATTGTCCTGATTGAATTCGGCCAATGGTTGTGCCAGGCGCAGGCGAGCCAGACATCATGGTGTCTGGCCATGAAAATCTGCATGGCAGCAATGACCAGATCATGTCCTTTGCGGAACTCGAATTTCCCTCCCGAAAAGACGATGAAACGACCATCATCCTGACGAGGCGGCAATGAATGGAATATTGCCGGATCAACCCCTTGCAGGACGGTTGAGGTGCTCTCCATCCCCGCAATGCGAAGGTGATGTTCGCACCAGCTTGATCCTGCAACGATATGATCCCACCGTTTGGCCGCTTCCGGAATGTAGCGATAGGCGAGAATCTCATACTCGAAAAAACAGTAACCGATATTGAAGCGGTTCCACTGTGCCTCATCACTTGCCACAAAATGGTGCCCAGCCACGCAGTGCAGAGTCACATCCGGAATCGGCGGCAGTTTTGCTATCTCAGCCGTCAGATAGTTTCCGGCGATCCCCCAGCCGTGGGTAGTACCATGAGGCATTGCGACGTTCATGACCATCCTTCCGGTGGTAGGTAGTCAGCCAGATTAAAGGCAGCCTGATCCACCTGAACGTTAAGCATTGTGCAGCGCTCACTCCAGTCATTAGGAAGTTCAAGAGCAGCAAAGTGCTGAACCAGACTGTCGTACTGTCGCTCCAGAATATGTGAGGAAGGATCCAAACGGCGAATCAGGGCAAGTCCTGAAGGGGAAGCCGGAAGTGTGATAATCTCAAGGTCAGGTCTGATGGCCAACAGGCAAGGTATTGCCTTCCAGACATCTCCGGTCCAGAACCAAGTGGATGGCTCCCGGACTGCAACGCGGGCATTTATCGGCAGACCGTCATGAATCAAAATTATGGAGTCTGGCCCTGCGAATTTTTCAAGATTGATGAAGTCACGTAACACCTGGTCGAAATGATGAAGTCCGTCAATGAAAGCGACGTCAAAGTGTGGTCGTCCCATCTCTTTAATAACATCGCAGTTTGCAAAGAAATCATCACTGGTCATTTTATATAGATGTGGATCGTTTTCGGGAGAATTATAGTGAAAATGTTCCTGGCTGGCCGTAGATGGGTCTATACCGAGCGAACGTGTACTGGTGCCGGTCAATGCAAGTGATTTGCCGGTTGCGACACCGATTTCTATATAGACACGTGGCGGCCACTTGCGATGAATTTCCGCCAACAGATGATAGTAGTCAAGCGGCCAGAATCGTTCGGCGACATCGCATGAAAACAATTCAGACAAGACAGTCTGATTTTCCGGTTGTTGCGTGCTCAATTCAAGGCAGATCTTGCGAGCCTTTTTTATATTTCCGCTCTTTCGACAGTAGCTGGCTGCAATAGTTTTATGTTGAGACCCTGAACTAATAAGATATGCCGCATTAACAAATTGAGCCGCAGCTTCACTTAATAATCGCTTTTCACAATCCATGGCGGCAGCGATCATTAAGTCAGCCGGTTCTTTTAGGATTTTAATCATCTCTTCATATACCCAATCTTCGGAAAGATCCCAGTTCATACGGTAGAACAACAGCATATCTCCGAGACGACTCAGGCAGCTATTCATTCCGGCGATGTTACCTTGATTTTCTGTCAATTGTAATAAATTAAGGGCGCAACGGAGGTTCTCCTTAATTCTATACAGATATTGCATCCTTCGACCTCCAATAAAGTTTATACAAGCGAAACGAACTTATACAGCGATACAACTTCAAAGTCATGAGGATATAATTCAAACAAACTCTGCATCTTCTCAAGAGCCTCTGTCTGCCTGCCTGTGGCCATAAACTCCCTCACGGTCGCAAGCAGATACCTTTTCCAGCCACTCTCCAGCAGTTCAGGTTTATGCTCCTTTCGTGCAATTGCCCGCCACTTGGCCAGAAAGAGCTGACGGTTCCGCTTGAGGACAGCTCCGGCCTCCTCCTCACGCCCCAGATAGGGGATTGTTCGCAAGGCTCTGATGGTACCGCTCCAGTGGTGATCGTACGCTTCTGTCGGCACTATGTAACACTTGAGTCCGGCGCGTTTTGCCTGGAGCGCCAGATCCCACTCTTCAAAATAACAGGGTGTGTACGCAGGCTCGAAGTGTAGTCCGTTTTCCGAAAAAAGTCTGCGGTTTACCGCAAAAAAGAAACCGGAGACCGCATCTACTTCCATGGCCTGATTGAAACTCCCCTTGTCAAAGTAACAGTGATCGGTACAGAGCGAAAAATTGAAAAACGCCCCTTGAGGGCCGACACAGACTGCGCCGGGCAGTGTATACAACCCCTGTTCGATGGAGACTACAGCATTAGACGAGATATGAGCATCGGCATTAACGATGAAGACTGATTTACCCTCGGCCATGTCAAAACCTACATTCCACCCTCTCGCCACACCTACATTCTGTTTCATGATGGCATGGCGAGTGATGCGGGGATGCCATTTTAACTCTTCACCAATATCCGCACCGTTGAATACAACTATTACCTCTCCATCAATACTTTCAAGGTCGTTTAGCAACGTTAGTATGTTGTATTCACTGGCGGGCGAATAGTCGAGTACCGGAATAACAAAACTCCTTGCCGGTAAGTTGATCTCAATCCGGCTCTGCATCTCCTCCAAAGGCGCGGTCAGCCCTATCAATGAACGCTCCCGTAGCTCTGCAAGCGAGAATGTATCCGGTTTCCCTTCGCAGACAACAGCCATAAGATCTTCAACACGATGCCGGTAGGTGTGTGCATTGTGTACCAACCGCTGCCCCCGAGCGGCGATCCGTTCTCTCAACTCTTCATTTTCCAGGTAGAAGCGAGCCGTTTCCAGCAGATTGCCATCCTGATAACAGGCATAGTCCTCCCCGTCTCTGAACAGTTCGGTTTGACCACTTCCTAGAGTCGCATCAGAAAGCAGCATGGCTCCAGTCGAAAGAACCTCAAAAAAGCGCATATTCAGATCATGGTTGGCCGCATTATTAAACACAATACGTGATTCTGAGAAAACCCGCGACATTTCATCCCCATAACAACGCTCATAGTGAAGTGCACCTGCAGCGAGCAATCTATTCACCAGCTTCTCACGCCGTGACCCAGGAATGACTGCGCCTACAAATCCAATCCGGTGAATTTTTTCAACCGCCCATTGACGGTGTACCTCTACGTCGCAACCAACCGGCAACCAGTATGTCCTGGGATTTACCTTCCGGAACTCTTCCAGATATGCACGATGGACTATAAATACATAATCAAAGTCCACGGCTTGTTTCAAATGCCTTTCAAGTTGCAGATGACTATCGATGAGGTAACAGCAGGTAGGACATTCAAGAGCAGCGATATTGCCAGGTATGTAGCCGAGCGCCGACTCGATCCAGAGAAAAAGATCCGGGCGTGGTATATCAGGATTTAACGATAACACCTCACCCATATCAGTTTCAAAATCGGTTTCAATATCGTGATGAAGGATTGGCTGTTTCATATTTTGAAGCTGCCACTTTTCGATGAATTCGCCTGGAAGTGGTGGCCCAACCGTAACAGTACGACAAATTTTACGCAATGCCCGTTCAATGTAAACGGCAGTCGTCACAGAATAGCCCACGTAGGAAAGCCAGACTGTTTTAGTGTTATTTATTAATTTGTTGCGCAGAAGAGTCACCTATTCGCCTTTATGTTTTATTATTTACCCATTTCTGATGGTGATGGTACACCTCCAGAAATGAGGCACACTCTAGAGCCGGCTTAAAGACGTTGAACAGTGTTATGATGTACTGGGTAGCGGCACTCTCCATTGGGCCGGCAAAATGTGCGAGCCGATCTCCGTACCAAGGTTGCTCCAGCAGATGACGAAGATGGACATTGGTCAGAAAGAAACATCCTGAATGCGGATTCAGTGCGGGAGTCGTCCGAAATGTTGTTTCACCGCATTTAATCAAAATTTCGTCAAAACATCCCGGGAGACGCAGCCCTGCATTAAATTCTGCGCTGTTATACCAGACCGGACCGTCGACATATACCTTTGAAAATTCGGGATCTACTCCAATTTCATACCTATTCGGCTGTAGTAGATACCTGGCATTATTAACTACATGGTAGAACCACTGAAGCTTACTAAAAAACAAGGAATCCGATATGACAATGTCATCTTCAAGATAACAGTACCAATCATAATTACCACTTGCTTCGCGTAAAACGTCATAGCATGAATAACCAAGGAAAAGAGGGTTAGCCATTGTAAATTCACGCGATATAAAACTGCCGGAAGGGAGATCAAGTTCATTTATCAGATGATTTGAACCGTTTACACAGATCACAATATCAATATCATTGGTCAACATCTGATTGGCCGGGCAAACATCTCCTAGTTTCTGACTACGTCCAAAATTATGATGAAGCGAAGCGATGCATGAACGAAGAGAGGCAACACGCTGCTTGCGCTTCGATGCGTCTGCGGAGCCGAAGCAGGAAGGTCCGGGGCCAAAATAATGAGGTATGGTAAAAAGAATACGCATAGAATCCATGTCAGCAATATATTTGCCACAGCTACTGTAAAACAAGGGGGGGTAGTCGGTTTACCGACTACCCCTCTTGCCTTTTCTCTTGAACAGATAATCTTGATGAGTTCCGTCCCAGTATGGATTTGATTCGTGGTCAGACAATTTGGCGATGCAGTCATAACCGACACTATTCATATAGTTGAAAAATGAGGATATGTCGTAAGCCGTACTATTAACCTCAATAAGAAACCAGTCAATGGTTACCTCATCCCAATCGATGCCATGCAATACTTCCAATTCATAACCTTCTACATCAAGACTGAAGAAGTCAACATGAGAAATTTTATACTGGCGAAAAAGGCTTGCTACTGTTCTTGCAGGAATAACAATGCCCGATGAACTCCGCATGCTAGATCCAAGAACGCCAGACAAGAGACTTCCGTCAAAGCTTCCGCAAATGGACGACTCCCTGTAAGTGCCTGAAACTAGGGCGCAATTTTCTACAGGATTGCATCTATTTTTTTGACATTGTGCAAAGGCTGTAGGCGACGGCTCAACGAGTAACCCACTCCAGCCCATTTCTTCCAGTAATTTAGTGTTTGATTGTGACACCCCGTCATGTGCTCCAGCTTCTACAAAAAAACCCTTGGAAATATCACCTATATAAGCAAGCAGCTTATTGTCGAGGCGATCCAATCCATAGTATCTATTATGCACTCCAATCTCCGTGTCTAATTTCTGGCAATAAAACCCCCAGTAAACATCAGGCCCGGCAGGTACTTCAAAAGAATAATCTACATCACCAAGTATCTTAAATCCGCACCGTTCAAGGAGTGCACGCCAGCAACCTTTAGGAAGCACACTATAGTGATTGGGGTTTCGTTCATGGTGGCAGGAGGTCTCCGGAGCGGGAGCCTCCAGATAGAGCATGCCACCAGGCTTTAGAACCTTCCAGAAACCCTCCAGAGTGAAGAGAGGGAAAATACTATGCTCAATTACGTGACGAGCCCATACAAGATCCTTGCTGCCATTAGAAAACGTGAGAAATGACTGATCCATCTTCTCAACGCGATATCCCTTCGCTCGACACTCTGCAATATCCTCCTCACTCAGAGTAATTCCCAAGTATTCGAGTTTACGGGAACTGAAATATTCCAAGGCAGGACCCTGACCGCACCCCACATCAAGAACATGCATACCTGGCTGCAGGGGAAATAATTCTTCAAGTTTCACCAATGCCTTGCTTGTTATTTCAGAATGCAGGAGGCTCGGCGTTTCCGGATAAATATCTTGTGCCATCCGTTTTATAAAACGGCTCAGCTTATTAAGGTCTTGAGGGGTATCGAGTACAACATATTCACTTTCTTCCGGAAGCGGGATGGATTTTACACCTGCCTGAATGTCCCGTATCACCAGCGTCCCATTAGCCACAAAAGGCCAAGGGAAAAATTCCTTCAACTGCAATGGGAAATCATGCTGCTTTTGCAGGAGCAGCCAATTCATGGTTGCTCCGTGGTAACCGTAATACGCCTCCTTAAACCTGAGCTGTTTCTGTAGAATATATGCTTTGTGTTGAAAAACAAGCCCCTCATGGCGGGTCTCGTCAGGTAGCAATGGATTCTCTCGGCCAATATCAAGGTCTGTGCCATTTTCTCCCGGACGTACCAGAATGGGAGGTTCGTGTGATGCCCACCGGCATCCCGGTGTATAACGCCACGTGCGCAGCCAGTTCGTGCTCAAACGATGCCCTTCGGCTTCAGTATCTGAAATCAGTAGATTGGGCCCGACAAAAAAATGGCAGTCGTACCATGCAGCCGTTTTCTCCCTATTCCGAAGAAAGAGCTCTCGCCCTCTACAGAGCTGATCTTCTGTCCAGAACTCATCAACATCTATCTGCCAGAGCAGACATTCTTCCCTGATATAATTCAAAGGTGCATTTATCATTGTACACTTGCCATCCCACATCTTCCCCTGTTCGAGCCGATAGACGGACACATTGTCCGGAAATAGTGCCGCCAGACGGTCAAGATAGTTGGTCGTTCCGTCATTGCTAAGGCCGTTTTCGTGGTATGCCTCCGGCACAGCTCCGCCATATGCAAGAGCCCAGGCCGTGTCGTGTCGAAGTTCAGCCACTCCTTCCACCACATGCCAGTGCCAGCGAAATGGCAGCCGGTTGAGCACGTTTATGTGGTATCTGATAAACGGTTCGCCGTTAAGGACTATGGTGAAGAAGTGCACTGGAAGCTCTGGAGTATTGATCATGTCATTTTCACTTCAAAGAAGATCGGATCTTCTTTTTCATAATACGAGTTCACGGAAGATATTTCTGTAGGTGGAGGCGCAATGTCATGCCATATCCTGAGCGGACCGAAAAAAGATCTCTGCCATCTGGGGCGAAGATTCCAATTAATCGGCAACACAAATGGGTTAAAGCCTGTCATCTCTATTGCCCTGGCAAAGGCTGCCTGGTCGTTATGATCCATGACATTTACTCCATTTTCGTCGTTATAACGAACGGAAGAATCGACCACTCTGGCTAACTGTTCCCACAGATAAAATACTGATTGTGCTTTTTTGGTAAAAAAAAGGACTCCTGTATTGTATTCAACCAGTCCATCCAAATGTTTGAGCCCTTTGTAGCGCTGAGCCCACGGGCACTCGCAGATACAACAGGTGAGCCCGAACTGCTCCGCTTTCTCAAAACCATACTCCAGTGGCCCCATTACAATGGTATCCGCATCAAGATACAATGTATTTTCAAAAGGTGAAAATTTAGCCATGGCCGCCTTGGCCAGAAACATCACCGCCGAAGCGCTGTCCCTATCAGCAACCTCAACCCTGTGGATATGTATCGGCAGATCAGGGTGATATATCTTTAGAGAATTGATGGAACGTTCGAGCAACTGATCATGGGAACTGCCCCACACCATGTAAAGAACACCCCATGCATCCCTAATTAATCCCATTATAACCCCTTTCCAGAAAGTAAGAGAAAAGCTGAATTACATCGTTAATCACATCTGTCCATTTGTTCGGCGACGTTTGTCGAAATAATCTCACAGACGGATACCATGACGACTTTTCACGATCTTGCATCCAGCGCCAATCAGGATTCCAGGGGAGTAGCAACCAGACCGGCACGCCCAATCCTCCCGCCAGATGAGCAACTGCCGAGTCCACCGTTATTACCAGGTCAAGCACGGAAATAAGTGCAGCGGAGTCGCAAAAATCAACGACGCTGTCCCTGGGGTCAAGCATGGGAATCGGCGACGGTGATGGTTTATCAGGACCAAACTGCAAGCTGACCCAGGAGATGCCGCATATTCCGCACAGCGGGGCAAGATGTTCCGGTGAGATGGAGCGGTTAGAGGCGTTCACGTGTTCCAGACGGCCAGACCAGGCTATCCCTACTTTACACCCTGGCAATCCTGACAATCTATCGTGCCAGAAGCGTATCCTCTCTTCAGGGGGACGCAGGTAGTTGATAATCAGCGGATGAGCCCCATCCACAACCAATTCCAGCGGTAGACTCATCATCGGAATCTGGTAATCAGGCTTGAATGGCAACTCCTCACCACGACTGAAGGCGACGGCAACTCCAGAAACCGTTGCTAATAACGGTGTGATTGTCCAATCCTGTCCTTCAACCAGTACAGTAGCACCCTGAGCAGCCAGAAGCGATGCAAAGCGGACGAACTGGAGGGAGTCTCCATACCCCTGCTCGGCATAAATCAATATTGAGTTGCCGACTAACGATTCTCCGTGCCAGCGGGGAATTTCACCATGTCGCATTTGCACCGGATTAGGTTTATAAAAGCGCCACTCGTGTTTTCGCCAACCCTCTTTGAATCTCCCGGCCTTAAGCAAAGCCAGTGCCAAGTTGAACTGGACATTACCATCGTTCGGTGCCTCTATGGCAGCCTGCTGCAACACATCGATTGCATGATCGAGATTCCCGCACCAGGAGTCAAGTACAGCAAGATTGCAGCGTGCCAGCAGATAGTTTTGATCTCTCTGGATCACCTTTTCAAAACAGCTCCGCGCCTCTTCAACCTGACCTTTTCGTACCAGCAGCATTCCCAGTGAATTCAATGCCGGAAGAAAATGAGCATCACCGACGACACTCAGGCGGTAATACTGTTCGGCTTCTTCAAGCAATCCCTGCCCATGGCGAAGCTGCCCAAGGTCGTAGAGGGCAGGAACAAAGCCATTCTTTAGGTTTATTGCCTTCTTTAGGCAAGCATCGGCAGGTTCAATTTTACCTTCTTCGAGATACAGACTTCCAAGGCCATGATACGCTTCCGCCAGGCCAGGATCGCACTTTATCGCTTCCAGATAAGCACGTTCAGCAGCAGGTCTCTCTCCGCATCTGCGCAACAGGTTGCCACGATTAAAATGGAACGGAGCACTATCTGGCTGCAATTGGCAGGCACGGTTCAGGTAGTGTGCGGCCTCGTCCAGAGATCCCAAAGCATCAAGGGCACTTCCCAATGCATTCAGAACATCGGGGTCCTCTGGCATCTGCCTGAGACAGCGTCTGAAGAGGTTTTCCGCAGCGGAGTGGTTTCCTTCGGCAAAAAAACGGCACCCCTTAACAAAGTCTTCCATCTCATTCATGGAGCACTCTTTCCTTCCCGGTACTTCAACTCATACATTGCCACAAATGCTGCTTCAACTTCACGGGTTACTCCGCCCACGTCCATTAAAGCAGATCTGGCCATCATTGCCCGCAACTCTCTGCTCAGCGCTATCAACCGAGCCGGGTTCTGTGCCAAAGCAACCGCACGGACAACATAATCATCAGAATCGACAGCAATACAATCGGTACAACCGATATTCCGTAAAAGAGAAACGCCGACGCGTGAGGCATGGGTGACACCTGATCGAGTTATGACCGGAGTCCCCATCCATAAAGCTTCGCAGGTGGTGGTTGTACCATGATAGGGGTATGTGTCGAGGGCGATATCGACACGTGAATACTCTTCAAGATGCTCAAGTTTTGTCGTAGTTACAACTCTCATGTCGATACGGTCACTATCAACACCTTCTGAAGCAAACTGCGCCAGAACTGACTCATTAACCGATCGATCACCCAAAGACAGACTCTTCAGGTACAGCCGGGAACCAGGTACCGCGCGGATAATTCGAGCCCAGAGTATAAGTTGCTGCCGCGTAACCTTTGCGAAATTATTAAAACTGCCGAATGTCACAAAACCGTTTGCAAGATACGGCGGTGGTACAACAGCAGGAAACTCCATGGGCGGCAGGTAGCAGCAGAAAATTCTCGGCAGGCGCCAGAGGCGCTCACTAAACAGATGATCAGTCATACCTGGAGGATCACAGATGCTGTCGGTCAGGAAATAATCGATTTGCGGGAGACCGCTGGTGTTGGGATAGCCGATCCAGCTTACCTGTAGTGGTGCCGGGCGGCGGGCAAACGCACCAATGCGGTTGACAGCCGTATAGCCGGCAAGGTCTACCAGAATATCAACTCTGTCCTCGCGAATCTGTTGTGCCAGAGCATCCGGTGCTGACCCAGCCATATCGCGCCAGGTACACGGCAGCGCCTTGATGCGATCAGTTGTCGCATCTCTGTTCGTCCCAAGAGAATAGCAAACGACAGCAAAATTATCATAATCGTGATGTATAAGGATCGGCTCAACAAAGTATGTGACAGAATGAGTGTAAAAATCGCCGGAAACGTAACCAATGCGCAATTTACCGTCTTGCTTCCTTTGAAGGGGATATGGAGTCGAATCGAAGTCCAATCGATGAGCGCTCGGAGCAAGACGAAAGCTCTCCTGTGCGACGAACTCCGGGCTCGTATCTGCGCAGTAATTGAGCGCAAACAGATAGTTGCCTATGATACTGACATCCCCGGGAGCTATCTCCAGTGCCTGCCGATACCAGCCTATAGCTTCATCATTGCGCCCCATCATCATGCATGCACGACCAAGGTTGTTCAGCACAAGAGTATTCTTCGGTTCAATCGCAAGGGCATTTCCCAGAGCAATCAAGGCGTTGTCAAACTGACAGAAATGGGTCATCATCATGGCCATGTACGCAAGAGAGACTACGTGTCGCGGGTTTAACGCCAAAGCTGTGGAAATACATTTATTTGCTTCAGGATATTTCTCCAGACACATGTAGACTCTACCAAGGAGGCTTTGAGCATCAACGTAATCAGGGGCTTTTGCAATAACGCTACTCAGACGGAGTTCCGCCTCATCAAGTCGGCCGGTGCAATACAACGCGTCTCCCAGCAGAAACTGTAGCTCAAGAGACATCGGCATCTCCGCTTCAAGCGACACAAGTAAAGGTATGGCTTCCGCGTAGCGGCAAAGATGTACCAGGCTTAGTGCCATACCTGTCTGCGCCTCAATGCTATCCGAAGACATATTTATGGCGCACTTGAACCCCTCAAGTGCCTCCGTGAAATTGCCTGCGTCAAATGACAGATTGGCGCATTCGAGAATCTGCATCAAAGTTGAACCTATCCCCTCTACTTCAGAAATATTCATTGTGTACCTACGGATATGTGGGGCTGGCCTGGGGGCATTCTATAAATAAGCCGTAGTAGTTCCATACCTCGTCAAGGGAATACCATTCGCTTTCATTGATTGCGGAAATACCCGAGTGACAATTTTTTGTTGCCACAAGAGGCGCATTGTAGATTGAAGAGTCAAAAAGCCCAAAAGCATAATCACCAATAATCCCCCACACTGCAGCAATCGATTCATGAAGTGAGTACAGGTAAGGGAGATAGCATATTTCCAGAATTCCTTTCGAAAAATCATAGCTACTGGAGCAAATAGGAAAAATAATATTTGGTTGAAAAAACTTCAGTGAATGATAGTGGTAGACTACTAGCGGATAGCCATCAACAAAAATTGTTCCTGTAGCAGACTCTTTTACGATTTTGTATTGATCATGATTCCAAGGGGCAACCCCTGCACCAGGATGCTGAAGGATATGTACATTATTGAAAAGATGTGGAAATTGGTTCAGGTAGAGCTGATCACCATATTTGCCATCTTCTATTTTGTGATAACACCACCGGTTGCATTGATCCCGCCACCACTTCAAACAGGATAATCCATCCGCATTATTTTTAAAGATCATAAGACCAACATTGTATATTCCAAAAATATCCATCCATCTTGTTTTGTCAGAAAATCTGTGAGCATGGATAAGGATTGAACTCTTTCCCATTTCCTGGAATATTGGTTCCGGTGATGAAAAGAAGAAAAGATCTGAATCAAGATAGGTCAGTTTTTCCAGGCGATGCGTTCCAATCAGATAGAGAATGATCGATGGGGTAAGGGTCCAGTAATATTCAACGACACTTCTATTTTGCCTCGCTGCCGACAAGGCGATGTCACGCTCTTCCACCTCATGCAGAGGGACAAGGATCACATTGGAAAGATCCAGTTTCTTAAGTATGATACGAGTCAGCTCATCAAGGCAGACAACAAAAATAGTGAAGCTACTCTCGTGGCGGTTCAGTGATGATATGAGTGACAGTCCCCGTACCAGATAGTTCCTATCAAAATAAGTGCAGTAATAGCGTTTGCTCATTGTATTCTATCTTTTCCAAAGCTGCGGAGAGCACTGCATATTTTTTATCGCCTATTGTCGTTGAAGATTCGCAGTGGGAATATTGTCCGTCACTTATTGTTACTCCAGTAATGTGAACCGTGCTCCCAATAATATTGAAGGGTCTTGATAAGACCTTCATTCAAGCTGATTTTAGGTTTCCATCCCAGTATTGCCCGTATTTTGCGGTAGTCGGCGTAATAATCTCCGATGTCAATCACCTTGCTAGCCAAAGGAAAAGGAACCCTTTCGAATGTCCCCGCAGCAGCAACATCAATCATAAGCTGTGCCGTATCCATCAAATTTATCGGGTCATCTGCTCCAAGATTGAATACTTCTCCATTTGCATCTTCAGTTATAGCACAGGCAAGCATAGCATCCACAACATCATCCACATAATTGAAATCACGGATCTGTTTCCCATCGCCGTAGACGAGTAACGGCTCCCCATCAATAATCCTTTTGACCCATATGCCGAGGAATGTTTGCCGTGCATCCTTAACCCGCATACGGGGTCCATAGGTATTAGTGAGGCGGAGTACTGACGAGCGTATTCCATACACGTTGTTGTAGAGGATGTGATACCACTCTCCAGCCATCTTGTTGATACCATTAACATCCACGGGGGCAAGAGGATGTTTTTCGTCTACCGGCAGGTACTGCGGAACACCATACATCTGGCGGGTGCTGGCAAAAACCAGCTTGATTCCCGGATTGTATTTGCGGCAGGACTCCAGAATGGAGAGCTGTGCCTTGGCGTTGATTTCCAGATCAGGGAAAGGATTATTCATCGAGTCAACATGACTGGTCTGGCCAGCCAGATTAAACAGGTAATCTTGCCCCTGGATCAGATATTTCATGGCATGTTCGTCCCGTACATCCGAAATATTGATCCGCACTCGCTCTTTAATCGGCTCTATATTCCAGAGATTTCCGCCATACTCCGGAATCAGGCTGTCCACCAAAGTGACATTAGCGCCAACTTCCACCAGGCGGATCGCGAGATTCGAGCCGATAAAGCCAAGGCCACCGGTAATAAGAATACTTTTTTTGTCAAATGACACCATGAAATTCCCTTTTTTCCTAGACAACTATTTTATGGGTTGTAAAAAACCAACTTAGTTGAACATTCTGCCAAATCTTCAAAGGCAGGTTCACCAAACCGCTCTATTCCTTGTAATGCAATATCAAGAGTAAAGCCATATTGACCTTCAATGAGCGCAAAAACCCATCCCAAAAGGTAATCCCGAACATCCAGGCAGTAAGCCGCCGCTCCAAACGTGTTGAAGTAAGATACTTCAGCCCAGCCAGGTGATGTCCTGAAAGGCATGCTAAGTAATTGCGCGCCATAGTAATTACTAAACCTTTGCTGTATAGAATTTTGACTAATTCGCTGCGTGCCACAGATCTTGATATCACTCATCCAGAATGGGAGAGTGTCCAAAAATTTCATAAGCATATGAAGCTTGTCTTCACCTTTATAACCATCGATAATGCCGGGTTCAAATTCAGCAACAAGGATTTTATTGATGACTTCTTCGCCGAGGCTTGCAAATAGACGCAAATCAGTCCCTTGGGAATCCGTTTTAAACCAATCAATTTTTTTTACTCCGATTTTCTGCAACACATCTGAAAGTAAAACCGTTTTTAACCGAGTAACTTGGTTTACTTCAAACAGATTGCCGAAATTCCAGTTATTGAGACTAGTGTGGTCCGGTTCAAGGATACTTGAACAATAAGGCGATTTTGTGAGAAAAAAATCGACTTCGTCTAACGCTCGGTCTGAAACCAGACTATTAAATACATACAGCTTTCTGTAACCCTTTGATTCATTGACAGCAAAACCGATTTCACGATCATCAGCATCAAAGGCTATGCAGATCGAGTATTTAGCAATGGGTTTCCACTTTGCGTGTATCTCCCCAGACGCCCCGATATCAAGCAGCACCGGCGGATATTCCAACAAAAGAGGGCAGCTTAGTATCTGGTCTACAATGTCCATATTAAACCCCTGGATACGATTATTTTGTGGGTGTTTTGCATTTATGGTATTCAAAAGCAACAAGCAAAATCTATTGCGGATTAACTGCTGAAAAACAAAGCATCAGCCAATTCCCAGTAGTGCATTTGCTTTTCTTTTTTCAATATTATAGATGCGATGAATTTCATAAAATGCAGATGTGACCTCGTCATCACACATTGATGACAGATTGACAACCTGCTTTAAATCTCCGGCAGATGAAAAATACCGGTCATAAAACTCTTGATCATCCTTGAGGAGTCCTTTCTGGAAAATAAGATCATAGAGAGCCGATCCTGGAAATGGCGTGGTCAGCGTAAAGGCATAGTTCAAATACGGGTCTTTCTGAACCGTTCGTTGCATCAGGGCTATCGACGCGACAGCATCTTCGAGTGTCTCAGTATATTGCCCCAGCATTATTGAGGTCGTCGGGTATATGCCCACAAGGCGAAGACGCTCAAGCCCCTCTTCTATCTGTTGTGCGGTACAGTTCTTGCCGATTATCTTCAGGATACGGTCTGAACCGGACTCAAGGCCAAGCCCCATACTTCGACAACCCGCCCGCTTCAGGTCACGCAGCATTTCATCATCCATTCTTGCAAGGATGTCAAACCTAGTTGATATCTGGAACGAAACCGGCCTATCCAACTTCCATATGGCATCAATTAATTCTCGGGCCCGCTTGGGGTTTGCCATGACAAGATCATCAGAAAAGTAGAGCATATTGCCATTGAAACGTATGAGCGCTTCCTGAGCTTCGTCCATCATAACCGAAACGTCGCGATAGCGAGCCTTGCTGTGATGATAACAAAAGTTACAGGTGAACGGACAGCCTCTACCGCCATGCACATTGATAACCCGATCGTCAATTTTCCAGTGTGGTACAGGGATGTTTTTGGCATACCATTCACCGATCGGTAGCCACTGTTCCGTAGGAAAAAGTTCATAGGGGATTGATGGCAGCCCCGAAGAAAGATTTTCTATGAAAGGCCCGGGACCGTTGTTTTGAATATATGCTCCGTCTCTAATAACAAGACCCTTAAGGTCAGAGATATCCTGGCCATTCCTGAGCCGTTTGACGAGTTCCCCGAGTATAAGCTCCCCTTCACCAATAACGCCAAAATCAGCTCCGGTAATTCTGACGGCAAATTCTGGCGTCGGGCTCACCATCTGGCCACCGATGACAATAGGAAACTTTCTTCCGACTGCGTCAAGCATCCGGATCAGAGTCTTTGTTTCTGCTAGTTCTGGATACAGATTGCCGAATCCAACAATAAGCGGGTTCAGATCCATGATCTGTTTCACCAGTGCCTGAGGAGGAATATCCTTGAAAAGCACCCTGACATCTTCTCCCTGTGAGCGCAGTTGTCCGGCAAGGTAGGCATAGGAGAGCGGGAAGGTATAGGCAATTGCTCGCGAAACCAGTACTACAGGCCGGTTGAGCACTAATAATGGCCGGATGGGAGGCGATGCCAAAGGCAGTTTAATGCCAACCAGTTGCTGGACTCTTTCCAGCAGATAGCTCGCCTCGTACTCATCATTCTCTTGGCGCTCCAGATAGGTGCAGACCTTCGCAGGTTTGAAGCCCTCCTGCTCAAAAAGCCAGAGTAGTTCCTGTTCGTTGAACCTGAATTCCACGGTTTCAACGCCATAGGCCATTTTTGTATAGCAAGTCGTCGGGCGCGTCCGGCAGACCGGCGTTCGGTGGACTGCGATCCACTGTTCTGCCACGCGAGCTGTCTCGGCAATATGTTGGGCATATGCTGGAGTATGCAAAAGCACACAACCGGATACGACAATCCGGAACGTTTTGTCTGCAATCGGAAGCTTGGCTCCGTCCGCAGTGAGGAAGGAAGCTTCCGGGTAATAATCTCTGGCCATATCAATCATGGCCAAGGAATAGTCCACTCCGGTGTAGTCAAGCTGTCTTTTCAGAAGATACTCAAGAACTTCGCAATAGTATCCGCTAGCACAGCCAATTTCTAAAATTGAAATCCCCGCGTGTGCGAGCGGCAACAAAAGATCACTCAATACCTTGAATGGCTCTGGTATATTGCCTAGATACATCTCCATTAGCTGCTGCTGAACTAATGCCCTTTGCTGTCGAGGAATATCAGGGCTTTTCCAGGCAGATTCAAGTTTAGGTGTTACGTCAGCGGCAGAAAGTCCCTGATAGCCATCCGAAATCCTTTCCGGAAAATGCAACGTTCCCTGCTCCCGGCGATACCTTAGATGTCGTGACATAAGCTTTGCCGTTTGCTTCATCCGTTTTTCATAGACATGATCACGGAGCGTACGTGCCTGTCCGGCCTTAGCAATTTCTTCCGCTTCTTTGGAGTGGGCCAGATAATATCTTACAAGCTCGATACATTCTTCAGGGGAGCGGTACACTACAACTTCTTTTCCAATTTCAAATAGTTCGCTAAGATTGTCCTTGTAATCGGTTATAAGCAATGCACCGCAACCAGTTGCCTCAAACAATCGCATATTATTGGCGTTGTTTTCTGCTACGTCGATATGACGGTTAATCGTTATTTTCGAGGCACCCAGGAGATAAAACATCTCGGTTCCCCACACCTCGCCATGATGACGTGCTCTGATAGCGGAGTCAGGCGGCAATGTCACGGCACCATATCCCCAAAAGTCGATCGGAACATGTGTTGCGAGCGTTTCAAGAAGTTGGTACCCTTTGCCGTGCATAGGAGAAATTCCCCCGACGAACGAACATTCAACCGGGCGCTGGCTAAAAGCAAATTTTGTCACCGATTTCAGGATGCGTGGTTCAAAGGCCAGAGGCTGGTAATATGCGGTAATACCTGCCGCGCGGAATCTGTCAACAAAGTGGGGAAACGATGAAAAGATGATGTCAAAACCAGACAGATCTGTTTGCTCTAGTAATGGATATGCAATCTGGCCGAGGATCAAAGTGGTGTAAGGCCTGATTGCGGAAAGAAACTCCTTTGTGCCCAGACCAAGATTTTGCAGATAAATACAATCGGGTTTCGCAAGTTTTACTTGTTCAACAACCAGATCCTGACCTTCATAGCTTGTCTCGTTTTCGCGTGCCCAGGCCAACTGCAATGGCTCGCAGTTGACTATCAGATCGTCAGCATTCCAGCCAGCGTCTTTAAGCCTTCCTGAATAGAAGTCACTGTCGCCGAAGTGGCAATCGACGAGCTGTTGTAGTTGTTCTTTATAATGTTTGTCGCCC
The DNA here is from genome assembly GCA_903845365.1 of uncultured Geobacteraceae bacterium. Lineage (GTDB taxonomy): Bacteria > Desulfobacterota > Desulfuromonadia > Geobacterales > Pseudopelobacteraceae > JACRCG01. The sequence goes on along the minus strand of CAIMXI010000475.1, from coordinate 62,308 downwards.
AAGTCGGAGTATTGAGAATAGGCTTTGCTCAAAAAGGCACCGTAATAGGTATTGATAAAGAGACAGAACCCTTTGCCAGCAGCCTTGACAAGATCAATAATCATCGACATAGGACGATACGGCGACTTTACCCTATCATCGTGATCTGGAGTCCTGTCAACGTGTCCTATTGCATAATCCACCGGTTTTACAACGAAGGAACCGTCCATATTGTAGTAGTGCAGATAGTCAACCCGCCCGAATATGGCAAACAATGATTCGTTTATAAGTTTTCGAACATTATCAATCCTTGGAAACCATACGTGCCCGGGGAATTCAACGGTTCCGCCACCACCAGGATCAAATACTATTTTTCCATAGGAATCTTTGAGGGAGCGCTCTTGAAGAACGTCGCAACCGTAATCGGGCACGGAAAGTCGGAAAAGAGCTCTCGGCTTGAGAACTCTATATATCTCATTCAATACCGTGAGCAGTTGATCGTAAGGTATGTGTTCAAGTACGTCTTCTGCTTGGAAGGCATCCACCGAATTGTCTGGAATGGGAAAAGGTCGGGTGACGTCATGAAGGATGTGCCGATGATCACTCTTCGATATTGAGAGGCCAACCCAGCCGATATACTGATCCATTTCTGGCATGTCACCAGCGTAGAGCTTAACGCTCGGAAGATTCATGGTTTTCTGCCATGTAGCGTTGCCATGATCAACACTATCGAGATTGGGAGCAGAAATGCAATGTCTAACCTCAAACCGAAATGAGTCATTCCAACAAAACATTGTGTTGACCAATGGTGCCTTGAGATATATCAACGCCGAAAAAGCTTTCTCACGAGGGGTCTGCGGTGAGCAGTGCATACTCATCAAAATGTCGTTACCCAGTCCTTCCTTCTCCTCTGGAGTATATTCTGTAAAAATAAGTGTTTCGTTTACCCATTCCACTGCCCAGCGGTGATTACTCGTTTTGGCCATGTTTAGCCAAGCATCCTTACCTCTGTTCGGTGTCTCGATATAGCCTCGCTTACCAACTCGCATCAGCTCACGACAAGCCGCTTCCGGATTATTAGTATGTTCAAGTACATGTGAGCAATATACAAAATCAAACTCTTTGTCTGAGAAAGGCATGCTTTCAACATTGCACTCATACACCGGTATACCTTCCAGATGTTTAAATGGGGTGCCGGCACGCCCGACACCATCATCGTTAACAGAAATATCGGTTAAATGTGTGGCAAGCTGGAAGGGTATGTGTCCACTGCCAACATCCAGAACCCTATCACCAGGGCTAATTTTAAAGTCAAAATGGCGCGACTGATAAAGCAAATATCGGCTTTCCTTGTCCGGCAGTGTCTCGTACTGATCATAGACCTCTGCCAGTAGCGGTATGGCATGGTTTCGCCAATAATCAATCAAACTTTCATAGAGATCGAATGCCAACTGATAGTCATTACTGCAGAATAAATTACGGGCGTAGTTAACAGCAGCATTAAGATCATCGAGCGGAAAATCTGTATTTTTCTTTCTTTTCATAGAGATCCTTACGCTGTTGTCTTCACGTTGTGCAGGAAGACTGGCTTCTGAACAGGTTATATCAACACCTTGAGCTGCATTTGCCGCCGTTGAGCAATGCCGTTCAGGTGACCCTCTGTAGTATGCCAGACAGTTCTCGGTACAAAACTTTGGTGTATTCCCAGTTACCATATCCCATCGGAACTGGCGATAACGAGGGCTATTCCAGATCTCATCAACATCCTGTTCAAACAGGTTGCCGAAAACGGTCGCGTTGTCATGGTCGTAGCAGCAAGCCACAACAGAACCGTCCACAAATATGGTAAATGTATAGCGAGCATCAGGACATTCGCGCATGGCATATTTTAGCGCATCTTCTGTCGGGTAGTGCGTTCTGATATACTCAGTACGGTCAGAATACTCGAAACGAGAATTATCTCTGAGATACGGCGCTTTGAATGTTGGTTCTAATCCTAAGTTCCGACATCGAACCACAAATGACTCCATTTCATGTTGGTTGTGACGGAAAACAATGTATTGGGGGGTTATGGCCACAGGTTTGCCATGTTTTAGGTTGTATCGTTGAAGCACCTCCAGTGCAGTCCATACTTTTTGCACATCGCCACCGATCCGATACCGTCCGTAAACATTTTGGCTCAAGCCGTCAATAGACACAATAATACTCGAGACACCTGACTTTATTAACTCTTCTGCAAGGAGTTCAGTCATGAACATGCCGTTAGTGCTGATATTGGTTTTGGTGAAAGTCGAAGCGTAGCGAAGAATCGGAATAATATCGGAATTCAGCGTTGGCTCTCCCCATATATAGGGATAGAGAAATTGGGCATAAGGTTTTATTTTGTCTGCGAGAATTTTAAAACTACCAAAGCTCATCATTTGCTGCTTTCTGGTAATCAGTTTGCCGCCGATGGCACATTCGGGGCAGCGCAGGTTGCAGGCAAGGGTAGATTCAATCATGAAAACTTTCGGGGATGATAAACAAGCCTGAATCTGGATAACGCCATCAACTACGTCACAAAACTCTACAACCATATGATTATCAGAAATAAGCTGAGACAATGTGCCGGGGGTGAATTGATTAATATGCAGGTTAACTCCACCCGGCCAATTTTCGGAGGATATATCGTTTTCCTTATTGGGAACGGTAATCAGGATCTTGCCGGAGAGCTTCAATACTCTTATCATTTCCTTAATCAATACGTCAGGATAACTGACATGCTCTAGCGTTTCAATACAGATGATTCTGTCAAAGCGGTTGTTTTCGTATGGGAGTGTATGTACATCCCCAACAACGAACTCACCTTTAACCCTTTTTTTTATTATCTCGATCGCTTTATCCGAAAAATCAATACCAAATTTATCCAGACGTTTGTCATTTGCCAGAGTCGAGAACAGCCCTCCCATACCGCAACCAACATCGAGAATGGCACCATTACAGTCAAAGAAATCCAACATGGCTAATCTCTGGTAAAACGCAAGCCTGCCACTTTCCTCATACAACCATTCACTCGAGAAATTATTTATTTCCCAAGTACCTGAGTATAGTTTATTAAAAAAAACAGCGGTATTCGGATTATCAGGCATTGTCCATCCTTAACACAATGTGGGTACTTTTTTGAGCCTGGTTAACTTGAATCAGGGAGAAGATCGCAAAATTGTAGCAGGAAATCCAGTTTGTCCCATACTGTGCTCATAACGCATAGCTGGAATACTGCAGGGAGGGGGAATATTTAGCTGTTCTCTAACGTCACGGTCGATATCATTTCTTAAACTGACAATCTCGTGCGGTTGAAGATAGTCAGTATAAACAAATGATTCATAACCGATATTAGGATCACCCTTGTAGTAGTCAGATATTATTAGGTAATCGACTTCTCGACTGTAAAGCTTGGCACCGTTATAAGTATATATCCAGACGTGTTCCAACTGCGGATGTGGAACCGCATCGTCATAATAGGGAGTACCCGGATATATAGTAATCAATGAGATGTCAAAATCATCAGGTTTTACTTGAAGTAACCAATTGCGCGTCATTTCGGCAGTTGTATGTGACTCTCCAGGATGCCCAAGCGACATGAGAGCCTTTACCTTAAGCCCGTTTGCCCTTGCAAATTCTACACAACGCGTATTTTCCTCTACGGTTGCTTTTTTGTTCATATTCACCAGAATTTCTGGAGAAGCTGACTCAAACCCCGTAAGTATCCAGCGAAAACCGGCTGTATACATCAATCGTGCTTGCTTCTCATTGAAGAGTTGAGACTTTACAAAACCTCGTAGACGGAATTCCACTCCAAGTCTATCCTGAAGTTCTATCACACCCGTCAATAGTTCCGTAAAAAGTGAGTGATTAACATTCAGTTCGTCATCATAAAACATGAATCCCTTAACACCATAGGTAGAGTGAAGGTGTTCTATCTCAGCCAATACACTGTTTTTAGAGCGGCTACGCATACGACGAAGTGACGGAGAAAGCCTTCCCCCACAAAAACCACATCCAAACGGACAACCAAGCTGGGAAACAAGACTAAGTGCTCGCTCGCCATCAATATAATAATGATAACTGTTTACATCTATGAGATGCCTTGCAGGCCACGCCATTTTGTTCAAATCATCATTGCGCAAAAACAGCGGACTATGTGGATCATCCGCATTAATAACTTTTGGTGGGTTTGGGCCCAAAGCAATAAAAATGGCTTTTTCACCATCACCTGCAACAATCACATCGGACAACTCTTCAAGTTCACGGAAGGTTGCGGTTGCCCTACTACTTATCCCTTTATCATGTTCACGAGTAAAAGCCGCATATACCAAGGTCATATGAGGACCACCCAGAATAATTCTGACGGTTTGAGCGCATCGACGTATGGTGTTAATAATTGAAACCGTTGCCGGCAGTTGTGGAGTTGTTACTGTAATGCCGATAATGGAGGTTTGTTTACTACAGATGTATTCTTCGACCACTTCTTCAAAATTGGCAACACCAGAGAGATCAAGAACATCAACCGGGTATGTATTCTCGATGGCAGATACAACTTTGAGCACCCCTAAGCTGACAAAAACTCTTTCATCGCTTAAAAAAGGAGAGGGAGGTATTATAAAACATACTCTGGGATTTATCATAATGCCTCCCAACCCGGATGAGCTGGAACCAAAAAAAACATCTAAAACATCCCGAAATTTCTGTTCCGAAAAAAATAAAGAAAATGGGGAAAGGCCACCTAACGATCCGAGTATACTTCTCTTACATCACCCCTTGCAGTGCGGCGCGGATCTCAGCGTTCCACGGCTCAATTTCCAGAGCCCGGCGATAAAATGATATTGCTTCATTCGGACGTCCGACAGCGGTACTGATATGACCCAGGCTGGCCAAAGCCTCAATGTCTCTCGGTTGCTGCCGGAAAAGATCGAGATATATGTTGATGGCATCATCGGTCATACCCAGTTCTGCAAAGTACAGATCGGCCATATTCTTGCGGTAATTTCTGTTTGTCGGCTCCAACTCAACCGACTTTTCGTAGGCTCTTTGTGCCCCTTTGACATCGCCACGACGGTAGCGGAGAACGCCTAGATCGTTATGAAAGAGTGCATTGCTGCTGTTATTCCGAACCAGTTCTTCCAGCAGAATATACGCTTCACTCAGTTGATCCTGCTGAATGAACTGCTGTACTTCAGCATATATATCATCAGGAGCGCGAACTTTAGCGGGTGATGAATAAAAAGGTTTTTCCGCGCTTGAAAGAGCGGCAAGTGATTTGTGTGCTTCACTGTTCCAGGGCTCAATTTTCAGGATGGTATCAAGAAACATCCGGGCATCGTCGGTTTGTCCTACTTCAAGGCAGATGCGGCTTATGGCCTTAAGTGTTTCAATATCGCGCGGAGTGCTGCCGAGTATATTGACATAGAGCTTCATCGCTTCTTCGGTTTCGCCACAGGCAATATAGAGCAGATCAGCCAGGTTCTTCTTGAAAATCTGATTGGCTGGCTGCAGCCGCAATGCTTCTTCGTGATGACGGCGGGCTCGCGACAGATCACCTGTCTGCTGGTACAGTACACCCAGGTCGTTATGAGCAGCAGAATATTCGGGATAACTCACAAGCAGCGTTTCCAAGCCGCGAACCGCTTCCGCAGCCTTTCCGGAGTTTGCCAATTCCAGAGCCTGTCTGTGAAGATTCTCCGGGGTCTGGGGTGGTGCCTGATGTGGTGGCTGAAATACGGCAGCCTGCTGAACGGGAGTGGGGTGGTGACGCACGGCAGGAGTTGAATACGCTTCTGGTTGTTTGTTGGGAATTTGTGCCGGCTGTGGCGGCGCTGGAAGTTGCCCACCCAACTGCTGCAAAGCCTGGCGAGCCTGACTGTTAACGACATCCAACTGCAGGGTACGGGTAAAATACTGGCGAGCCTGCTCGGGGCGACCGATCTGACTGCTGATAGTGCCAAGGGCGTTGAGGGTTTCAACGTCAAACGGGTTATCTTTCAGGATGTCAAGGTAGGTCTGGATGGCATCATCGGTCCAGTCGAGTTCGATAAAATAGAAATCTGCCAGATTTTTACGATACGTTATATTTGACGGTTCTAGTTTGTGAGCCTTTTCATAATGAGCCAGCGCTTTCATGCCGTTGCCAGCCTGGTAGTAAAGCACCGCCAGGTCATTATGCGCCTGTGCAAATTCAGGATATATTTTCAGGAAGTTCTGAATCTGGCGAAGCGTTTCATCCGGTTCCATGTCACGGATTGCCGAGGCGATCCGCTCATATGTGGCGCGCCCTTCAATTACGACCAGACCATGTAGTGTCAGCTTATTCATATCATCTCCCTGATAGTAGATTATTTTATAAACAAGCTGTTTCTACAATAGTCGCTTGCTATTTGCAATGGATTCCTTGATAAACGGCAGAGGGGATTCATTACTTGAATCCCCTCTGCCGTTACGCTGACATGTATCGGATAAATCAGAACGCTTTACCTGACATTCTAACTGAATAGCCGTCGATCTGATCAGCCGCCGTGTCCATCTGTCGCCCGGATGCATCCTTGCCGGAAAACTTGAAAACAAGGTGCTCCGGGTCGATTGTGGCATCACTGTTCGCATTCTGAGTCAAGATAAATATTACGCTCGCCTCACGTGTTGACGGATTGTAGGTAACAGAGAAGGGACGTTTGGGAATTGTTACTTCAGTAGACGGTACCCCCAAGAAGTTGTTGTAGTAACCCGCTTCCATACTATTGGCTCTCGATATTTCCCAGTTGGATGGATTCATGATTGAGGTGATGTCCATTTCATTATTGAACTGGATGGCCACAGAGACCTGTTTGCTGAAAACACCTGAGTTTAAAAACGACGTGTCGAGAGAGAGCTTAGTTCGGACACCACCAGTTACGGCTCCTAACGACTGACTGAAGCCACGGTTGTTGACCTCGTTCATGTAGAGCATTTTTGGTTTATTGAGGAGAAAACTCAGATCATTGGCAAAGCTGGATCGTTTTGTATTGAGGATACTAAGCTGCTCTGTAGCCTTGTCGGTTTCACCCATTTTCACATATGCGGCGCCAAGCTCATAGTTTGCTGCCGGGAAATCCTTCTTGAACGTGAGTGCCTTTTCCAACAGTTTGGCTGCGTCCTCCGGGCGTCCCATCTTGTTGTAGAGAACCCCCATACTGTAGGGAACGTTGCCATCCCTGGGCGATACTTTGGCTACCTTGTTGAATTGTGCTTCGGCCTCGACAAAACGATCCGTCTGGGTGTAGAGAAGACCGAGAGTATAATCAGCCAGTGGATTGATAGGATCCATTCGGGCAGACGCTTTGAATTCTTTTTCCGCATCGGTGTACTGCTTTGCCTGGAGATAGGCATTACCAAGGTTATTGTGGGCAGTTACGGAGGTACGATCAGCCTGCACCCCTAATTTAAAGTATTTTATGGCTTCAGTTAGATTTCCCTGACTCTGGTAAATTTTACCCAGGCTGGAGTAAGCGTCCTTATTTTGGGGGTCAAAGGCCAACACCTTCTTAAATTCCTTAATCGCCTCGTCCGGTTTCTTGGCATTCCAGTAAGTTGCCGCTTTATTCAAGGCGTACTGGGCAATCTGGCTGCGCTGAGCCTGCACATTATCGTAGATACCGGCAAAGGGATTCGCCCCTGATGATGAAAACATATCCGCCATAACCCACTCCTTTTTCAACTACATCCAGAAATTGCAGACATAGCACTTGTGACGTATCCCCCACCTTATCGGATAAATTGACCCTTCATTCAAGTAGTATTTATAAATTCAACCCGGCGAGAACGTATTCTACACCGCCCTGACCTCCACTGTGACATCATACAGTGTACTCCCTCTTCCGCCGTCGGTAAGCCGCTGTGATGTCAAGGCGTTGACGCCACGGTCGCCTGGGATAAATTCCCCCCACCAGACCCCTTCGGTGACGACCGTTCCGACCGGTACCCGCTCTGAAATCTGTAGCGCGAAACAAACGTTTCCCCGATCATTAAAAACCGCCACTCTCTGTCCATCGGCCAATCGGCGGGCTTCAGCATCGACCCTGTTTATCAGCAACTCCATGCAATTCTGCTTCAAGCGCAAATCGTCCTGTTCGTAAAAACTCGAGTTGAGCGCAAATGGTGTGGTTGCAGGTTGCAGGCGTAACGGATATCCATCATACTCGGCGTGGGTCTGCAGCAGGCGCGGCAGCGGCTCAATTTCACCCCGGTTCAGAATCTCTATTTTTCCCGAAGTGGTCAGCCACTGTTTCTTTGGTGAGGAGAGCGGTGTCAGGATGATTGGCTCCCCCTGCCGTAATCGCTCGGTAACAGCGGCACTCCGCCAGAGGTTTTCTTCACTCAGAAGCAATTCGATAAGTTCATCTGCTGACAAGCTGAAAAACGATTTTTCCCACCCCATTCCGGTGGCGAGCAGGCTGAATACCTCCCAGTTGCTCTTGGCCTCACCAAGCGGCTTGATAACTGCGCCGCAACGCTGGGCATGATAGCTGCCATAGCAGCGATACAGGTCAGGATGTTCGAGCGAAGAAGTCGCCGGCAAAACTATGTCGGCGTAACGGGCGGTGTCAGTCAGGAAACGTTCGTGGACCACTGTGAAGAGATCTTCCCGCTCCAGGCCTCTAATGACGGCATTCTGATCTGGCGCTATGGCAGCAGGATTGGAGTGATAAACATAGAGCGACATAACCGCCGGATCAGTTAATTCTGTCAGTGCGGCACCAAGCTGGTTCATGCTGATCAGGCGCGGCTCGCCCGACATGAAATCCTCTCGTGTCACGATCTGCAGCGGGAAAGCTCCCCCGGTCGAAGTGCCGATGAAGATGCCCCCCCCGGTTTCCCCCAGGCGCCAACCGCTGCCGGCAGGCAACTGATCGTACGAACCGTCATGGCGCCATTGCCGTAGCGCGTAAGGCCGCTACCCAGACGGATGAAAGGAGCCTCTGCTTTTGCATACTCACGCGCCATACGCTCGATGACCTCGACCGGCAGACCACAGACCACGGCCATCCGCTCGGGAGAACAATCGGGCAGAACCTCAGTTGTCAACTCCTCAAAACCGAGGACATTGGCTGCTATGAATGCCTGATCCAGCAACTGCTCCCGCTCAATAACATACAGCATCGCCAATGCCAGAGCGCCATCACCCCCCGGGCGAACCAGAAACGCATCATCAACGGCATCACAGGTCGGGGTACGATACGTATCAATGGCCCAGAGGCGCGCGCCACGCTTCCGGGCCGTTTGAGCATCCCGCATGGCGTGAATACTTGTGGCAGCGGCATTGATCCCCCAGAGTATTACCAGATCACTCTGCTCCATTTCGGCAGGGTTCATAGCCGGCGTCTCTCCCATAATCGCTTTCCAGCCGCTATCCTTGGCCGGAGAACAGATGGTTCGCTCCAGTCGCGACGCCCCCAGTTTGTTGAAAAAGGCATGCCCTGCATTTCGTTGTACCAACCCCATGGTACCGGCATATGAGTAGGGAAGGATCGCCTCTGCTCCGTGGCTGGCGATGAGCCGCCGCCAGTTGTTACAGATGGATGAAATTGCTTCATCCCACGAAACAGGCTTGAACTCTCCGGCACCTTTTTTACCGACCCGGCGCAGTGGTGTTGTCAGCCGATGGGGTGAATGCACGGTCTGCTCGTAATGGTTCATTTTGGCGCAGAGCAGGCCGCGCGTTACCGGATGGTCAGGATCGCCAACTACAGAGGTCGCTCGACCGTTTTCGACCGAGACGAGAAGGCCACAGGCATCGGGGCAGTCATATGGGCAGACGGATCTGATTGTAGATACAGTCATTTAGCCAACTCCTCAAACCTTTGCACTATGGCCGGTTTCAGGTGTCTTAACGCCTTCAGACTCCATCTGAAGATCCACATAGCTCTTTACATTGCGGCGAATAACAACTTCTGGTGACGGTGCATCCGGCATGGTAATTTCGTCAACATCATTAAGCCTCGGAATAGCCGCATTTGATGCAGGGATATGGCTCTCCTGGTTGTTCGCAGTCTCTTCAACATGATGTTGCTGCATCAGCGTAAAATCCGGACTTCGATCAACTGTAGCACTACTTTTCTCTTGCTGAACAGGATCCGGAGAGGTAACCCTTTTTATCTGGTCACTCTGCTTGGAATGATTTATTTCGGCAGGATGGTGCTTAACGACTTTTGACAGCGACTGAACATTATGACTGGCAATTCCTCCCGCACTCCTCTCGCGAGAAAAGATGGTCACAGCGGGAGCAGACACCGGTTTTGCACTTTCATTCGGGCCGGTCGTGCCAGATATAATTGACCTCTCTTTTTCGCTTGTAATGCTGATTATATTATCATTACGCGATTCATAGGCCACTGCTTCTACCGGTTCCGGCTGCATATCCTGTTCAGGGATACTGCCCTGATCAGTATCAGTATGTTCCAAATCCGACAGGATGTTTTCAACTGTTGCTATTGCTGCACAATTGATTAAGTCTGTAGGAGTGTTCTCAGTCAGTTCCTCAACAGGTATCGCCGGACGATCAAATTGATGGCGGTCAGTTTCGGCGATGCGTCTCATCGAATCATTTTCAGCCTGCACACTAATTAGCTTGTCTTTCAACTCACTCAATTGAGCGACCAGGCGCTCTTTCTCTATTTTGAGCCTGTTGTTTTCGTTTCTGAGCACTTGAGCATCTATTGACGCAAGCTCAGTTTTAAATTTGAGGTTTTCGTTCTCACTCCTTAATGTATCAGCTTCTGATTTAGAAGTTTCCGACTCGATAAACATCGCATTAGTAACGATTGAACTGGCATTGCTATTTGGGGTTATCTCCTTATGTACAAAATGAATTTCTCTAAAATCCATATTCAGGGCAGGCTCGGACGCGAGCAACGCATTCAGGTAATCCACCACCAAAGCATCACTGCAAAACAGCAATTCTGGATTGACTACAAAATCGGGGTCAGTAACCGTATCCTCATCGATGGTCTTTTTCATAAAAACTACATCCTTTCAGCGTGAGTGACAACTAAGGCTGTTCAGCCAATCGCCCGTCAGGCAACGGTGGGAATCCGTTTTTCATCCGGCAGCGTTGGATATCGCATGCCGTCGGTAATGTATACCGATATTCAGTCACCGCCTTCATAGCTGCTGGGTTGCGACTGTAACATGTAGCACCTTTTCCATTGTTGTAGTAAGAAAGGACATCTACGCATCGTCGCGAATGTGCCATAAGGCCAAAAAAGTGTCCCATTTCGTGAGAAATTACCATTTGCAGAGTCTCGCGCGAATCATAAGCCGGATTCCTGGTTTTCAAAAGCTCAAAAGCCTTAGGACCCAGAGAAAGTGTCCGACTGCCAAGATTGGCCAAACCAAAATTACTGCCGCTACTCTTCTCGCTCCACTGTATCCTGATCACGTCCTCGTGCCGTCCCTTTATGCTGTCAAGATCAATCACCCCACTTGGAACACCGCATTGTGACCATGCTGCACTGCTTTTTGCTATCATCTCCGCTACCTGAGATTTGGTAAACCAGCCGGGGGCATCTGTATGCTTATAGGAAAAACTCAGCGGCGAGCTGACGGCGGGGCGATCCCTGCCGTCCCCCCACGTTACAATTTCGCTATCCAGGCACTGGGCAATTTCTTGTGTACGCACAGACTCGGCGGCTATCGCAACCGGCAGGTTCTCTATCACAGCCAAACCGGCAACAAAACAGAGGAGCAGCTTCATGCATCTGATTTTTCCCATGGGGCTCCAATTGAAAATCATAACTGAGAATACCTCTACTTCAGAACTGCATAATTTACAAGGTCAAATCAAGGTTTCTGACATAACAATCTCACAAACCGGATGAAAATCGTTGCCAACAATTCACCCCCTGTACGATACTGCACAAACCCTGGTAGAATTAGCCGCCTACGATAAGAAATTATTCCAGGGAACATGTTCAAAACATCAAGGAATCCTGAAAACCGATGCATAAAGTTCTCACCAAACTCCTCATCATCTGCGGCCCGACCGCTTCCGGCAAGAGTGCTCTTGCTCTTCAGCTTGCTCACGCTCTGAATGCTGAAATTGTCAACGCTGACTCAATGCAGGTTTATCGCAGGCTGGATATCGGGACTGCCAAGCCTTCTTCCGTGCAGCAACTTGAGATTCGACACCATCTGATTGATATCGTCGAACCTGATCAATCGTTCTCCGCCGCTGATTTTGCTGATGCCGCCGATGCCGCTATCAGAGATATTGTAAGTCGTGGCAAACGGATCATCGTTGTTGGCGGGACTGGCCTCTATATAAGAGCCCTGATACATGGTCTTGTTGATTCTCCGGGCGGGGGGGGGGATTTGCGACAGGCGCTGCAGGATGAAGCAGCCGAGGTGGGTAACGAGGCCATGCTGGATCAGCTCCGCCTTGTGGATCCTGAACTGGCGGCGACACTGCACCCGAATAATCTGCTGCGGATCATTCGAGCCCTGGAGGTGTACCGGTTGTCCGGCATTCCATTATCGCGATATCAACAGGAGCACGCTTTTGCCGGACGGCGTTATGACACGCTTCAGATCGGAATTACGGTGGACAGGAGACTACTGTATAAACGCATAGAAGAACGCGTTGAGCAGATGATTGCTGCAGGCTTGATGGAAGAGGTACGAGGAATTATGGCTGCCGGGTTTGGCCGCAATCTCAAATCAATGCGCTCAATCGGCTATAAGGAGACCGCCGCCTGTTTGGCAGGCGAGATATCTGCCGAAGAGGCCTGTCGCCTGATCAAACGTAATACTCGCCACTACGCCAAGCGCCAGATGACCTGGTTTAAGGCCAATCCTGACATATTGTGGTTTGAATATCCTGATAACTCTGATAGCATAATCAGTCATGCAATTGAATTTTATGAGCAACGGGAGGCGTAACGCCATGTCTAAAGCACTTTTCAATATTCAGGATCAGTATCTCAACCAGGCTCGCAAAGAGCGGGTGCGGGTAGCTGTTATAATGATGTCGGGCGACAGACTGGAAGGTTTAATCAAGTCGTTTGACAACTTTTCGGTGCTGCTGGATTCCGGTGGCGATATACTCATTTATAAACACGCCATTGCTACCATTACCTCTGCCGAAGGCGCCTTCCGGCTCCATCAGTAGCTAATGGCGGGACTTCTGATCGATGTTGTCTCTCCCGGTTCGATCGCTGATGAGCTTGAGGTTCTGGCGGGTGACCGCTTATTGACGGTTAATGGCCGACCGGTTCGCGATCTGATTGATTATAGCTACTGCACCGCTTATGAAGAACAATTGCTTCTGGAGATTGAAAAACAAAATGGTGAAATATGGGAGTTGGAGGTTGAACGGGGTGATGGTGAACCTCTCGGCTTGACTTTCACCGCTCCCGCCCCTGCCCGTTGCGCCAACAACTGCCTGTTCTGCTTTGTCCACCAACTCCCGAAAGGTCTGCGTAAAGCACTCTATATTAAGGATGAAGATTATAGGCTCTCCTTTTTAAACGGCAACTATGTCACACTGACCAACCTCTCACGCTCTGCTCTGAAGCGCATCACCGAACAGCGCCTGTCACCCCTTTATATCTCGGTACATACCACTAATCCGCACCTTCGGGAACGGTTACTTGGCAAGTCGGGAATTCCACCAATTCTGGAACAGTTGCAAAAGCTGGCCGCCGCCAGAATTATCATGCATACACAGGTAGTTCTCTGCCCTGGGCTAAACGATGGAGAAGAGCTGCAACGCACGGTGGAGGATCTTGCCGCACTCTTTCCAACCGTACAGTCGTTGGCGATTGTACCACTGGGACTTACTGCACATCGCCAGAAGTTACCGTCATTGACTCCGGTAGATGCAGAATATGCCCGGCGGTTCATTGCACGCTGGCAGCCGGACTCTGAAGCTCTCCGAAGAAAGCTGCGTCAGCCGTTTCTCTTCCTGGCAGATGAATTTTTCCTTAAAGCGGATCTGCCATTCCCCTCCATCAAGGAGTACGGTGATTTCCCGCAGATCGAAAACGGTGTCGGCATGGTGCCGCTCTTCAAGAAGGAAGCGGCACAAGTGCTGCGCCGCGCCACGACTGTAGGAAAATTCCGGGCAACAGTAGTTACCGGCGTCTCATCGTTCCCGTTCGTGAGTGACTTTTTGGAGAATCTGGAGGAGAAGAGCGGACTGGAGCTTGTGCCGTTTGCAGTGGAGAATCGACTCTTTGGAGCATCAGTTACCGTCAGCGGTCTGGTGTCCGGTAACGATATAATCGCAGCGTTGGATGGACACGAAACCGGTGCAGCCCTGCTTGTGCCCGACGTGATGGTGAAGGAGGGTGAAGGACTCTTTCTGGATGATATTTCGCTTGTAGAGCTTGAACATCGGCTTGGCTGCCAGATTGTACTCTTTGATTCAACGCCACGTGGGTTTTATAAAATGTTAAAAAATCTGCAAAAAGACGCTTGATGAATAAACAAAAAAACCACACCGTCTGCCTCTGCAGGCAAATCCGGTGTGGCTCGGTTAAATAGATTGAGGGGTAACTACTTTACGATTACAAACTCAGCGCGTCTGTTTTTTGACCATGCAGCTTCATCGCTCCCCTGAACGGCCGGTTTTTCTTTACCATAGCTGATTATGGAGAGCATATCTGCTTTGACTCCGAGAGTAGTCAGATATTTCAGGACAGACTTGGCACGACTCTCACCAAGCGTAAGGTTGTATTCTGCAGAGCCACGCTCATCGCAGTGACCTTCGATCTGAATTTTGGTTCCTGAGGCAGCTTTCATGATGACGGCAGAATTCTTCGAAATGACATCACGAGCGTCCTGGCGAAGCTCAGATTTATCAAAATCAAAATAAACAGCCTCAAACATGAGAGACTGAACAGCAGTCTCCGCCGTTGCCCGAGGTACCTGCTCTGCCTGACGAACTTGCTCTGCCGGCCGGTTCTGTTCTGCCGGTCGAACCTTCTCTGCCGGTCGTTCCCCCAATCGTGCCTGATCAGCCGAATCAACCGACTTAGTCGCTCCACTCTGTGATACGCTGGATGAAGACTGTAACGACTCTTCTTTTCTGACAGCTTCCTTGTTTGCACAGCCACTTACAAGTAACGCAGCCATGCTGATGCCTGCCAATAATGCTACCATCCATTTTTTCATTTTAATCTCCTGTTTTGAATAAAATTAGGCTCTCTGCCCTGTAAATTCTGTAAATTGCTTTCTGCGCGATTATACATAACAGCGTTAGGATTGCAATCGATATTAATGCGTTTTCTGAGAAAAACGTATCTCATGCAATTAATGAGCAGACCAGACCGGTTGAAAGTACTTACCTTTCGTTTGAGAGACATTCTTCTGACCGCTGCCATCGGCGCGCATAACATACACTCCGTTACCGCTACTGCGCACAGAGCTGAAACAGATGAATCGACCGTCTGAGGACCAGGCTGGATTTTCGTTACTCCCTTCAGTCGTGAGCTGGCTGTCAGATGTTCCGTCTGTGGAGATGGTGAATATCTGGAATGCACCATTAACCATTCTAGAATAGGCTATTTTATCACCCTTTGGAGACCATCGCGGATTGACGTTATAGTTGCCGGTAGTTGTCAGGCGCCTGACATCGCCACCAGAAGCCTTCATGACAAAGAGCTGTGGTTTACCCATACGGTCGGAAACAAAAGCGATCTGCTTGCCGTCAGGCGACCAGGAAGGATACAGATCAAGAGCCGGATCAATAGTCAATCGGGTTGGGCGACTACCATCCTTATCAATGGTATATATCTCGGCATCACCATCTTTACTGAGCGCAAGGGCAATTTTGCTGCCGTCCGGTGACCAGCTCCCTGTAATATTAAGCCCTTTGCTGTTTGATAGCAGAACTTCTACCGGGCTTGAGAGTGGTCGACGATACAGATCAGGATTGCGTCGTTTGTATGAGGTGAAAATAATTTCCCGTCCATCAGGGGAGAAGTCCGGATTAAGGTTGATAGAGCCGTTTTTCGTCAACGGGAGCGGATTGTAGCCGTCCCAATCCATTACATAGATCTCTTTATTGCCGGTTTGCGCAGATACGTAGGCTATTCTGGTCGTAAAAACACCCTTTTCACCGGTAAGCGCACGAAGAATTTCATCGGCAAAGGAGTGACTGAACCTCCGGAGTTCTTTTGCTACACCGAGGTACCGCTTTGCGGTGATCATTTTCCGATTAACAACGTCAAAAAGACGAAATTCGACCACCAATCGGTCGCCTTGCAGGCTGAGTTCACTCCGTACCAGCATATCAAAACCGGCAGTCAGCCACGGGGCATAATTGACATCAGATAATGACGTATTCCCTGCAGGCGGCTGCAGCGAACGACCCTCGGCCATAACGACTCCGGACATGTTAATATCATTCGTAATTACCTCGGAGGAGTTTCGGGAAGCATCCGGGGGCGATGAGCCGTCAGGCGAAAGTACCGGTTCAACCGCCAGCTTCAGTTGACGATTTCCGGGAGCATTTACCTCAATGTAGTCAGGTTGCGCAAAGAGAACAGCCGGCAGGCCAACGAGAAGAATAACAAGTAACCAGATTTTCATACCATATCCCATTTCATCGTATTATCGTGATGAGGCGCTTGCTATTCCTTTTGGCTTAAAAACGAAGCCGTTTTCAAAAACGGTGCGGTTTGGTGGTGGGACAAATTTTTCGCTGGCCAGATCAACGGCTCGCCTGACCGCCATCTCAAAGATCGCGTCACCGCTGCTTCGCACCATATTCATCCTCGAAAGTTTCCCCTCTGCTGTAATCGTCAGTCGGACGAAGACCTCAGGGTTTTTACTGCTGTAGCTGCTCGTTACCTTTAAGGCATCTTCCAGTCTTGATTTGATGAAATCAGGATAGCTGCTTCCTGCCGTAATACCACCGGCTCCGGGCATCCCTGGCTTGGAACCGGCGGCCCCCTTTACCTTGCTGAGCGATTTTTCAAAATCGGCTTCTTTGCGACTCGCATCTCTGGCACTCTCCAGTTTTGCCATCTGTGATGCAAAAGCAGACTCTGTTTCAGCAGGTGCTTTAACATTTGTTGGCTTTGTAGGCTTAGTGACTGTTTTAACAACTTTGGGAGGTGGAGTTTTCACAGGCACCGGCACTGTCATCGCCTGCGGCGCGGCAGGTAGCGGCACGGCTACGGCTTCATCGCTTTTCTGGGCGGGCAGCCCCGCTTGCGGCTCTGCGGTCGGAAGATTCACTACATCCACGTAATATGTTTCATGAATTGCCGACGGTGACGAAAATAGCCGCCCCCACCAGAGCAGTAATAAAAAAACCGTCAGGTGAATGACGGCCGAAGCGACGAAGCAGACACCACTAACGGTATCATCTCTTGAAACCAGACGGCTCATTTTTTTGCAGCCGGTTCCGTTACCATGCCGAGGCGCTCGATACCGGCACCCTTGATGTCAGCCATTGTTCGCACAACCTCACCATAAGGCACTCCGGCATCGGCATTCAAAAATACCTCTTTTTTCGCCCGGGTGGCAAACATCGTTGAGAGTCGCGTGCGTAACTGCCCTGCAGGAATTTCTTCTTTATCTATGAATACTTTCCCACCCTTGTCGACAGATACAACAACGGAAGCATCTGCGGGTGCCATGGCTTTAGTGTCTGCTTTCGGAAGATTTACTTGAACTCCCTGCTGCATCATCGGAGCGGTAACCATAAAAATAACCAGCAGTACCAGCATGACATCCACCAGCGGAGTAACGTTGATCTCAGCCATCACAGCACGATTATTATTTTGCCCACCCATAGCCATACTCTATTTACCCGCAATATTACGCTGCACTATGTTGAGAAATTCTGTGGAAAAGCTGTCCATCTCATTTATCAGTACGCGAATTTTATGCTGAAAGTGATTGTACGCCATGACAGCCGGAATGGCGGCGACAAGTCCGATAGCAGTGGCTATCAACGCTTCTGCGATTCCGGGGGCAACTACTGCCAACGAAGCTGATCCGGTTTTGCCGATCCCCTCAAATGCCGTCATAATGCCCCAGACTGTACCGAACAGCCCTATAAAGGGGGAAGTCGAACCGGTTGTGGCCAGGAACGTCAGGTACTTTTCCAGTCGGGTTATCTCGGAATTTGTGGCTCGACGCAGCGCACGGGAGACATTCTCAATGCCTCCAAGATCGGTACTAAGAGCGCTGCCATCGCTTTTGCTGTCAGGTTCAACAACCTTTTTCAACTCGCTGAATCCCTCATTGAACAGAACGGTCAATGGCGAGTTGGCAAAGCGGTCAACCTGCGAGGCGATTGCGTCGAAGCGTTTTGACTTCCAGAAAAAGTCCATGAAGCGTTCTGATTCGCTCTTTGCCCGATGAACCTGAAAAAACTTGAACAGGATAATGGCCCACGAGACTACGGAGAATGATAATAG
Organism: uncultured Geobacteraceae bacterium; assembly: GCA_903845365.1. Taxonomy (GTDB): domain Bacteria; phylum Desulfobacterota; class Desulfuromonadia; order Geobacterales; family Pseudopelobacteraceae; genus JACRCG01. The sequence continues at coordinate 43,892 of CAIMXI010000475.1, read as the reverse complement.
CAGTAATAGAACCAGTTTTACGATAATACCGGCGCCGAGGATTATGTCCAAGGATGATACCTCCGAGTGGATTAGAAGTTGGAAAAACTAGAACTTTCGAACAGTCAAGTCAAGACAAAACGGAAAATGAACTCAATCCGCCATCAGGCGGGCGGCAACATGGTCAAGGATTGTTCCGGCCAGTTGATCCTTAGACATCAGCCCGCAGTCAATACATCTGCCGTCTCTGAACAGCAGTAGAGCCCGATTGGTCTCCACGTTGAAACCGGCATCTACCTGGCTCACATCATTGGCGACAATCATATCAAGATTTTTTTCGCGCAGTTTTTTCTCTGCGTTTATAGCCAGAGCATCGGTTTCCGCAGCAAATCCTACCAGAAACGGACGATGCTCAATCCCACCCAGTTCGGCAAGAATATCACGGTTTCTGACCAGCTCAATCGTTGCAGAATCAGCTTTCTTCTTGATTTTTGTCGCGCTTCTAACCAAGGGGCGATAGTCTGCCACTGCGGCCGCCTTGATGATGACATCACACTCATCGACCCGCGCCATAACTTCTCTGTGCATGTCATCGGCGCTGGTTACGTTTACAAATTGCACTCCACACGGTTCTGCCAGAGTGGTCGGGCCGCTGATCAAAAACACGTTGGCACCCCGCCGGGATGCGGCGCGGGCGAGGGCATAACCCATTTTGCCGGAAGAGTGGTTACTGATATACCTGACCGGATCGATCTCTTCGCGGGTCGGCCCGGCGGTGATCATAATCGTCCGGTTAAGCAGATCCTTTTCTGTCAGCGCAGCAGATGCACCCTCGAAAATAGTCTCAGGCGCCGCCAGCTTACCTTCGCCTTCCCAACCGCATGCAAGGGTGCCACGTATCGGGTCTACAAAAAGGTAACCCAAGCGCCGCAGTTTCTGCTCATTTTCCCGATAAATCGGATTGGTAAACATGTTTACGTTCATCGCGGGGGCAAACAGTACCGGAGCTTTGGTAGCCATAACCGTCGTCGTAAGCAGATCATCGGCAATGCCGGCGGCTATTTTACCGATGACATTGGCCGTAGCCGGAACGATAATGAACAGATCCGCCTGATCAGCAAGTGATATGTGGCCGATTTCCCGCTCTGCAATCAGATTAAACAGCTCTGTATGTACCGGATTTGACGAAAGCGTCTGGAATGTAAGCGGCGTGACGAATTCCTGAGCAGCACTGGTCATAATGACATGAACCTCAGCACCCGCCTTAGTTAAAAGCCGTAGCAACTCAACAGCCTTGTAGACAGCAATCCCACCGCAGATTCCCAGAATAATTTTTTTATTGGTAAGCATAGAGAAGGAGCGCCTCAGAAATAGGGGTTACAACGTTTTTCGTGTCCGATGGTTGTCTCAGGGCCATGCCCCGGATACGCGATTACGTCGTCCGGCAGGGAAAAAAGCTTGGTGCGGATTGAATTCAGCAGTTGTTCATGCGACCCGCCCGGCAGGTCGGTACGCCCGATTGAATCAGCAAAGAGTGTATCCCCGGTGATCACTTTATGCTCATCTTCAAAATAGAGACAGCATCCCCCCAAAGTGTGCCCAGGCGTATGGAGAACTTTCAGGCGATGCGTACCGAATAATATCTCCATATCGTCTACCAGCCAGGCGTCTGCCTCCGGAGAGTTATCACCGGGTATACCGTACATACGGGCTACCTCGGCTGATTTGCTCAGCATGTGTGCATCAGCCTGGTGAATCAGCAGTCTGGCACCAAAGACAGTCAGCGCCTGCCGGTTCCCCCCAAGGTGATCAAAGTGGCCATGCGTATTGATGACTGTATGGATCTTCAGCCCATGTCGTTTAACAATAGCCGCAATCTTCTCCAGATCGCCTCCAGGGTCGACAACAATCCCTTCGCGGCTCTGCTCGCATCCAACAATATAGCAATTAACTTCAAGTGGCCCTACGGCTGTTGATTCAAATATCATCGTTCCCCTCTCTTTTTGTGCAATTCCGGAATCAGTCGCCGGTTAATAATTTAAAACTTTCACTGTGTATTGACATCTTCACTGGAGATGAGTAAACTGCCTCGCAGTTAACCTTTGGCGGTTGCCCCGTTCAGCGTATCCGCTGGACATACTACGCATTACACGAGGAGTAAAACACTATGGAACGTTGGATCTGTACTATCTGTCAGTATGTGTACGACCCCGCAGTTGGCGATCCGGACAGCGGCATTGAACCGGGGACATCATTTGAGGCGCTACCCGACGATTGGCGCTGCCCGCTCTGCGGAGTAGGCAAGGATGTATTCGAGAAAGAGTAAATCCGCTTCTGCAGTCAAAAAGTCGGTTGTTTCAGACGAGACCTTTGAGGTTATTAAAACCTCAAAGGTCTTTTGTTGTTTAATGCGATAACGCCAGTTCCGGCAGAATCGTTGTAATCGCAGCGAACAGCCCATCCATATCTGCTCGCGTCATGTCACCCATATGAGCGATACGGAAGGTTTCTCCTTTTATCTTGCCATACCCGTCGTCAAACGCAAACCCGGCGTCACCAAGGCCTTTTTTCAGAGCAGCCAGATCAATACCGCGACTGTTGCGACTGCAGGTCAATGTCTGCGAGCGATAAGCAGCAGCCGGAAATGATGCAAATCCACGATCAGTCAGCCAACTCCTGACATATCCGGCAAGATCGTCATGACGCGCCCAACGGTTCTCCAGACCTTCAGCAAACATCCGCTGCAGTTGGCAGTCAAGTGCATAGATCAAGGAAATACACGGAGTCGATGGAGTATTGTTTTTGGCATCGTTGGCGGCAAACTCAATAAAATCGAAGTAGTAGCCGCGACCCTCCATGTCGGCTGCCCGCTGCAGGGACTTTTCGCTGGCCGTAAAGACCGCCAGGCCGGGCGGCAGCGCAAACGCCTTCTGTACGCCGAAAATACAGCAATCGATACCTAGCTCGTCAACCGGGATTTTGAGGGCACTCATTGAAGATACGGTATCGACAATAAACATGACTTCCGGAAATTTGCGCATGACCGCAGCGATCTCCGGCAGAGGTGACATTACCCCAGTGGAGGTTTCGTTGTGGATCATCGTCATACTGTCGTACTTTCCGGTGGCAAGAGCTTTTTCGACCGCGTCGGGCGTAACAGGAGTGCCCCAGTCAAAACGGATGGCGTCCGCCTCTTTGCCGCAGCGGATGGTGACATCGTGCCATTTATCAGAAAAGGCACCATTACAGAAATTGGCGCAGCGCTTTCCGACCAGATTGCGTACAGCCCCTTCCATAACGCCAAAAGCACTCGAAGTTGCCAGAAAAACCTTGTCATTGGTGAACAACAGTTTTTTTAGTCCTCTGGTGACCCGACCATGCAACTCCCCGTACTCTTTCATGCGGTGGCCGATCATTGGCGAAGCCATGGCTTTCAAAACATCTGGATGGACTTCAACAGGTCCTGGAATAAACAGTTTTTTGTGCATGACAGACAACTCCGCTTTGTAGTGGGCAAAACTTCAGAACCAATTGGCGACAAGCTATCAAATGGACTATACAAAGTCAATACAGAGTAAAAAACAAAAAAACAGGGCGACAGTATTTGCCTGTCGCCCTCAGGGTGAATAAACGAATCTGCTGTCAGTGAGTCGATTCTTCCTCTTTCAGGAAGGCGGGCATAACCTTGTTGATAAAGAAAAATAGCACGAACGGGGTGACTGCGACCGACAGAGCGCCGAACAGCCCCTCCTTGAATGTTTCCAGGTCATGTGGAATGATCGGCAGCGTGTAATCCATGAAACCGGAAAAACTGAGCGAAAACGCCTGGCCACCGATGACGACGTTATAACGCATCATAAAGACGCCGAATAGTACGAGTACCGTGGCAATGGTAGTCCGGCGAACGGTACGACCCGGTAGAACCATAATCAGGAACGGGAGTATGTTGCCAAGTCCGTACTGCATGATAAAAATCTTGGTGAAGTCGCGCTCCATAATGACCTCACGGAGGATGTCCCATGATTTGACCTGGGTGTAACCACGGAAGATCAGATCCAGTATTTCCAGGGTCAAGGCGGCTATCATGAAATACATCAGATAGTTTGATGCAATCATGACCTCTTCATGTTTAGCTCCTTCCAGCTCCTCGATGGTCGGAGCAGCAGGATCCTTGGCCCAGCGGGCTATCTTCCGTTTTGCCATGAACTTACGAATCTCTTGTACGACTACGTAGCAGAGAATGCACAGGGCAACCCCGGAAACAACGGCCGAACAGATAAAGATAACCGGCATCAGCGGTGTCATCCAGAGAGCGTTGGCCTTGACAGAACCGAAAATGAAACCGGCGTAACCATGGAGAAAGCAGGCGACCGGGATACCGATAGCGGCCATGGTCTTGCAGGCCTTGTGGTCTTTTTCCACCGCTTCGTTGCTTATATCCCAGGCACCAAGCGTAAGCGCCGAAAACAACAGCATGCGAAAGCCGTCAACAGCGCTGCGATTTTTCTGAGCCTTCAGTGCCACAGCGGTCTGCACAAAATATTTTCGGTATACCAGCCATAGTTCGGTTGCTACAATGCAGCCGTAGGTAGTGAATACGAAGCCAAAGGCGGCGATTGCGGAGGTGAAATGCGGTGTCATCATGACGTTTATACCGCGAAACGGCTGTTGTAGATGCAGCGTTAGAGGCATCATCGCCACCGGTAGCAGGGCGAACGAAAACACCAGCGAGAATCTGGCAATCTCTTTGAGTTTTTCGATTCCGAAAACGTGGTAGAGCGAGGAGAGAACAAATGCCCCAGCGACAAGCCCGGTCATGTAGGGGTACATGACTATCTGGATCGACCAGTAGATGTACTCATTCGGTAGGGTGAAAAGTTCCTTGATCGTCCATGCTTCCCCGTGCACTACCGTAGCTGCGTGTTTTGCGATTTCTCCGACCATGGTTAGCGCACCTCCTGTGCCAGACCAATATAAAAGGCCTGAGGCTTTGTTCCAAATTCATCCTTCAGTACCCCGACCCGCTCATTCATGATGATCTGGGTGATCGGGTCGTTTTTATCGTGAATATTGCCCATCCTGCGAGCCTTGAAGGGACAGGCGTTGACACAGGCCGAATCGAGTCCCTTGCTGAGGCGGTGATAGCAGAAGGTACACTTGTCGGCGACTTTGGCTACTGGGTGGAAAAACCGTGCGCCGTATGGACAAGCCATGATGCAGTAACCGCAGCCGATACACCAGGTACGGTCAACCAGAACGACTCCATCATCAGTTTTATAGGTAGCGCCGACGGGGCAGACCTGCGTACAGGCGGGTGATGAGCAGTGATTGCACAGCTTGGGGACAAAGAATGCTTTACCGACATTTGCCTTGTCAATCTCCTTGTACTCTCCCCGACCAAGATCAATCCTGGAGTCTGTAAAGCCGTTCAGAGCAGCTTGAGGGCTATCCACATAGCGTTTGTCATCTTTCGTGTAGACGTATCGCTCCACCCAGGTTCGCGAAACATTGGCGTCAAAAGGAATATCGTTCTCCGTCTTGCAGGCCTTTACGCAAAATCCGCAGCCCACGCACTTGTTAGTATCAACCAGAAACGCCCACTGGATGTCTGGATTCTCGGCGAACACTTTTTTGGGGTCGATCAAGGTCAAGGCTGATAGCGGCACTGAGGCACCGGCAATAACCAGAATACATTTTTGCAGAAATTCTCGCCTCTCCATTATTTCATTCCCTCCAGACTGGGATTATGCGGATTGTGACATTTTACGCACTCTGTGCCGGTGTTGTGTGTTTTTGGGTCAATGCCGGGAATGCGATGTCGCTCGCTTGTCGTATAGGGGAGATCGGTGTGACAGCGGAGGCAGAGCCCACGACTGCGGTCGATGGTCAGTTTTTCCGGATTATCAGGATGTTTCATGGCCGGACCGTGACAATCTTCACAGGGGATTATGCCGTGCAGTTTTTCCGAGCGTACCTTGACAATCTCTCCGTGGCATTCGCTGCAATATTCATGCATCCTCTCGCGGCCAGAAACAGAATATTTTGCCGGTTGGTTTTTCCATTCCGTTTCATTCGACTGACGATGGTAAGAGTACATGAAGCCCCTTTTCCCCGAGCCAAAGTCGTTCGGCACATAGAAGAAACGAAATACCAGTAATGCAACTGCTAATGCAATAACCACATACAGTGGCCGCCAGACATGACTTTTCACTCTCTCTCCTTTATTGCCATTTATTGTGGCATCGTATTTGACTAAATCAGTAAAGTCCGTTCATCTGACAATTGTCAGTGGGATACAACGACTTTTTCTTCAACAACCGTTCCCTCTTCCGAATCCTGAGTGGAAAAAAACACCTCGTCGCCGATAAATGAACCGACACCATCATCGGCGACGTGAAAATCGCCGTTTAATATAGGTATGGCTACCCGCAGCAGCATTGTGTAAACAAACAGACCGGTGGCCCAGATCCCCATAGCAAGAAGGAGTTCTGTTCCACTCGGTGAATATTCATAGATCTCATGCAGCGTATCGGGAATAAACCCTGGTATTACAAGACCCATCCCCTTTTCAATGTAGACACCGATAAAAACCAGAATACAGCCGATGACCAGAGTCGTGTTGTTTCTGCGGGTGGCCGGGATTAAAAAGAGAAAGAATGCGGTCACGTTGAAAATCATCGCCGTCCAGATCCACGGAACCAGAGCGGAATGCCCGTGCAATCCCTGTAAAAGATACTTAAAGGAATCCAGGTGAACCGTATCGGTATAATATTCCTTGAAGAGTTCGGCACCGAGCAGAAGAAGATTGATGAACATCGCATATGCCATGATTTCTGCGATCTTCTGAATGGCCTCGTCCTTGATCCTGAATTTCGTATACCTGCGCACAAGCAGGAAGATCAAAAGCATGAAGGCTGGGCCAGAACAGAATGCCGAGGCAAGAAAACGGGGTACCAGGATGGATGAATTCCAGAACGGCCGGGCACCAAGTCCGTTATAGAGAAACGCCGTTACGGTATGGATAGAGATTGCAGACGGGATTGAGAGGAGAACCAGCGGTGTGTAAAAATTATGTTTTGGCTCCCGCTTGTAGTAGAGAGAGTAGAGGATGTATATGGAAATGGTAAGGTTTAACACCAGATAAGTATTTAGGACGACCACATCCCAGGCCAGCAGGGACTGTGGAAAATTGAGCAGTCCGATCTTCGGGATCAGATGCCAGAAACGCTCGGGGTGTCCGAGATCAACAGTTACAAAGAGCATGCACATGACAATTGCCGATACCGCCAGCAGCTCGCCTAGAACGGCAAACTCCTTGATTGGCCCCCATCCGTACACATATGCCGGAATCACCAGCAGTACGGCTGCCGCAGCCACGCCGACCATGAAGGTAAAATTGGAGATATAAAAGCCCCAGGACACCTGATCCCGCATATTTGTGACGATAAGCCCTTCATTAAGCTGGTAGATATAAGCCGAAGCTCCTATGCCCATCAGAACGAGCAGGGTAATGACCCAGCAGTAATAAGCCTTGCTCCCTTTGGAGACCAGCACAATAGTGCCGGTAAAAAAGTTCCATATATTTTTCATTGTCGCTCCCTGCAAATGATCTGGCTCTGCTAAAACATTGGCTCACACACTATCCCTGCTTATCAGGGTCAAGTTGCGTAGAAGTAGAAAAACTTTGGCTGAGTGTTGAGATCTTCCTTCAGGATAAAGACCCGCTTCTTCTCCATCAGATAGCGGATTTCGCTCTCAGGGTCGAGCAGATTGCCGAATTTGCGGGCGCCGACCGGACAGATCTCTTCGCAGGCGGGGTAACGCCCCGGCTGTTCACGCGTACGCTGAACGCAGAAGGTGCACTTTTCCACAACCCCTTTGGGGCGTGGACGGTTACCGAGGTAGTGGGTAACGGGATTCACCTCTGAAGCGGGAATACTCGGTTTGCCAAAGTTGAAATGGCGGGCGCCGTAAGGACAGGCCGCCATGCAGTAACGACAGCCGATGCACCAGTTGTAGTCAACGACGACAATCCCGTCGTTCTCCTTCCAGGTGGCCTGGACGGGGCATACTTTGGTACAGGGGGGCTTTTCACACTGCTGGCACTGGACAGGCATGTAGAAATGGCCTTTTTCCGGTACTTTTTCGGGGTTGTAGTACTGTTCGGCATGAGACAGATCGACCCCTTTTTCTTTGTCTAACTGCAAAACCCTGATCCAATGAATTTGAGGATCCCGCGACTGGTTGTTCTCTTTCACACAGGCATACACGCAGCGCCTGCAACCGATGCAGCGGGAAATATCCAGTGCATAGCCATAGCGCACGCCCTCAATTGGCGGGGTCGTCTTAACGGTGACCTGTTTGCCGTATTTTTTACTGTAATCTTTTTCAAGTCGGGTAATTACACCCTTGAGCTCATCTTTTGAGAGTTCACGAAAATGTTTCTGAAAAAATTCCTCCCAGATTGAGGCCGACGCCTCATTGCCAGGCAGCGCAATTAAACCGATCCCTGCCGCCATCCCCTTTAAAAATTTGCGGCGCGATCTGTGCTGGTCGTACGAATTATTTTTTATTTCTGACATGGATCAGCTCCCTGATTTAGATAATGTAGGACAGAATCAGTGCCTGAGTGCGCCGGGGCGTACCGGCGGTGGAAGAGGCTTGAGTGCTTTGAACTTCGGATCATGAGGGTTATGGCAGTGAACACAGAGCAGATACTGTTTGTCCCCGTTCCAGTTACCGGTACGCTTGCCGTGAACGCCGACCTTCCAGTCACGGAACTTGTCACCGTGGCATTGGCCGCACAATCTGTACGACTCGTCAAAACTAATCAGCTCGCCGGATACAAGTCGCAGTTTGTCCCGATCCAGCAGGTTGTGGCAATCAGTACACCAGCGCTCCCCTTCGGCATGATGAAGCACTATGTCGGTGTGAAAGTCTGTCAGAGTCCTCCGCTGCGGATTAGGTTTCATTGAGCTGTGGCACTGGGTGCAGGGGAAAATCCCCTCCGTAAATGGGGGACGCGGCACCTCAAAGGTTTTTTCCTTCGGTCGGTTCTTGATATTGTAGGATGGTTGCAGTTCTGCGGCGCTCTTCTCAGTGACAGTCAATTGCCCCGATCGGTCGAATTCCTTGACCTTGGCAGCGAAAACCGGCTCCGCAGAGAGAAACAGCAGTGACATTATGCCAAGTAAAACTAATGTGGGACAAGCAGTGCGGAGTATTTTCATCTCAACCTCAATGTCGTTTTAGTATGTTGTAAGGTGCCATATTATCAAGACCGGGACACGGTTCGACAAGTAAATCAGCTTTTTCAACTGCAGTGATATGAAAGTCAGTGGATTTTGTCAACACAAAAAACGACTTTATACCAACATTGATAGCGGGTTAAAACAGCAACCAAAACAACATTATGAGATTTGACACGAGGCAAGCGCATCTGTCTCTCATACACATCGTTTTATTTTTCATTGCAAACAAACCAGTTTAGTGTGTATACAGAGAGCAATAAAAAACAGGAGTTAATCTATGCGAATACTGTCCATTTTGTTGGGAACACTGTTGTCAGGGGTAATATTGTCAGGCGCTGTAAATGCTGAAGATAAGGCGACTAAGGAAGAGTGTATAGCCATGACCAAAGCCGCTTCAAAAATGCTTGAAGCTAACATGGATGCTGGCATTAAGGAAATCAACAACCCTAAAGGTAAGTTTGTGTGGAAGGACTCATACATCTTTCTTATGAACAAAAGTGGCAAGATGCTGGCTCACCCATTTAAACCGGAGTTACTCAAAAAAGATACTCTACTCAATGACACCGATTTTAATCAAACGAAACCCAGGAAAATATTTTCCGAGTTTGTCGATGTGGCCTTTAATAACGGCGAAGGGTGGGTTGATTACAAATGGCCGAAGCCGAATTCGAAGGTTCCTTCAAATAAGTTCACCTTCATCCATCGGGTCGGATGGACGGATATGTTTGTAGGCGCTGGTACGTACTCAAAATAAATTTCAAGTCATGGCCTTTCTGTTCAACTAAAGAGTTTCATTTCTTGCTTGACAAGTTTTAAAATAGTATTAATATAAAAATCATCCTGTTAGGAGTTAAATATTAGTCGAAAGGAGACCCTGCCAATGTGGACTGCAAGATTTAAGATTCGCCCGGTTTCTCACTGCAAAGAGGGTTGCCCTAGTTAGCCCGCCTCCGACAGGTTGCGGGCGTACAAAAAAAAGGAGTCCCGCTGTCGTCAGGCAGCGGGACTCCTTTTTTTATTTATACCGTATGTTTATCTGCTATTATGCCGGTCGCATACAATTTCCAGTTTTAACTTCGTCAAGAGAGAGCCGCATGAAAAAATACCTCCTTATTCTGGCCATCATCCTTACCATTTGCAGCATTGCCGGCTATTTCTACTATAAACAAACGCCTGAAATCAGCTACAAGACCGCAAAAATAGAGCGCGGTACGATTGTCTCAAGTGTCGCCGCTACCGGCAATCTTTCGGCTGTTACCACTGTTCAGGTCGGTACCCAGGTATCAGGAACGATCCAGAAGCTCCACGTTGATTTCAACTCACGGGTAAAAAAAGGGGAGCCGATCGCCGAGATCGATCCGTCTCTCTTCAACGCTGCAGTGGAGCAGTCGCAGGGAAATTATTTCAGTGCGGAGGCGAACCTCCAGAAAGCCAGGGTTGCAGTGGTAGACGCCGAGCGGACATTCAATCGTAATAAACAGATGCTGAGTAGCGGAATCATCTCCCAGGGGGATTTTGACGCTGGCGAAACCGCTCTCCAATCGGCAAAAGCCGCAGTTAAAGCAGCCGAAGGGAGTCTCGCCCAGAGCCGAGGCTCGCTGATGCAGGCCAAAACCAACCTGCGCTACTCTGTCATCCGCTCCCCGGTGGATGGTGTGGTCATCTCCCGCGCTATTGATGTCGGCCAGACGGTTGCCGCATCATTTTCGACACCAACGCTGTTCACTATTGCGCAGGATCTGACCAAGATGCAGATCGAGGTCAGTGTTGATGAGGCCGACATCAGCCGTGTCAGGCTTCAGCAGCAAGCCAGCTTCACAGTTGACTCCTATCCGGAGCGGACTTTCCGTGGCAACGTCATCCAGATTCGCAATGCACCGATCATTACCCAGAATGTGGTCACATACGTCGTTGTTGTCAGCGTTGACAATAGTGACATGAAGCTGAAGCCTGGTATGACGGCAAATGTGTCTGTTGAAGTCGCAAAAAAGGATGCCGTTCTCAAGCTGCCGCCGGCAGCTCTGCGCTTTAAGCCGAAATCAAAAGGTGATGATTCTAAAGCGAAGAACGGCGAACAGAGTGGAGCCGGCCAGCGCCCAATGGCGGGTGGATCTGCTGGAGGCGGCAAGGGGGGCTCAGTCAAAGGGAAGGAGCGGAGCCAGCAGGTTTATCAGCTTACGGATGGCAAGCCGGTGGCGACACCGGTCAAAACCGGCATAGCCAATAACAGCAGCATCGAATTGGTCGAGAGCAGTCTGAAAGAGGGTGATGAGGTTATCATCGAGCAGGTCGGAGGAGATACGAAGAAGGGCGGAGTCGGCGCTTCACCGATGGGGCCACGTTTCTAACAAATAGACGGATTCTGAAAGGATTCATAATGATAGTTATTCCCGCCATTGATTTGAAAGAAGGAAAATGCGTCCGCCTTGAACAGGGGCTGATGGATAAAGATACAGTCTTCAGTGACAACCCCGCCGCCCAGGCTCGTGTCTGGCAGGATCAGGGCGCTGAACTGCTGCATATTGTCGATCTTGATGGCGCCTTTGCAGGCCAGCCAAAAAACAGGGACGCCATTGAGACCATACTGAAAGCTATCACCATCCCGGCGCAACTGGGTGGGGGGATTCGTGACATTGCCACAATCGAGGCGTACCTGTCACTGGGGCTTTCCCGCGTGATCATCGGCACAGCAGCGCAGCGCAATCCGGAACTTGTTCGGGAGGCTTGTTCAAAATTTCCTGGACAGATCGTCGTCGGTATTGATGCTAAAAATGGCATGGTTGCCGTGCAGGGGTGGGCTGAACTGACCGACATTACTGCCGTAGATCTTGCAGGAAAGTTTGAAGGTTTTGGCGTTTCTGCCATCATCTACACCGATATCAGCCGTGATGGTATGCTCCAGGGACCGAATCTTGAAGCTACCAAAGCACTTGCAGAAGCCGTTTCTATCCCGGTTATTGCCTCTGGTGGCGTTTCTTCGCTTAAAGATATTGAGAACCTTATGGCTATTGAGGCGAGCGGTGTAACCGGAGTTATCACTGGCAAGGCGGTTTATACCGGAGCGATCAAGCTAAATGAAGCGATAAATTTTACAAAGGGACGATTATGATGGACAAGATAGAAGAACTGGAGCGGCGCTATCAGGAACTGGAGGCGCTGCTGTCGGATCCGTCGGTTATTTCCAATCAGCCTGAGTTCCGCAAACTCTCCCGCGAACATTCCGATTTGAGCGAACTGGTAGCCGCCTACCGTCGTTACCGGAAAGTGCTGGTCGATATTTCCGACAACAGGGAACTGCTGGCCGATCCAGACATGAAAGAGATGGCCGAGGATGAGTTGAAATCTCTGGAAGAGGAAAAAGAGCGGCTTGATGCGGATATCCGCCTGTTGCTGCTCCCCAAGGATCCGAACGACGACAAGAGCGTCATCCTGGAGATTCGCGCCGGAACCGGCGGAGACGAGTCAGCCCTTTTTGCCGGAGACCTGTTCCGCATGTATTCGCGCTACGCTGACGCAAACCGCTGGAAGGTTGAGATAGTCTCGGCGTCGGAGTCGGAGCGGGGCGGTTACAAGGAGATCATTGCCGCCGTTGAGGGAACCGGCGTGTTCGCAAAACTCAAGTACGAATCTGGTACTCATCGCGTGCAACGAGTTCCCGAAACCGAGGCACAGGGGCGAATCCACACCAGCGCCTGCACCGTGGCAATCATGGCGGAAGCTGAAGATGTCGATATCGACATCCGCCCGGATGATCTGAAGATCGATGTCTATCGCTCTTCCGGTGCCGGTGGTCAGCACGTCAATACAACCGACTCGGCGGTGCGCATCACCCACCTGCCGACCGGCACCGTTGTTGCCTGCCAGGAGGAGCGGAGCCAGATCAAGAACCGCGCCACAGCCATGAAGGTTTTGAAAACGCGCATTCTTGACACGATCCGGCAGGCGCAGGATTCAAAAATGGCCGCAGATCGCAAACAGCAGGTCGGCTCAGGCGACCGGAGCGAACGGATCCGCACCTACAACTTCCCGCAGGGGCGCATGACCGATCATCGCATCGGCCTGACGCTGTACCGCCTCGATTCCATAATGACAGGCGATATTGCCGAGATCACCGATGCGTTGCGAGCCTATTATCAGATGGAAGCGCTTAAGGCGCAAAGCGAAGGCAATTAACGGCAATTACAAGCCGATGCCGGCTATTGCGGTACCGCACTCCGGGCAGGAGCCGTTCAGAACTTTGTTGCTGCTGATTCTGAAACCGTAGCGCTTGATCAGCGGGAGCGAGCAGCCGGGACAATATGTGTTTTCGCCCCCCTCACCCGGCCTGTTACCTTCGTAAACATAGCGTAACCCGGCGGCAATGCCGATCTGACGAGCCTTTCGCAGGGTTTCAACGGGAGTTCCGGGGCGGTCGGTTAATCTGTAGGTCGGATGGAAGGCGGATACGTGCCAGGGGGTGTCAGCCCCCAGATTGGTAACGATAAACTCTGCAATTCCAAGCAGTTCGGCGTCCGAATCGTTCAGTCCCGGAATGATCAGAGTGGTCAGTTCGATCCAGATCCCCTGTTTGCGATACTCGACTATTGAATCGAGCAGTTCGGAGAGGCTGGCGTGGACAATATCGCGATAGAACCCCTCGGAAAAGCCCTTCAGATCAATATTGGCGGCATCCAGAAAAGGGGCTATCGTTGCCAGCGCCTCTCTGCTGATGTAGCCGTTGGTGACGAAGATGTTTTTCAGCCCTGCTTCACGAGCCAGATGCGCTGTATCGTACGCGAACTCGAAAAAAATAGTCGGTTCAGTGTAGGTGTAGGAGATGGAGCTGCAAGAGTTCTCCAGAGCCCGCTGAACGATCTCTTGTGGGCTCACATCTCTCCCCTGGACAGGTGCATCACGCACAACCTGGGAGATGCTGTAATTCTGACAGTGGTGACAGTGAAAGTTGCATCCCATAGTGGCAATTGAATACGATCTGCTCCCAGGCATCACGTGGAAGAGCGGTTTTTTCTCTATCGGATCTACACTTTCGGCGCAGACACTGCCGTAGACCATGCTGTACAACTTACCCCCGCGATTCTCGCGGACAGCACAGATACCTCGGGCACCGTCACTAATCAGGCAGCAAAAACGGCACAGGCCGCAGCGCACTTTGCCTTCCCCCTCCCGCTCGTAAAACATGGCTTCCTTCATGCGTGGCTCCTACGAATCATCATCTATTGCTTATTTTTTCCATCAGCAACACTGCATGAGCCGCTATCCCCTCACCGGCACCGCTGAAACCAAGACCCTCCTCGGTTGTTGCCTTAACATTGACCCGGCTTACATCAGCATGCAGCACCTTCGCAATGTTTTCCCGCATACTCTGAATATGTGGCGCCATCTTCGGCTGTTGGGCGATGATGGTAGCATCCAGATTGCCCAAGCGGTATCCCTCTCCAGCCGCAAGTTCCATAACTTGAGCCAAAAGTTTCAGGCTGTCCGCCCCTTTGTATGCCGGATCGGTATCGGGAAAATGCCTGCCGATATCACCTTCACCGATCGCCCCCAGAATCGCGTCAGCAATGGCATGGAGCAACACGTCTGCGTCTGAATGCCCGAGCAGCCCCTTTTCCCACGGAATGTCAACCCCGCCGATAATCAGTTTTCTCCCTTCAACCAGGCGGTGAACGTCGTAACCGTGCCCAATGCGCATTATTTCATCTCCTCTCTCTCTGTTCTATTGCCAGCCACATTTTCCGACTTCACGCAAACGGCGTATTTAAGATAGCGCCCTTCCGGGAAAGTCACAGGATAGGGGAAGTCTTCCGGCTGTCCAAGCAGGGCAATAACCCGCAGGTCACACGAGAGCCTAATGGCTCCACGCCGCAACTCTTTGAGATATTCGGCAACATCAACTTTCTGGTGGTTAGAGGATGCGATCATTAGTCCGTTGTTGGCCAGCAACGGTAGCGAAGCGGCCAGCAGATCCGAAGTGCCGCCACGAGTGGTAAAGCGGCTCTGGGCCGTTGTAGAAAAAGATGGGGGATCCATCAGTATCAGATCGAAAAGTTTTCCGTTCTGCGCCAGTTTGCCCAATACTGCAAGACAATCCCCGACAATAAATTCATGCTGTTTGTGGTTGAGGCGATTCGCAGTAAAATTGTCGCGAGCCCAGTCACTATAACCTTGGGAGGCATCGACGCTTGTCACCTGCTGAGCGCCAGCGGCTGCGGCTGCAACTGAAAAAGCCCCGGTGTAGGAGAACAGGTTGAGCAGCCGCTTTCCTTTTGCCCGTTCAATCAGATCTTTCCGGTTGCGGCGCTGATCGAGGAACAGCCCGGTGTTCAGCCCCTGTTCAAGGCTCACCAGAAACGTGAGGCCATTCTCCTGCACTTCAAAGCGTGAAGGAGCGGCGGTTCCGCTCAGAAGGCGCCCGTAACTTTTACTGTCACTGACAGCTTCCAATTCGCGGGTTTTCTGTGGGCGACTTTTTTCGTAGATACCGCGAGGGGAGAGGAGTTCCTGCAAAACCTGGGTGAACAGTTGAAGGTGCGGTCGCCATGCGGGAGTATAAAGCTGAAGCATCAGATAATCGCCATAACGGTCGACAGTCAGACCTGGGAGACCATCTCCCTCGGCATTGACCAGACGGTAGGCGGTGGTCTCGCACAAGGTGGCATGGCTGCTGCGCAGTTCGATGGCGCTCCGTAGTTTCCCGGTCAGCCATGCACGATCAAGCTGAATCCGCCTACGATCCAGTACCCGCGCGATGATCCGGTCTTGAGGATCAAGCAGGGCAGTTGCCAGAAAACGCCCTTTGTTGTCGTATAGTTCCACCGTCTGACCGGAAATGCCGGTCGGCCATTTTCGCGTATAGGAATCGGCAATAACCCAGGGGTGACCCAACTCCAGCATCCGGACCGTTTCCGGTCCTACGATGCGTGCCGCGTTTGGCGTCTTCATATATTCGCCATCACTCTATTTTGCAAATCTACCGCCGCAGTCTTCCTGCCCGCCCCGGATCTTCTCAACAGCATGGCCGATCGTCGCCCAGACAGCTTCAAGGTTTTCAAGCGCACCTTTCGGGCTGCCGGGGAGATTTATAATGAGCGATCGCTTGCGAATCCCGGCAACGGCGCGGGAGAGTGGAGCCATAATGGTTTTCTCCAGGCTCCGGATGCGCATCAGCTCTCCAAGGCCGGGGATCAGCCGCTCCACAACCTGCAGGGTTGCTTCAGGCGTTATGTCACGCGGAGAAACGCCGGTGCCGCCGGTTGTCAGGATCAGATCGGCCACATCGGCATCAGCCCACTCCGTCAGCACCTCGACAATTTCGGTGAACTCATCGGCTATGATACGTGTCTGAACGGTAGTTACCCCTCGTTCTTCCAGCCAGGCGGTCAGTGCCGGGCCACTTTCATCAACCCGTTCGCCCCGTGACCCTTTGTCGCTCAACGTAAGAATAGCCGCTCTCATCTCTGCTCCTTAAGACTCCCTACTACACGATTTTCCTCTGGCTTACAGGATATTCCGGTTTTCTCAGTCACTCTCAGCAACCTTTTTTAGACGCTCGGCAGTGTTGATTATAGTGCCATCCTTGACAACATAGCAGGGTGTATGGGTCTTGCGAGCCAGCTTTAAAGCAGTTTTGGCAGCCCTTTTAATTGCGCTGATTGAACCTAACAAATCCGTATCTTGTGGCAAGGCTCTTTTCATGATCGTTCACCCCATCCAATTATTCCTGGTTTGCTTCCCGAATTATCGTAGTGCATCCACGCGTTTACAAGCGGTTTATAGAGTACACTAAAATTATGCAGACCGGCATCAAATCTGCGCCGAATAATATTTTCTGGAATATTGTGCCCACCCTGCGCAACCCGGGCGGCAACCCTGGCAACTGCCACTTCAACAGAGGGCAGGCTCAGGAACAGAAGCTTGACATGATACCCACAGGCTTGCCATTTCTGAATTTTGAGGAGATAGACGCGCCCGCTCAAGGTCGTTTCAAATGAGAAGTTCTTTCGACAGCGTACCATTTCATCTATTTCTCCCAACAACAATCGTCCCGCTCTAGCTGAAGCAGCTTCAGGGTTAAATGGTGAAAGCCCCGCCGCAATAAGGTCAGCATTGATAAATATCGGACAATTGGCCTCGTTGGGAAGGAATTCACGGGCAAAAGTTGTCTTCCCAGCACCGTTGGGACCAGCGATTATGACTATTTTTGACAACTCATCCATTTCAGTTCCTTAGCACATAACCCAGGTTGCCCAACACACCAGAAAAAGTCGTCCTTCGTTATTGCTTTATAGTTTGAGTGCGGAGCTAGGCAACTAATCAACAACGTCCCCTTCGCCTCTCATACTGTTTTTCACGCCAGCAATCTGGCCATCTGTATGTCGCTACGGATAAGATCATTTACAATCTTGGACATATCTGCCCGCTTTTTTTTTGCAAGTTTTTCCACAAACACAAAATTTTCAGGTTCAAGATATATTGGAATATTCAACGTCGCATCGGGACGATAAAATTTTCCCCGCTCAGCTTTTGAAAAATCATATTCCTCTTTCATGTTATAACTCCTTATATTGCGTGGTTTCTTTTGAAGTTGCTTTCCGTGCCGAGAATATCCGTATCATCGCTGCCAATTCAGATTCCGCCTTAAAAGTATGGCATACTGTCAAAAGAGTTCCTCGGTGATCAATACCTACTGTGACCCAACGCTCCTCATCCGAGCTATGTTCATCGTCATACTGGACAAGCATATTTGGATCGAGAAAAATTGACGCCGCACGCTCAAAACTTACCCGATGTTTTTGATGATTGGATTTTGCTTTTTGCTGATCCCATTCAAAATTGTAATGCATGGAGCGCCTCGGAAAGTTGCAGTTCAACTGTACCTACTGACTAACTGAAAAATTTGGGCAGTTTTTGAAGCTGTATTCTTTAAAATTAGTATGTTAGCTATTAATTCCGCACGTGCGGAATGCTCAGGTTTTTATCCTCGCTCAAACCCGCTACGCCGCATATCGTCGGGGTGATTCCTGCACCTGCTCACTCATAAACACTTGGTTTACTTGATTTGGTAGGGTGGGCAGGGTTTATTGCCCACCGGGTTTTGGTGTTGATTTCAACCACGTCGCAACTTGTAATCCAGCAAGAATGACAACACGTTGCTTTTCAAGTTAACCAATTTAACTACGTCCCCTTTGCAGTCCCTTTTGCACTCCTACTGTTTACCAATTTTCTTTCTTTGCTGGACTACCGCTCTTAACCATATCAAGCTTGAGGTTATCAATCAGCAATCCTAATTTATTCGCAGAATAAGTTTTAATATATTCAAAAGCACCACCAGAGAGTTTACCAAACCAAACGCTGCTACCATCAGCCTCTGATTTATAAAGGGATCCAGCACTTACGATACGAGCAAATGATGTTTCATGCTTAGCATCCGCAACTTCAAATTTATAGCGACCATCTTTGAGGTATATCGCTATTGTAAAGTGAACAAAACCTGCTGCGTCCTTTGAAGGCCCAAAAGAACTACCTGGAGGGATTTCAATCGTACCCTTTCCAATCAGAGTCATCCTCTCTTTGGAATCCATTTGAAGAACATTGTTGGATGATTTGAATGCTCTTGAAAACCACTCTCTGGCGCGAAAATACAACTCTTCAGCATTTGCGCCTTCTACTGGTACAACTTCTGTGAATGTTGATGAAGAAAAACTGAACAGGGTTGGTTGCTGTGTGGATGTGCTGATTGATTTAACACTCTCAGCATTTTCGGCGGCTCCGCAACATACCGCAATGAAAAAAACTACCAATAAAATCAGCATTTCTAATTTTGTGTTACCTTTCATTTTTACCTCCGCTTTAGTTGTTATTCATCGTGCGGGGGGCGCAACGGCGGCGGTTTTAGCCGTCCGTCTACTGCCCCCGGTTATGCTTCTTTGCCAGGTGTGGCCAGGCTTTCTCTCGCTATTTCTTCCTCAAAATGTCTCTGAGCGTCTTCCCTTTCTTTTTGCCGCTCTTCGATGTACTCAGACTTGGACTGGGTGATTACTTGCAGTTTTGACCAGCCAGAGCTAAGGTGATCAACGCATTTTTCGATATTTTCCATTGCCTTGCAATTCTGTATAAGTCCGGCTCACCTAGTTGATGCAACCCACGAAATATCGAGAAATCTATTATATAAGCATCGTTCACAACGTTACCGACGCCAGTTTGGTAAGACACATCGACTTTTATAGTAGTTAGAATTTTTTCTTCAAAGTTTTCGAACATGCTTGTCAGGAAGGTTCGTATTTCTTGTTTTGAAGAAAGGTAGTCAAGTCCAGATTGAACAAACCCGAGCTCATTTATTCTTCCGACAATTGATGCATCACCTTTATCTGCCTTCAAATGAGTAACCTGAAATTTGACGTTGTAAGCAGCTCCCATTCCTTCATTCAAGATGTAAAAGTCTAGAAAACTAATGGTTTCTTTTCGGCTAGTTACACCAACCATAACCTTGGCATCTGTCTGCGCTCTTCTCATTTGAGTTGTTTCTCGCACAAGGCTCCACGTGAGAATTGCATAGACTACGGTTGCAAAGGTAACTAGCCCTGAGAATAGAATCTGTATTGCTCCAGAGTTCTGGTTTAGAAACGTGAAAATATCACTCACTGGATAGAACTCCTCATTTTAATATGCGAATAACACCATAAGGCGAACCTGAGTTACGCAGAGGGGTCGCGTCTACACATTACACAAAGTAAAAAGTGTAGACGCGCCAACTAGAAATACGCCTTTTGTTTCACGCATTGTATCATCGAATAATCAGACTATGCTCGTTTCAGCGGATGGCCGGACATCCAGTCACGCAGGGCGGCGTCGATTCGTGACTGCCAACCAGCCCCGGTTGATTTGAAGTATTCGACTACATCCGATGATAAACGGATGGCTGTTGGTATCTTAGTTGTTTCTGCTTTCGGTCTGCCGGGTCTGCGCACAACCTTTGCGGATGCAAAATAGTTTGCAACCTGCACCGGATCGTTAGGATCGTAAAGGTCTGTGTCAGGATCGTATGCAATAGGGGCATCAATGGCAGCGTCATGCTGTACTCGTTCCCAGTCAGTCTGTGAAGTCTTTTTCAAGCCAGGCATGGTAAGTCTCCCTTTCGTGTTTGTGAGCTCTTCGGAAACTAATGACTCTCCGTTTTTCGCCAGGCACCCAAATAACCGTAAGCACGGTCAATACCTCTATGACATATGCAAATGTCTGACGCCTGACTTATCCATTTCGAACGCTTTCAAACTCCAGACGGTAGGGATTTGATAGCACAAGTCCAGCATCGGCAAAATCAAAATGGTGCTTTTCGAGGTTAATGCGCCGTTTAGTTTTGTTCCAGATCATAATTATTGTATATACGATAATTCGAGAAGCGTCAAATAAATATGCGCGCAGGGGCGTCGTCTACACTTTTTACTTTGCGTCACGCTAAAGGCAAAAAAAGTTCCAAAACCAACCCCCTCAATCCCCCCTTATCAGGGGGTAAGCTTTGAAGTCTCCCCTTATAAGGGGAGATTTAGAGGGGTTAGGTTTGTCTTTGGAAGTGATTTATTTTCCCCGGATGATGCAGCCCACTCTGATTGAAGCGACCGGGAGATGGCGTCACTTACCGCCGCCAGGGCACGGCCAAATGTTGTGACGGCGGCTTCATACCCTTCTGTGCCGGTTGGCAGGCGGCTCTGCACCCTCCCCTCTCTCAGTCTGCCATCATGCCGACTCCTGATACCCCACTGCGCATCAACTGTAACGGCGGAACCGTCAAACTCAAAACAGTGAAAATCTACAAAAACCCGATATTCAGCATCGCTGCCAATGTTATGAGGATATATCGAAACCCGGTCCGATTCGAGTGCCTGTGACAGATTATCCGCCAGACGTCGTGCAATACCGCTCTTCAACGGTTCGGCCCAGCGGTGGAATTCGAGAATATCTATCCGGGCGGCGTTGATGCGCTGAACAAGCTGCAGACGGTCTACCAACTCCGGCACAGTCACCGATTCAAGCGATACGGACGGTCTCTCTTTTTTAGCCACTGCTGTTGGTGGTGTCACTGCCGCAGGTTTCGCGGTCGACTCAAAAGAGTAGTATGTTATTCGCGGTGCTTGGCTGCAGCCGGTCGTAAAAGATAAAACCAGGCTGCATAGAAGCGCAAAACAGATGGCCTGCCTCATCGTGGCTCCTCCTTTTTACCCCAGATCAGTGATTCCGGGTGTCGTTCCAGGTAGTCTCCCAGCCCCCGCAACGATTGAGCCGCCCGGTTCATTTCCCGCAGCGCCTCACGCAGATCTTTCTGGAGCGGAGCTTCGGCAGAGAGGGTCTGCTGCGCGCCACCCAGAGTTTTGCGAGCGTCGCCAAGGGTTTTGCGCACATCCTCCAGAGAATTACGTACATCGGTCAGTACGGAACGAGCTTCCGGAACGATGACGGCATCAACATTTCTTAGCAGTTGATCCGCCCCCTTCAGTGTCGCTTCAAGGGTCTTTATTGTCTGGGTGGCATCGCCGGCAAGTTCCTCAAGGGGCAGCTTGTCGATTTTCTGCACTATTTGCATGAGCGAGGTCTGAAACTGCTCCATATTTCCGGCAATGGTTGGAAATTCGGGAATCTGCTTATCCCAGTTGATTTTTTCCACAGGAGCTTTGGGGAAGAAATCAAGGGCGACATACATCTGGCCAGTCACCAGATTTTCGCTTCTGAGCTGAGCGCGGAAACCGTGTTCAACCAGTGAATTCAGCAGGGTACGAGAATCTGTTGACGTCCCCTTCCGGGATTCCGAACGATAACGGGCACGCAGCCGCTCGGGATAAAACTTGATTTCGACCGGCATTGAAAACTTATTGCGGCGCGGGTCAAGCTCCACATTAATTTTACTGACTTCACCGACAGCAACCCCTCGAAGATCAACCGGGGCGCCAATCGGCAGACCACGAACCGACTCCTTGAAAATCAGGACATAATTTTCGACAACGGTGTCAGGACGTTTTACAGCCTCCTCCCTGGTGGAAAACAGGGTGAATACGGTATTTGACGGGGCGGGAGGAGTCTCATTCCGCTCCTCCGGCGTTTGGAAGGCAATGCCCCCCAGCAGAATAGAGAGCATTGATTCCGTATTAACTTTGATACCGCCGGCATCAAGCGTCACATCAACTCCGCTAGCCTGCCAGAAACTTGTGTTTGTTTTGACAAATTGATCAAAGGGGGCACGGACAAACACGTTGAGCGTTACTCCGGTGCCATCTTTGTCCAGTTCGTATGCCAATACCTCGCCTACTTGTATGCGGCGGTACAGGAGTGGTGAGGCGATATCCAGCGAGCCGATGTTTTTCGCTCGGAGAACAAACTGCCGCCCCGGCACGTCCATAGTAACTACCGGTGGTCGATCAAGTCCATTGAAGGCAACCTTTTGAACGGGAGATTTGCCCGCATCAACCCCGATGTAGGTTCCGCCCATCAGCGTCCCAAGACCAGAAATACTTCCACCTGTTATCCGGGCGCGTACAACCCAAAAGCGAGTGTCATCAGCCAGAAGAGCCTCTGCATCAGGGGCTAATTCGGCAGTGACCACCACATGCGATCTGTCCTTGGCAATGGCAATGCCTTTAACTTCGCCGATCTCGACCTCCTTATACTTTATTTTTGTTTTGCCCGGTAACAACCCCTCTCCGTTCAGGAAGGTAATGGTGATAATAGTGCCACGCTCCAGATAGGACTTTACCGCCAGCGAAGTGCCGATAATAATAGAGATGATCGGGATAATCCAGACCAGTTGGAGACGACGGCGCCGGCGAGGTTGAAATACCGCTTCGGGGATTGCTGAAAAGTCGGAATGTTGAGATTCGTTGGTCATGTGGTTCTCTTTTTTTGGAGTGGATCCCAGATAAGGCGGGGATCAAAATATAGTGCACTGAACATGGTAAGAACTACTACGGCACCAAAGGCTATGGCTCCTGGGCCTGCAGTAACCGTGGCCAGAGATTGAATCTGCACGACTGCTGCCAGTATGGTCACAACATAGATGTCCAGCATAGACCAGCGACCGACCAATTCCACCACTCGATATAGCCATGTCCGCTGCCTGATGAGCCACATCGAGCGTCGCTGTACTGAAACCAGCAGCAGGGTGAGGACGATTAATTTGAATAAAGGTACCATGATACTGGCAATAAATACGATTGCTGCGATTCCTTCAAAGCCGGTCTTCCACAAATGAACGACACCGCTCATTATGGTGTCTTTGCGGTGCTTGAAAAGGGACCCGGTTTCCATAATCGTCAGTAAATTCGCCGGGATATAGAGAATGTATGCAGATATAAGGAACGCCCAGCAGCGGACCACACTGTCATTTTTACGCAGATGGAGTCGGTTTCCACATCGTGGGCAGAACCCGGAAAGATTGGCCTGATGACTCTTTGACAGCAGACCACAGACATGACATGAACAAAGACCCTGCTCAGCTGCTGTAATCCACAGGTTACTCATGCTGCTGCTCTCTGCCGGATTCAGTGCCGATTTTATGCCAGACATCCCGCGGATTGAATGAGGAGGCTACAGCGGCAAGCATCAGTGTCAAGCCGCCAAACGACCAGAGAGCCACGCCGGGAATGATGGCTGCGTCATCTTTCAGTTTAACCAGTGACACGAGTATACCCAACATGAACACTTCAATCATGCCCCACGGCTTGATACTGTGCAAAGTCCGCAGGATGAAGGGGGTACCGGCTGGAACGATACTTAACCGCAACGGCAGCAGAAGATAGAGCATCATGGCAATCTCAAGAGCAGGGATTATCATGGTGGTGACACCGACCAAGACAGAGAGAAGATGCATTTCATGATTCCAGAGATATCGAACAGCGCCAAAAAGATGGGTCGCGTTTGTGTTACCCTGAATATCGATGCCGAGGATAGGATAGGCATTGGCTATGACAAGAAGTAAAGCTGCCGCCAGCGCAAACGCAAGTGTATTGTCGAGCGTACCGGGCGAACTGCGGTACAGCATTGCGCCGCACCGAGGGCAATGAGCTTCCCCGCCCAGTGGTAAATCGATTTCTCGCTGCAACAGATCACATTCATGGCACGCAATGAGGTGGGTAGGATAGTTTGGCATGGTAATCAGGTGATTTCCCCGATACATTTATTTTACGGCAGAGTATAGGTCATGCAGAATCGGAGTCAAGTTGAAATGCGCAGGACTTGCAAAATGGGTGGTGGAAACAGAAGAGTGTCTTCAATGCATTGCCCGCCGTGTCACCATGCCAACTGCCGCTCGGAGCGAAACTTTTGCTGTCTGCCGGAGAGAGGATCGGTAAAACGCAACTCTGTGGCGATGAGTTGGAGCGGTGTGGCAAAGTCGTCTTCGCGTTCGTCCTGTAGTTCCGGATATAAACGGTCATTCAGGATGCCAAAGCCGAGGCCGCTCATTTGAAGCCGCAACTGATGGGTTTTCCCGGTGTGCGGATTCAGGATGAAGCGGGCTTTTTCTCCCTTAATCTCAGCCAGAGTGATGCTGGAGCGGGCGTTTGCCATGCCGGGCGTAACTTTCATCCGGAAGCGCGGCTCACCCGGCTCTATTCTGTTCTCAACCTGCCATGAGAATATCCGCTCATTCGGCAGGCAACTTGAGAGCGCCTGATAGGTTTTTTCAACAAGGCCATTCATAAAAAGGGCAGAGTAAATTCCCCGGGTTTTTTTGTTGACGGAAAAAAGTACGAGACCAGCTGTCTCGCGGTCAATACGGTGGAGTGGTGTCAGATCTTCAATTCCGGTACTACGGCGCAGACGGTTCAATAGACATTCATCAACATATTTTCCCCCAGGAGTTACCGGAAGAAAATGCGGTTTACAGGCAACCAGTATTTCGTCATCACTAAACAGGATGCTTTCTGAAAAAGGAATGAGAGGTTCTGTGGCGACTTCACGGAAATAAAAAATGCGCTTCTTGGGAGCATATTCAGCATCTAATGTTATCTGTTGAGCAGATTCATCAAGGACTTTACCCTCAGAAATACGTTTTTCCCATGCCTTCGGGGAAACAGCGGGGAATCTGTTACAGAGGAAGGTAAGAATGGAGGGGTACGGTTTTTTGGATTCCGGCATGGTAACAACAGAAGGATATTTTGAAATTCCCATGTAGCGTTTCCCCGTTCATCAATGAAAAGATTATTTCCCCCGTCGTGAACTGTTAAATACGGTTTTAGCCGGACCACCCGCTGCACCGGGTCGTGTCTGCTGCGGACGGCTTGAAGGTTTGCTGCCGGGATGATCGGTTTTAAACGGATTGACAGAGGAACCGGGACCTTTCCTTGCATCGGCCGGTTTACGGGTTGGCCTGGGCTCGCGCGGAGGGCGGGCAAATTCAGCGTCTTTTTTAGGGGCGGGCACGCTGTAGTCAAAGCCTTCTACCGTGCGACGCTCCAACTGAGCACCCAGTTTTTTTTCAATAGTTCGCACCATGATCGTATCCTCGCTGCAGACCATGGTGAATGCATCGCCGGTCTTTGCCGCACGACCGGTACGACCGATCCGGTGAACATACGCCTCCGGGGTGTCCGGAATATCATAGTTGACGACATGCGATATCTGGCTTACATCGATGCCGCGCGCAGCAATATCGGTTGCCACAAGGATCTGGTAGGTGCCGTCTCGGAACCCGTCCAGCGCTGCCTGACGGCGATTCTGGGAGAGATTGCCCTGAAGTGAGGCGGCTTTGTAGCCGGCATTCTCCAACTGTTCGCCCAGGCGTTTGGCGCGGTGTTTGGTGCGGGTAAAAATCAGAACCGAATCGGTATCGGTATGCTTCAGCAGTTCAAGGAGCAGTCCGGTTTTCAGGTGCTGCTCCACCGGATAGAGGGCGTGGGATACGGTAACCGGCGGTGCGGTATTGCCTACCTTGACGGTAACAGGATCAGTCAAAATGTCGCTGGCAAGTTTATTGATATCGGGCGGCATGGTGGCCGAGAACAGCAGAGTCTGGCGTTTGGCAGGAATGTGGCCAAGTATCCGGCGGATATCGGGGAGAAAGCCCATGTCAAACATCTGATCCGCTTCGTCCAGCACCAGTACTTCGAGGTGTGACAGGTCTATGCTCCCTTGGCCGATTAGGTCGAGCAGGCGTCCCGGGCAGGCGACCACAATTTCAACGCCTACCTTCAGCGCCTGAATCTGCGGATTAACATTAACGCCACCGTAAACGGTAACGCTTCTGAGACGGGTCCGTTTCCCCAGAGTTACGAACGCTTCATGGATCTGCTCGGCCAACTCACGGGTTGGGGCGACGACCAATGCCCGCACCCTACCGCGAGCCCCTTCCATCAGACGGTTCAGGATAGGCAGTGCAAAAACCGCCGTCTTGCCGGTGCCGGTCTGGGCCAGGCCCATGACATCGCGTCCCTGCATGACGGTCGGTATTGCCTGCTGCTGGATGGGAGTAGGTGTTGTATAGCCGACCTCTATGATACGCGCTGCGATTACCGGGTGAAAATTAAACGATTGGAACTCCATGATTCTCCTCTTTCTTTGGTTGTACGAAAAAAGCCCCGAAATCTTTCCGGGGCTTGCGATGACAAAATCTGCTATCCGGTACAACAGTTGTAATTAAGCGACCATACCAGTTTTGTTGGGGATGTGTCAAGCTTGCTTATCCCAATAAACCTGTAGCCTTAGTCTCAAAATCCGTCCTGTTTCCACATTTCAGGGAGGAAACGCACCACCCGGTTTCTCCCTGTCTCTTTGGCCTGGTACAGTGCGACATCAGCATATTTAATCGCCTGCCAGAATCCGTCTGTGTCGGCGGGAAATTCGCTGATGCCGATTGAAATCGTTTTCTGTAGTATGGTGTCCCCAGTCCGAAGCTTGAACGACTCCATCTTTCTCCTGATCTTTTCTGCCACATCCATTGCTCCACCCGGTTCAATGTCGAGTAGAAGAACAAGAAACTCCTCACCGCCGAAACGTATCACCAGGTCGGTTTCACGAACCGCATTTTTCAGGATGGTGGAGGTTTCCTTCAGCATCTGGTCGCCGACATCGTGCCCATGAGTGTCGTTCACCTGCTTGAAGTAGTCGATGTCGCAGACCAGCAGGCCAACCTGCTTACTCCGGCGTAGTACGGCGCTTATGATCTGCTGGGTATGCTCCTGAAGGAAGCGGCGGTTGTAAAGCCCGGTCATCGGATCGATCAGAGCGGAGTCCTGAAGCGTCTTCATCAAACGTTTGGCCTCAAGTACCGAAAGTGACTGGTCGATGTAAGTTTCAGCCTTGTAAAGTCTTGAGGCATCTTCGGTTGACAGTGACGAATC
Source organism: uncultured Geobacteraceae bacterium (assembly GCA_903845365.1). GTDB lineage: Bacteria > Desulfobacterota > Desulfuromonadia > Geobacterales > Pseudopelobacteraceae > JACRCG01. The sequence continues at coordinate 16,339 of CAIMXI010000475.1, read as the reverse complement.
ATCTCTCGTGATAGCAAAACGGAACTGCACTACGCCGCCTGTGTGCCCCCCCAGCATCATCGGCACACAGTAATGGCCGACTCCATCCTCCGAATTAAAATAGCGGCAGATACTCTCGAATCGGAATGATGATATGTTGTGACCTGTCTTGACTGCGCGGCAAAGAGTGCAATCGGTCAGTATATCGTCATGACAGTGGAGTTTCATACCGCCGATAAGCGGCGGGTAGGCGGCAGACATTGCTTTCAACGAGGTATTCACCTCGTAGATCATGTACTGCTCAATTCCGAATTTGTCAGAAAAAACCCTTCCGAGACGGCGGTAGACATCTGCAAGCGACGTGTCCTCCTCGATTACTTTTTTGAAGATCGTCATGCTGTAAAGAGACTCTGTAAGAGAGTTGAAATTGTGGGAGAGTTCTCCGATTTCATCCATGGAGTCGATAGAAACTTTTTTAGCTATATCAAAATCGCCGGTGCTTAATGATTCAATCTGGTTGATGATAGTCTTGATCGGGGTGTAGAAGGCTACAATGATCCAGTAGGTGAAAAGAACCAGTAGAATGGTGGCAGTAATCAGCAGGCCGATTATTGTGTGGACAGGGCTTTTGATGTTACTGTAGATCTGGCTGTTAAGGGCTGTGTATCCTGATGAGAGTTGTTCGAGATACCTGTTTGAGAGGGCAATGGCTCCTGCAATCTGAGTATGAACGTCTGATAGCGCCGCATTTTGAGGTTCGGACGACCCTTTCGGGCTTGGCTCAGACTTCTGCAACTTATGCGATCCCCCCCCCAGCGACTTTTCTATCTGATCAATAAGTGCCGACATACCCTGCATATAGACCAGCCACTCAGGGTTCGGTTTTGCCATATTCTGGAGAATCAATTCAACAATGGTTCTGTCAGATTGCATTTTTGTTTGTCGCAGACTAAGCTCTGTAAGTGTTAACCGGATTGCATCTAACTGTTTGCGGAAAACGGGAAAATCGGCAGAACCGCCGATATTTACTGACTCATTCTTTGGCGGTATGTTTCGATTAAGAGTTTCAAGTTTGATAATTACGGAGTCAATCGCCTGGCGATATGGGGAAATATACTCCGAGATCTGGTAGTATTGATAATGTATCGTCGAAAAAAAGATAATGGCGACAGCCGATATCGTACAAAACCAGAAAAAGGTGCTTAAGGCAAAAAGCAGGAACTTCTGCCTTATCGGCAGATCCACGAACATCAATATTTTGATGAAGTGTCGCAGAAGACCTGTTTTGTGGACTGCAGCGGATATTTTCCCTGTGTTCTGTTCGCTCATTTAAAGCTCCTTGCGGTAAATATTTTCGAAAATATATACTCAATTTTTGATTTTGAAAAGCTGTCTGCGAAATAATCTGGAAATTCGAGAAACTTTTCTGCATATTGTTTTTTATACCGATGTCCATAGGGGGTAACATGGAGTCAAAACATTTGATATTTGTATATGGAACACTTCGTTCAGGACATTCCAATCATCATCTCTTGAAAGATGCAAATAGTTATGGTGCCGGGAAAACATCTGAAAACTATTCCATGTATCTTGTAAGCGGGTATCCTTACGTCACCAGTTTTGAACCAAGATATCCGATTGTTGGTGAACTTTTCGGGATAGATAGTGCTACGCTGACAGTGCTGGATAAAATGGAAGGACACCCAAGGCATTATGAACGCCGAGAGATACAAGTTATAGTGGGGGAGAATCGATATACAGCCTGGATGTACTTCAAAGACCCTCCAGGCATACTTGCACCTGATGGTGATTTTTCAAATACAGCTTATGGTAATAATCGTTAGTGAAGAAGCATGAAGAAGTAGAAACGGAGACAACGGAAATGCCATTCGACAACAACGTCGAAGATTTCGTTTTTGATACAGCGCTGTTCGATTTAAATGCACTCACCGCCCTCGATAACATATATAAGTCATTGGAATCAGTAGGTTCAAAATCTGCAAGTGTAAAATTCATGATTACGTTACAGGAGGAAGCCGATCTAACGGCACTTGGTTATAGCAAAGAACAGATAAATAAGTTAAAACCACTGGAAGCTGAAGATATTCTAAAATCTGGCATAAATGCAGGGCCGCCAATCGGGCGAGAGTAATAATTGCTACATCTGAGCGATAGGAACCTCCATATTTCCATCTTCAACAAAAATGTATCTCCCAAAAGAAAATATATGATCAATATCTAGGAGGATATCTGACAATGGAAGAACAACTGCAAGCAACACCGATCTGTAGCCGTCACCGCGCCTTGAATGCTCTTATGGCCCCTTTTGGTGGATGGGATATGCCGATTCAATATGAAGGCATTATTGCTGAGCATAACTGGTGCCGCACCAAGGCCTCGCTCTTCGATATCTGCCACATGGGTGAGTTTATCTTTGAGGGGGATTTTGATGACGCAGGCCTTGAGGATATCTTCACTTTCTCCGTTAAGTCCATTCCTCTGGGGCGTTCACGCTACGGGTTCATTCTCAATGAGCAGGGGGGGATCATTGATGATCTGATTATATTTCGCATAGCCGTTGACAAAGTCATGATTGTGGTCAATGCCGCCACTGCTCCCAAGGATTTTGCCGCCATCAAGGGGCGTCTGCATGGCGGCGTATTTACCGACATTACCGCTGCTACCGGCAAGCTCGATCTTCAGGGACCGCTCTCCCGCGACGTTATGGTTGCTCTCTTCGGGGAGGAGGTCGCCACGATCCCCTATTTCAAATTTATCACAATGAATATTCTTGGTGTCGAAGCAATTGTCAGCCGCACAGGCTATACCGGTGAACTCGGGTATGAAATATTCATTCCGGCGGAAAAAGTCTGCGAACTGTGGGATCTGCTGCTGACAGATGAACGGGTCAAGCCCGCCGGCTTAGGGGCACGTGACGTACTGCGTCTTGAAGTCGGTTATTCACTCTACGGCAGTGATATCGATGAGGAGACCACGCCTCTTGAAGCGGGTCTGGAGTGTTTTGTCAATTTCGATAAAGCCTTTATCGGTAAGGAGGCGCTGTTGCGACTGAAGGAGCAGGGTGTCGCCCGTAAAAAAATAGCTTTCGAGGTGACCGGTCGCCGGTCGCCTCGCCACCATTATGACATCTGCTCTACAGGGAAGGTCGTCGGAAATGTCACCAGTGGTGTCTTTTCGCCGATTCTCGGCAGAGGCGTCGGCATCGGCTTTGTCAAACCGGAGCTGACGACCATCGGTACGCCGCTGACCATCAGCCACGAACGGGTCAGCATGGAGGCGACGGTCTGCGAGCTGCCGTTTTTCAAGGATGGCTCGGTACGCAACTGAAACTAAAAGCATGGAACGCGGATCAAATCTGAAAAGGCTGGAAATGGCGGATCTATAAGCAATAAAATCCGTTTTAATCCGTTAAATCCGCATTTTCCGCGTTCTATTGCCTTTGATTTTTGTTTTTTATTCAAATCAATAAAAGGAGGAATGAAAAAATGAGCATGTATTTCACCAAAGAACACGAGTGGGTAAAAGTGGCAGGAAACGTGGGAACTATCGGTATCAGCGATCATGCTGCGCATGAGCTGGGTGATATCACTTTTGTGGAGCTGCCGAAGATCGGCACAGTCGTCACGCAGTTCGGCGTACTGGGAAGCATCGAATCGGTCAAGGCTGCCAGCGATATCTATAGCCCGCTTTCAGGCAAGGTGCTCAAAGTAAATGAATCTCTGGAGACCGCCCCCGAGGTTGTCAACGAAAGCGCCGAAGATGCCGCCTGGATGGCACAGATTGAAATCGCCGATGAGGTAGAATTAAAGAACCTCATGACACAAGAACAGTATTACGACTACCTAAAAACCTTGTAGGGAGACTATTTATGAACGACAGCCACTACTGCCCCCATACGCCGGAAGAGATCGCAGAAATGCTCTCCGCCATCGGCGCGGCCAGCGTTGAAGATCTTTTCGCACCGATCCCCACGGAACTGCGAGCCAAAACGTTAAATATCCCCCCCGGTATGTCCGAGTTTGAAACATTCAGCAGGATGCAGGAGATTGCCGGAGAAAACGTACAGGGGATAACTCACTTCATCGGCGGCGGATTTTACGATCACATCATTCCCTCCGTTGTGGATCATCTCGCCAATCGTTCCGAATTCTATACAGCATATACCCCCTATCAGCCGGAATGCTCTCAGGGTACGTTGCAGGCGCTGTTTGAATACCAGACCGCAATCTGCCGTCTTACCGGGCTTGATGTCTCAAACGCCTCGCTCTACGACGGCGGTACCGCCTGTGCCGAGGCCGCCATGATGGCACTGCGCGTGACCGGTCGGAACAAAATTGTTCTTGACGGCTGTGTGAGCCCGTTTTCCCGAGAGGTACTGAAAACCTACCTTTTCAACCTGGATGTAGAAGTTGTTGAGATTGCGCCACTGGACGGCCTGCTTAACCGGAGCCTAATAGCTGACGTACTTGATGACACTGTCGCTGGCGTACTGATTCAAAACCCCAATTTTTTTGGCAGCATTGAGGATTTCAGCGCACTCGCGAACCAGGTTCATAGCGTCGGGGCGCTCCTCATAGGCTCGGTCTATCCGATTTCTCTCGGAATATTGAAATCTCCCGGCGAGATCGGCATTGATATCGCCGTGGGCGATGGTCAGAGTCTCGGTAACCCTCTCTCTTTCGGCGGCCCTTCTTTCGGCTTCATTGCTGCCAAAAAAACCTTTATCCGCAACATGCCGGGGCGTATTGTCGGCGAGACCGTGGATCGAAACGGCAAACGCGGCTTTGTGCTGACGCTGCAGGCTCGTGAACAGCATATCAAGCGACACAAGGCCACCTCAAATATCTGCAGCAATCAGGGGCTCTGCGCCCTTCGCGGCTTGATCTTCCTCTCTTCCGTGGGGAAAGAGGGACTGGCCGAACTTGCGCGATTGAACAGGGACAAGGCAGAATATGCCAAGTCTTTATTTGCGGAAATTCCCGGAGTATCCGTGCTGCAATCTGCGGTAACTTTTAACGAGTTCACCATTGTCCTTCCGAAAAATGCCGACGACGTTGTTAGCGGTTTGCTCAAAAAGGGCATCGCTGCCGGTGTGCCGCTGGGTCAGTATTACTCAGGGTTGGAGAGCTGTATGGTGGTAACTGTGACGGAGAAACGGACGAAGAAGAAGATCGATCAGCTGGTTGATGCCCTCAAAACTGAGCTCGCCGATGTGAGGTTCTAAATATAAAGGAGAATAATATATGCAACTGATCTACGAACAATCCACCTCTGGCCGTCGCGGCGTCAAGCTGCCGGCATCGGATGTTCCTGCCGCCGCAGCTCTCCCAGGCGCACTGCTTCGTGCCGAAAAAGCCGCTCTGGCGGAGGTTTCCGAGCTCGACCTGGTGCGACATTTTACCAATCTGTCCCGCCGCAATTTTTCGGTAGACACCAACTTCTATCCACTCGGCTCCTGTACCATGAAGTACAACGCCAAGGTACTGGAGAACTCAGCGGCACTGTTTGCCCCGTTCCATCCGATGACGGCACTCCTGCCGGGTGGGGTGGAGTTCTGTCAGGGAACACTTGGGATGTTGTACGATCTGGGACAACTGCTGGCCGACATTACCGGCATGGACGAAGTCACTACTCAGCCTCTGGCCGGCGCGCATGGAGAAATGACCGGAATCATGCTGATTGCCGCCTACCACGCGGCAAAGGGGAACAGGGCCAAAAAGAAGTATGTGGTTGTCCCTGATTCATCTCACGGCACCAATCCAGCCTCGGCGGCAATAGCCGGCTACGAAATCATCACCGTGCCGACAGCGCCGTATGGCGATATGGATCTGGAGCTGTTCAAAAAAACTATGAGCGACGAAGTGGCGGCGGTTATGATGACCTGCCCCAATACGCTCGGCCTGTTCAACCCGCATATCAAGGAGATCAGCGATATTGCTCACAGTTTTGATGCGCTGATGTATTACGATGGCGCCAATCTGAACGCCATTATGGGCAAGGTCAAGCCAGGCGATGTCGGCTTTGATGTTATTCACGTCAATCTGCATAAAACCTTCGGCACCCCTCATGGCGGCGGCGGTCCAGGTTCCGGGCCGGTGGGCGTTAAAAAAGCGCTGATTCCGTTTCTGCCGCAGCCGCGAATCATCAAGAACGGTGACGGCAGACTGCTACTTGAGACAGCCAACCAGGGATCAATCGGCCGTACGGCTAACTTCTTCGGCAACTTCGGGGTGATGGCTAAGGCGTATGCCTATATCATCATGCTCGGTCGTGAAGGGTTGATACAGGTCTCCGAACAGGCGGTATTGAATGCCAATTACATCAAGGAAAAGCTAAAAGGATATTACGATCTCCCGTATGACATGACCTGCATGCACGAGGTCGTCTTTTCAGCTTCAAAACAGATGGAGCATGGCGTTCATGCTATCGATATTGCCAAGTTCCTGATAGACAGGGGCTATCATCCGCCAACTGTCTATTTCCCGATGATCGTCAAGGAAGCGATTATGATAGAGCCGACCGAGACTGAGAGCAAGGCAACAATGGATGCCTTTATTGAGGTGATGATAGAAGCGGCCAGAACTGCGGAGAGTAATCCGCAGGCACTTCACGATGCGCCGTTGACGATGCCGATTTCACGGCTGGATGAGACCAAAGCGGCGAGAGAGCAGAATGTCTGCAGTGTGAGATAGCGTCTTTATCTGTTCAGGCGCCCCAGAAAAACCGCGTGACGGAAGCCTCCCCGACCGGGGCGCTTGGTTGTTACGGTGAATCCGGCTTGTCGCAGGCGCTTGTCGAAGCTCTCGTCATAGTTTTCACCCCAGACGGCAATGACGCCGCACGGTTTCAAAGCCGCCCGCATATTTTCGATGGCGCGAGTGCCGTAGAGCGGGTCATCTCTCTGATCTGTTTTTGCGTGGGGGCCGCGATACAGATCAAGAATAATTGCGTCGAAGCGGGGCTCACCGCCGTTCTCGGCGGTTGTGCGGATGCGGCGAGCCACGTCACCGATTTCCACGGTTACGCGCGGATCGCCCACGGCATTTTCTGTGAGTGTTGCCAGAGGTCCCTTACACCATTCGAGGACTGCCGGGTTCAATTCAGCCACGACAACCTGCGCCGAAGAGGGCAGAGTGTCCAGCGCCGCCCTGAGCGTAAAACCCATACCCAAACCGCCTACCAGTACTCGCGGGTTATCGCTCCTCTTCAGATGGCCGCAGCCGAGCAGGCCAAGCGCCACTTCTGAACGGCTTGACAGGCTGTTCATAAGTATCTGTGAGCCGATGGTGATCAAAAAATCACGCTCGCCGCGTTGGCGCAACTCAAGGACTCCTTCGTCGGTGATGATATTTTCAATGGTTTTCCATGGCTGAGCCACAACTATACCTCCCTTTCACTTCTTCTCGGGCTGCGTCAGCAGACAGTGATTATTTCAAGCTTCTTACCGCCGGAGCCGATTCTTACCATATCGCCAACCGTTTTACCAATCAGGCTTCTCCCCAACGGTGAAGCGGGGGTAATGACCACTATCTCGATCAGGCCATCGGTTACTTTCAATCCCCCCTCCTGCGGGCCGATAAAGACGGTTCTGGCAGTGTCGTCATCACCGGCAAGAGAAACCAACGCAGTCAGGCGGATGGGGCTGTGGTTGTCAAACTGCTGAAGCGTCAACTGCTTATAGGCTTCCAGAGCCCGCCTAATTTCCTGGGCACGGTTTGCCTGACCCTGGGCGACGTAGGAAGCCTCAAGTGCAAGTGTCTCATACTTGTTGTCCGGGATATTTTCTGAATCTGTGGAGGCTCTGTGCGCCGTAATGGCCGCTTTGAGCTGGAGAGCCAGGTCATAGGTGAGTTGCTCTGTTATGAGCCGAACGATGGCTGCTTTATCCATGAATCGTTCTTTCTGTCGGCTTCTCAATAGGGCCGATCAGCCGGGTAAAAAACTCCGGAATTCCGGTTTCAAAGAACATACGCCTGCCGTTGACCGGGTGCGTGAAGGAAATTGATCTGGCATGAAGCGCCAGTGCACTGTAGACATCGTGAGTTTTGCCGTATTTTTTGTCTCCAACGACCGGATGCCCCTGTTCCGACAGATGCACCCGTATCTGGTGTTTGCGGCCGGTCAACAGCTTAATCTCCAGCAGGCTGAGCCCCATGCTCTCCTTCAGGATGCTGTACTCAGTCAGGGACAATTTCCCGGCGGTCTGATCCTCTGTGGAGTAGACGGTGAGAGCGCTATTTTCGGTCAGATAGCTGCTGATAGTGCCCGATTTGTTCGTCAGTAAGCCATATACAACCGTAAGGTATCGTTTGTCTGTCTCCTGCCAATGACCCTGTAGAAAAATCTTGGCTGTTTCGCTCTTTGCAAAGATCAGGATGCCGGAAGTCTCGCGGTCAAGGCGATGGACGATGTAGACACGATTGCGGGAGCGAGGATCACCTTTACGGACATACTCGTTAAGAATAGAATGGGCTGTGCGCGATTTGTCACGTTCCGTTCCAATCGTCAGAAGGCCGCCCGGCTTTTCCACGACAATTATGTCCCTGTCCTCGTGAAGGATAGTAAGCCCTTTGGGTTGATATTTTGCTGGAGGATGTTTAGTTGTCGGCATGATATTTTTTCTCGAAAAAAAGCTTTTGTTGGGTGATATGGCAAAAAACTGCATTACAAAATAGCTTAATTGGCAGTATATACGTTTTCAGGACCGCTTGGAAATTATGAGATAAAAGGAATATGGAGATGCAAGAGTTAAAACAGTTCTTTTCAACAGAGGATCGCTTCGCCTGCCATTCAGGCATCGAACTTGTTGATGCGGGACCTGGCTGGGCAAAAGCCTGTATGAAGATTGAGGCGTTCCACTTTAACGGGGCAAGGACGGTTCATGGTGGAGCAATTTTTACTCTAGCCGATTTTGCTTTTGCCGTCGCCTCTAACTCCCACGGGACTCTTGCCATGGGAATCAATACCAGTGTCTCATTTGTAAAGGCCGCTCTTGCAGGAACTCTTTACGCAGATGCGAGGGAGCTGTCGCGAAATGCCAAGCTTGCCACATACTCAGTAATGATTACCGATGATGCGGGTGATACGGTAGCCATTTTTCAGGGGATGGTCTATCGGAAAAAAGAGTCGATCATCCCGCATAAATCCTGACATCTATCTCTTGCGGCTTTTATTCGGAACCGGTAGCTTGAGGAGCTGGAGTACCTGGGTCATGTCGTCCCATACGCTCCAGAACGAGTCAGAATTGCCGCCGGAGCGGAGCAGATATGACGGGTGATAGGTCGGCATAAGGGGTATTCCGGAATAATCGTGAAACTTGCTGCGCAGCTTTGAAATGGGTACTTTGGTCTGCAGCAGTGCCTGGGCTGCAGATGTGCCAAGTGCCACGATCACTTCGGGCTTGACAGACTGAAGTTGGCGCAGAAGGAAGGGTGAACAGGCAATGACTTCATCACTTTCAGGCGGACGGTTCTGCGGCGGGCGGCATTTGACCACATTGCAGATATACACATCTTCGCGTTTCAACTCCATCGCAGCTATAATGCGGTTCAAAATTTTCCCGGCATCTCCGACAAATGGCTCCCCTTGAGCATCCTCATCGGCTCCAGGTCCCTCGCCGACGAAAACGAGTCTGGCTTTGGGATTGCCGGAGCCAAATACCAGATTTTTTCTCGTGGCTCCCAGCTTGCATCGTTGACAATCCCCCAGGTTCTTTCTGATATACTCAAGAGACTCAAGGCTTGCAGGCAGATTAGTATCACTGGTAACATCTTTTTCACCCACCGGATAAAAGGGTGCGGCTTGTAGCGGAACAATCACTGTTTCCGGCACCTTCATCAACTCAGTCGGAATGCCATCTACGCCGCTTTCTTGAAGATCCTGAAGATATGCTGTAAGTGAAGCAAACATGAGGGATTGAGTGGAATGGCGATTCGAACAAGTTTTCACGGGTGTAACTCCTGCCGGTCAATTTTCTATGCAAGGGGGTGGACTATGGCGTACAATAAGCTCCCCCGCAATCTAGCAGTAAGCGGTGAACCTGTCAAAAGAAAGAACTCCATGATATTTCTACTCATCGCCATTGCGGCAACCCTGATCCCAACGGATGCATCTGCCTGGGGAGGAGGTATTCATCTTCAGTTGGGAACCCAGATTCTTGCCAATCCCGGGCTGTTGTCAAGTGACATAGCGGCACTTCTGGCACTCCACCCAAAGGATTTTCTCTATGGCTGCATCGCGCCTGACATTACTCTTGGAAAGAAATATACCCACTATCTCTTGAACTGTCATCGCTGGGGGATGGGGCGGACTCTGTTAAAAGAAGCTGAAAATGATCACCAGAGAGCCTGTGCGTATGGGTATCTCTGCCATCTGGCAGCGGATACTATTGCCCACAATTATTATGTTCCCTATAAAATAATCCGTTCCTTTCCAGCTCTGACCATGAAACATACATATTGGGAGATGCGCTTTGAGGCATTTGTCGAGAAGGATGTCTGGGAACTGGCACGCATTGTCTGTCGTGCTGACAGGCGCGCCAACGATGTGCTGCTGCGCAATGTGTTGAGCACCACCATCTTCTCCTTTGGCACCAACAGGAAAATTTTTAATTCGATCATGGTGCTGTCGCGGATGGAACGGTTACAAAAGCTCGTTCAGGCGCTTTCCAAAAAGTCGCGTTACCAGTTGACGGAAACCGATCGGGACGAGTACATGCAGATGTCCAGAGAAGCGATTATAGATTTTCTGAATAACCAGGAGGATTCAAGGTTTCTTAGCGTAGATCCAACAGGCGAGAAGGCGCTAACGGCTGCGGACACTCTGCGCAAAAGTTTGCGCCTGAGATATAAAAGTGGATTTATTTCAAAGCCTGAAGGTTTTGGACAGGTTGAAGCCTTGCGAAGTACTTTGCGAGAGGCTCTGCACAATCCTGAACTGTTAGCAAAACTAACCGTTTGAAAGAGAACAAAAAGAGGAAACCGTATAATCCGGTTTCCTCTTTTTGTTTGCCATGTCTGCCGGTTTCAGTCTACTTAACCTGCTGCACTAGCTGCTGCATATGCTTTCACCGCATTTTTCTGAGCTTCCCTCTGCTCAGAATCAGCCTTATCGTTAGCCAACCTCAAAGTCTCCTTTTCATCGGCTACAGCGGAGTCTTTGTTTGCGGCAACATTTTTATCATCCGCCATCTTCAACGCTTGAGCTGAAATGGTTATGGTATCAGTCTGCGCAATCTTTGCAGTTTTTTGCGCGTTCTGTGCGACTTGTGGTACCGAAGCCTGAAGATCACCTTTAATCTGCTGGTTCACCTGATCTGGAGATGCTAAAACACTGTTGGGCGAAAGAGCCGCCATAACCGCTTGCATTGGATCCACCTCCTTATTTACTATAAAAAACACGCAAACCTTTAGGCTTGATTATCCTCCTAATAGATATTATTTGCAAGAAAATTTGTTGCAAAGGAGATATGAACCATTGACTGCGTTATCGTTTTTCGGGTAGGTTCACGCATGCTACAATGAAAGGAGACAACTTATGGACTCTGGTGTGAGAATATGTGAACTGCCCGATTCCGGGAAAAAGGTCGTATCGCTCTCTGGCAAAGAGATATTGCTGGTCAACCTCAAAGGAAAAATTTATGCCGTCGAGAATGAGTGCCCGCATCAAGGGAGTCCGCTGACTGCAGCAATAGTTAAGAATGGCGCTCTTTACTGCCCACGACACGGCTACCGTTTTAACTTGGTTGACGGTCACTGCGCCGAGCATCCCGGATTCGTACTGGCAACCTTTCCGGTACAACTGAACGGAGAGGCTATCCTGGTAGATCTGGACTGATTTTATCCTATTGACAATATTTATATTGCCTGATAATTTGCGAAACTAAGCTTCTACTCTAATTAATTAGGAGAAAATACCCATGTGTCTTACCACTCTTGTTACTCAGGCCGCACCAGATTTCACTGCAAATGCTGTAATGCCGGACAACAGCTTCGGCTCCATCACACTCTCCTCGCTGAAAGGTAAATATGTCGTACTGTTTTTCTATCCACTTGACTTCACTTTTGTCTGTCCTTCCGAAATTCTTGCCTTCAATAAAAAGGTTGCCGAATTTAAGGCAAAAAATTGCGAACTGATTGGTGTGTCCGTAGATTCAAGATTTACGCATCTTGCCTGGAAAAAGACTGCCATTGAAAATGGTGGAATAGGCGACATCCAATATCCCCTGGTCGAAGACCTTAATAAAGAGATCGCCAAATCATATGGTATCCTTCTTGGTGGTTCCGTTGCCCTGAGAGGCCTTTTCCTGATCGATACTAAAGGTGTTGTACGTCATTCGGTAATCAACGACCTGCCGTTAGGGCGTAGTGTTGATGAAGCTCTCCGTATGCTTGATGCGCTCCAGTTCACCGAAACGCACGGAGAAGTTTGTCCTGCCAACTGGAAACAGGGTGACGAGGCTATGAAGCCGACTGCCGAAGGCGTTGCTTCGTATCTAGCGAAACACTCAAAATAGAACTATTGCTGAAAATCGCTTGACTTTACGGTATTAGTTTTTCTACTATGCTTCAAATTGTAAAGGCTATGAAGAGGAGTAGTAACCATTTAAATGCTTTTCAGAGAGCCGGTGGCTGGTGCGAACCGGTAAGCATTGTGGTGAACTCGCCTTGGAGCCGCTCTGGTGACAGGTAGTCAGAGTCGTGAGCCTGCGTTAAAGGTTGATCAAGGCCTGCTGTTTCGGGCGAATTGGGTGGTACCGCGGAAGACTCAAAACCTCTGCCCCAAATATGGGGTGGAGGTTTTTTTTTGAAGAGAATGTGAAAATAAACGCGCTACGTCGCAGGATACTGAAAGGGGATAAGTCAATGGCAAAAGCAGCGAAGCAAGAGGACAGAAAGATTATCAGAATTTTTGACACCACGCTTAGAGATGGGGAACAGGCGCCAGGCAACAGTATGAACATGGAGGAAAAACTGCGGATTGCAAAACACCTGCATAAACTGAATGTCGATGTCATCGAGGCCGGGTTTCCGATTGCATCCGAAGGTGATTTTGATGCGGTAAAAAAAATAGCCCAGACTATCAAAGGGCCGGAAATAGCCGGTCTCTGCCGCTCCAGCGAAAAAGATATAGATCGTGCCTGGGAAGCTCTAAAATATGCCGGCGAAAAAGGGCGCATTCACACTTTTATTGCCACATCCGATATCCATATGAAATACAAGCTGCAGATGGAGCCGGCCAAAGTCCTTGCATCTGCTGTTAAAGCGGTCAAGCGCGCTGCTTCGTATACCGCCAATATTGAATTTTCCTGCGAGGATGCCGTCCGCACTCGTTTGCCGTTCCTTGCCGAAGTAGTTGAGGCCGTTATTGCCGCTGGTGCTACAACCGTTAACATTCCGGATACGGTTGGCTATACAATCCCGTTCGAATATTTCAATATCATAAAATATCTCAAAGATAACGTACCCAATATCGATAAAGCGATCATTTCCGTTCACTGCCACAACGACCTTGGGCTTTCGGTGGCCAACTCAATTGCCGCCATACAGGCAGGTGCCGGTCAGGTAGAATGCACCATTAACGGTATTGGCGAACGAGCCGGCAACTGTTCGCTGGAAGAGTTTGTCATGATTCTGAAAACCCGCAAAGACATCCTTCCCTTTGCCACCAACGTCGTGACCGAACAGCTCACGCCAGCCAGTCGTCTTTTAACAGCTATAACCGGCATTGCAGTGCAACCGAACAAATCGATCGTAGGTGCGAATGCTTTTGCCCATGAGGCAGGTATCCATCAGCACGGCATGTTGATGGAAAAAACTACCTACGAAATTATGACCCCCGAATCGGTAGGTCTTCTCGCCAGCGCGCTGGTTCTTGGCAAACATTCCGGTCGTCACGCTTTCAAAAAGCGTCTGGAAGAGCTGGGGTACGAGCTGAATGATGATAAACTTAATCGCGCCTTTGATCGCTTCAAGGATCTGGCCGATCTAAAAAAAGAGGTATTCGATGAAGATCTGGACGCCATTGTTAGTGATGAGGCACGTGAAGAGGATCACTTCAAACTTGATCACGTCACAGTCACCTGCGGTTCATTTGCTGTTGCGACAGCAACTGTTCAGATGCAAATCAATGGTATTACAGCACGTACCGCAGAGCTGGGCGACGGTCCGGTTGATTCAACGTTCAAAGCCATCAAAAAGCTGACCAAATCAAAATCAAAACTGACTCAGTACAACGTTGGCTCTATCACCGGAGGCACTGATGCTCAGGGCGAGGTAACGGTTCGTGTAAGTGAGGGCAATCATTCCGTTGTGGGTAAGGGCTCCTCAACGGACATTATCGTTGCCTCGGCCAAAGCATATATTCATGCCCTTAACAGGCTGAATAACAAACAGAAGCGTCTTACAGACGCAGTCTGACTCTATATTGGCTTGATGCTGTTGTACAAAATAACAAATTTTATTTTATTATTTAAACAAAACAAGGGGTTATGCAAAAATGCATGACCCCAATTTGTTGTGCAATGAGCAATTAAGCAATTGCTGATCAGGCAAAGCTGCCTCTTGGTGTTAAAGGTGACTGACTAAGTTTACTCTTCGCCTGCCAGATAATCGACCGCTTCAAACCTCAGAATTTCTGCCCAATCACCACACCCGTCAGCAATTGCTTCGTCACAAGCAACAATAATTGCTTCAAGATCACTCGCGACGTGTGGATTTTTTTTGTCTAAAACTAAAAATGCCGAATCAGGGTGAATCGTCCAGCCATTAGAAGCGTCGTAGAATTTCATGCGTTTTACCCCCGTGTGTTATTGTCTTTTCAGCTTCAACGTTTTTTATAATTAGTCATAGTTCTTGTTTAAAATTAGATAGTTATGAAATCATTATATGAAATAGGTTGCATATAGGTTGCACCATTTCAAAATATAGCCACTTTTTTACATCGAAACGCCCTGGGAAGAAACAAAAAACGACACACTAAAAAAGCCGCCATAAATACAATGGGTGTGTCGACAACTACATCCCGAGAAGGCTTTTTGCTGCACCAGCATGGTGGATGTGTCAAGGGGAAAACCGGATGGAAGACCGGTGGGGACTTGGCGGTAAGTCTGGGCGGGAGGTGTGCGTGGGAAGGACTTGGCGGAAATGGGCGGGAGGAGCCGGAGAGCGTGGCGGGCAGACTACCCAAATTTTGGTTTATTTTAGCCCTAAAAAAAGCGTATGTTCTCTATGAAACACACAATTCTATTGCAGCAGCAGTCAAGTCATCTAAAAGGCATCAAAATATGTATAGTATATGTGATCTGGTTTCGATTGCCATAACCCACCACTGTAAAGGAAATATCTCAGAAGCCAATAAGATGTATAGGCGGATACTATCTCTTGATCCAAACAACATAATTGCATTGAACAACCTTGGGCTTATATCTTCGCCAAGCGAGAAGATTGAGCTATTGTCACATGCGCTGACACTTAATTCTGAATACACCGATGCTCACTTTAACCTTGCTGTAGCTCTCGAACAACAAAACAGGTCTGCTGATGCGATGGAGCACTACGCAAAAATCTTGCAGATTCTTGATAACCTTATTTCGCAAGGCAAGTTCGAAGAGTGTATCCACATTCTAAAATTACTAATACAAAGATTTCCCAGCAACAAATCTGTGATACAGAACATTGCAAGTGCATACATAAATCTTGGTGCGTCTCACCAAAAACAGGGTCAATTTAAGTTAGCAATAGATTCTTTTTCCCAAGCGCTTCATTATGATGCCAAAAATCATATTGCCCATGAAAATATCATTTTCACTCAGAATTTTGTAGAAGGTATGGATATAGCAAGTCAACAACAAGAACGATATCGTTGGAATGATGCTTATGCACGGCACTTTCAGCAAACCGAGTATTGGCGCTCAAATACTTATCGCAAGATAAGGGTAGGTTATATCAGCGGTAATTTCAGGTCTTATGCCGCAACTTATGCCTTTGCCCCGCTAATTTTTAACCATAATCCTGACCAATTTGAAGTTGTATGTTATGCCGACCAACAAGGTGGTGATTCACTGACAGAACTGCTTATGGCGAAGGCAACACTGTGGCGTGAAGTTGCGAATAAAAGTGATGAACAAATTGCCCACCTGATTGTAGATGATCGTATCGATATTCTTGTCGATTGTGCGGGCTTTCAGAAAGGGAACCGCTTATCCTAAAAACGGCTGTTGACCTCTCTATAATGCTGTAACATACTGACATGGTACACATTATACCGTTAGGAGGTCTCACCAAATGGGTGAACAGGATATTCAGGTTTTTGATAGTAGTTCTCGTGTTGCCGTAGATAC
>CAIMXI010000474.1 GCA_903845365.1 uncultured Geobacteraceae bacterium | reverse complement strand
CCCCGTCCACCATGAACACAGTCATAGAAGTGCCGTCCAGCTTTTCAGTACGCTCAAATGTGTAACCGAGACGCTGCCACTCAGCAAGTTCTGCCTTGAGATTTTGAATACGCTCTTGATCGGTCTTGGGAATGAATCCAGGGAACATGCCCTTGACTTCGCCGGCAAGACAAGCTGGGATTGGTGCGGTATATTTTAGAATACCCAACATCTCACTTACATCCTGACCTTCAAATACTTCAATATCTTCACCCGAGGGAAGAGTTAGGTAATACTTCATTTCGTTCCTTTTCTGATGTTATCTCGTTCAATTTTCAATGCTCTTATCTTTTCAACGGTCTGTTGCTTTTTAGCTAACCATTTTTCTTTTCTAATCATTTCTGATTTTAGTTTCTCGTCGGCGGTCCGATTTTTGAATTTTTCTACGCGCTTGCGTATTGCTTCTGCCTTTTTAACAGGATCCATTTTTGTTTGACCATCAGACCTACGCTTCCTGTTTGCTTCCAATTCGTCAGAATCAAGTGCTTTCCTTGCTTCCCTAATACTGATAGAATGATTTTGTTTTCGTTCATCAGACCATGGACCACTCATCTTCGCCTTAATTTTCTCATTTTCCTCATTAGATCGTTTCGCTACTGTCTGTCGGCATTTCTCGGCTTGTGATTTTCTAATCTCTGGATCTTTGGCAAGAGTTTCTCGTAATCTCTGAATCGCCAATGACCTCCGTTCTTCGGTCCATTTTCTCCTCGTTTCTTTCCTCTGTTCCACTCCTGCTCTAAATCTCTCCGGGTACGCAGCGATAGTTGCTCTTGCTTTTTCTAAAGCCGCTTCTCTTTGCTCAGGTGTTTTATTCTTATTGGTTTCTGAAATTTTTTTATATATTTCTTCTATTTCAATCGGTGTTTTACCATGTAACTGCCAACCACCTCCTGCTTTCCTAGAAATATTATAACATTTATCCTTGTTTCCAACCTCAACAATCTCCGACAAATATCTCTGTTCAACATCAAGAGTTACTATCGGGTCATTGACTGTAATATACTCTAAAATTTCCCTACTAAACTCTTCGGGTTCTTTATCATATGCCCTCGCAAACCATACTCCGGAACCTATATACCTGTCATCTATTGGTCCATGATGAGAACCCACATAATATTTTTGGTTTCGGCAGTTAGTCCATTTGTAAATAAAGCCGAAATAATCAGTATTGTAAATCATAAATATTTTCACCTCTCCTGTTATTTAGTCCAGGAGAGTGCGACTTCAAATATTTATTCAATCTTTTTCAAGGGCAAAAGTAGCCCTTGGGAGAGAGTTTTTCTGAGGCGAATAGTGCGAAGGCGCTCACCTTGGACACCCTCAAACACCTTCGGGTATTGATCAGGCTTCGTCAGAAACGGGGCGATTTTCGTTGGGATGAAGGAGTCCACTTCACAATATACTGCCAGATCACCGACTTGATACTTACCGATAGAATCAACAACCCACCATCCACCGACCTGGTACGCGCAAATCGCGTTGGCATCTGGAATTGGCTTTACTCCGTCAATACGCCTGATTGTTGCCATTTTGCGTTCTGTCATTTTGATATCCATTTCATAGCATTTGATAAAATCTTCAGGTCATCTTTGAATAGACCCAGGGCCTTGTTACAGGCATTACACAATAATCCTCTTACCTGTCCGGTGGTGTGATCGTGATCAACACATACTGTACCTAGTGATTGTCCTCTGGATTTAGTAGGCATCGTCAAATCATTATCACATATTCCACATTTTCCCTTAAATACATTCCACCAGGCATCAAACTCACCTGGCTCCATCCCGTATTTCTTTTTGAGTTGCCACTCTCGTTGCCGCACCCCTACATTCGGCATATTTTCGCGGCTAGTCTTCGTCCTACACGGCCGACACATAAGCGCATGTCTGCCCTTAGTTTTCACTCCGCAAACTGAACACTTCCCCGGTTCAGTCATTCTATTACCCTCATTACTTTGAGCCACTTGTTAAAGTGTTTTGTTTTCCAGGCACCTTGACGCACCCAAGAATATACTTTTTGAGTATCAAGCGAGGCAATTTCATCGTCGGTCAGACGACCTTCGTGATACATGTCCTCAGCGTAAATG
>CAIMXI010000473.1 GCA_903845365.1 uncultured Geobacteraceae bacterium | reverse complement strand
ACCAACATCCATGGCGTTTCACGGAAGCGGGTCGTCTGAAAAGAGTGCCCATCCGCTTCAATTCTGGCCTCGGTTATCTCAGGAAACTGCCAGGCTTCCGAGATGCGCATAACAGCTTTGGCAAACAGTTCGTCCGGGCGGATCTCCGGCAGATTACACAGAGAAATGATGCTGTACAGACAACTCAGCTCCTTATTGCGTTCTTCAAGAGCCAGATCCTTCTGTTTACGCACGGTGATGTCCTGCATTGACAGCAGGATAATGTCTGAAGCGATATCTTTCCGAAAAATCTGCCGGGCGTTGAGAAGGTGGGTTTTGCGTCCGATATTTTGAAAAACATGATCGACTTCGTAATCATTGAAGAGTGTATTCTTGGGGATAATATCCTCAAGAAGCAGCCGCAGTCTGGGAATGT
Source organism: uncultured Geobacteraceae bacterium (assembly GCA_903845365.1). Taxonomy (GTDB): domain Bacteria; phylum Desulfobacterota; class Desulfuromonadia; order Geobacterales; family Pseudopelobacteraceae; genus JACRCG01. Next base: position 1,952 of record CAIMXI010000473.1, on the reverse strand, counting down.
CCCATTGATGGTTGCCGAGATCATAGATGAAATGCCCGATAGTATCCCCGGACGATACTTTGAAGGCCTCATAAAAGTTGTGGTTGGCGGTGAGAATTTTCAGTTCGGAATCCAGTACCAGCATCGGTTCCCGCACGGTTTCTAATATGTTCTCTGCGTATTCCTTGGCTTCTTTAAGTCTGTCATTATTTTCTGTCAGTTGGCAAAGAAGCTCCCGCAACTCAGCATTTTTCTGCTCGATGATCGATTGCAGATGGCGCTCTTTGATGATCTGATGGTAGTCCAGAACAGACTTCTTCACCGTTTGCAGTAGCTCTGCATCATCCCATGGCTTTTGCTTGGCAATGTAGTGGGTGGCGCCCCCTTCATTTATGGAGGTAACGGTAGTATCCATGTCGGAATAGCCGGTGAAAAGAATCCTGATCGCATCAGGGGCAAACTCTCTGCTGCGGGTCAAAAACTCGCTGCCGTTCATCCCCGGCATCCGCTGGTCAGAAATAATGACGGCAACGTGCGGAGTCTCAGCTATCAGTTTCAATCCTTCAGCACCGGAACCGGCGCATGCAATCTGAAACGGCTCACGGCTGAAGCAGCGCTTCAATGACTGCAGGATGCTCTTCTCATCATCAACCAGGACAACGGTATACTGCGACAAGATGCTACTTCCTTCTACCTCTTCAAGTGGGTTACTCATGCCTGTTCTCCCTAATTCTCCAGCTCCATCCGATTGCGGCCATTATTCTTGGCCTTGATGGTGGTGATAAGTGCTCTCATGACATCCTACTCGTATTACCTTATGTGTATGTTATAACTTATTAAAAGGATTCATGCCAATATCCCGTAACCACCTAATTTTCTGATGAATGTTCCGACTGAGCGGCCTCAACAGCCGCCTTCAAAACTTCCCGCAACTTATCGGGGTTGTAAGGTTTGCTGATTATCCCTGCGATATTGTCACTCCCTATCCGTGCACTGACTTCGGCATCACCATAACCGCTGGAAACGATGATAGGCAGTTCAGGGTTTAACTTCTTCAGTTCAAAGAACAATTCATAGCCGTCCATTACCGGCATCCCCATGTCAGTTAATACGAGTATGATCTCTGCAGCGTTTTTCTGGAACATCTCCAAGGCTTCTTTACCGTTCACGGCTTCCAATACAGTGAATCCGAACATTTCAAGCAGCTCTTTCGCAATATCCCGAACCAGGTCTTCATCCTCTGCAAGCAGTATAGTGCCGCTTCCCCGCCATGGAGCGAGAAGTGTGGATGCAGTTTGGCCGCCATTTTCGGCATTCGCACTTTTTGGAGTTGGGAGATATACCTTGATGGTTGTGCCATGACCTGGCTTGCTGAAGAGCTGCAACGCACCGTCGTGTGATTTTATTATGCCAAGTACCGCCGACATTCCAAGCCCCCGCCCAGTAAATTTTGTAGTATAGAACGGTTCAAAGATTCGCCATTTTGCCGCTTCATCCATGCCGCAGCCGCTGTCTGTTACTTCCAGGCAGACATATTCGCCAGGTGGGATCGGTTTGCCGTGGTAGTCTTCGTATGTTTTTCCGGCTATAACCTGAATTTTGGTCAGCGATACATCAACTTCACCCTGTTCAGTGCCAATAGCTTCTGACGAATTGATAATCAGGTTCATGACTACTTGCGTAAGTTGGCTGGCATCACCTTCTATAAGGGGGATTTCGGCTGTAAAATCGGTTTTGATAACAGCATTCTGAGGGAGGGTCGATTTCAGCATATTCACTATTTCGCCTACCTTCGTCACCATATTGACCTTACTCTTGGTAAGCTGGACTTTACCGGCGTATGCCATCATCTGGCGGCAGAGTCCAGCTGCTCGTTCAGCGGCATTTTCAATGATCGGGATGTTTTTCTCTGCTGTTTCATAATTCAACTTTGTCAGAGAGCAGTACCCCATGATGATGGCAAGGATGTTGTT
>CAIMXI010000472.1 GCA_903845365.1 uncultured Geobacteraceae bacterium | reverse complement strand
GATAAATACGTCATCCTCTCCCATACGAAGCGGTAAAGAGAAAACCGTCTGCAATTTGTTCAGAATCATGGCAACGTCCGCATCCTGTACGGTACCACTCAGAGCAAGGACAAATTCGTCTCTATGAATACGGGCAACTGTATCATATTGCCGTACAGTAGAAACCAGCCTCTCAGCAATGGCGCAGACCGCCTCAGTTCCGCCACTGTGACCGTGTGCATCTACAACTGCTTTGAATCCGGTCAGGCTGATATAGATGACCGCAGTATTTTTCCGTTTTCGGCTGTTGAAGGCTATTACCTGGTTCAGTCGATCCATCAACAGGTTGTGGTTGGGCAGGCCGGTTTCTCTATCGTAATAGGCCAATTTTTTCACCTCTTGTTCAGCAAGGTGAGTAGACCCCAGAGACGCTTCAAGCTGTTTGGTATAATTCCGGATGAGTAGTTGGAGAAGGCATGTAGTCGAGAAAATAAAGAGCATCCCCTTGGAAATGCCGATATGACGGAACAGACTCACATCATTTACGAGCCATGAAGTAAAAGTATCTGAAAATACTATCCATACGGTTCCAATGAAGAAATAGAGCAGGACAATTTTTGCCGGCGAGAGATTCATATTGGACTGAGAAACATAGCGATCGGTTTTGGCAATCATGGTAGGTAAGCCCCCCCGGAATTCCTGCAAACATGAATTAATCTGCAGAAAGTCGATATAGTCAATCTTACACCGATTGGAAGAGGGGTGGTGTTACAAGTGGGTAAATAGATTGTGACGGTTTGATGAAGAATCTGCCAGCGAAGGGATTTGATTTACAAGATTATGCGGTAGCAATGACAACCGTGCTGCCAAAAGCCTTTTCGAACAGGTCTTTCTTGGCGTTGGCTCCGAATATCTCGACCGAAACATCTTCAGTTGCAGTCAGTTGGAGCGTAACTGTTGTACCACCGAACTGACAGGAAATATCCTGTATCAGGCCACTTCTTCGGCGGTCAAGACCATCGGCCAGACGTAGAATACCGCCCAGACGGGATACAATCACCTGATCCTTCTCCTTAAGACTAAGGAAGGCAACATGTTTTCTTTTAGGGAGCGATTTTCTGTGATAGCGGGCAATTTGAGCAATCAGTTCCCGTTCACGCGGAGTGAAACCAAACAGTTCAGAGTGGCGGATAAGGTGGTATGAGTGTTTATGGTGGCTACTGTAACTGATGAAATACCCGCAGTCGTGAAGTATGGCCGCCGCCTCAAGAAGTTTTTTCTCACTCGCTTCCAGTCCGAAAGGAAGTGCCAGAGCTTCGCAAATTGATAACGCCATTCCTGCAACATGCCTCGCATGCTGCTCATCAACGTGGCAGGAATCTGCAAACTCCTTTATTGAGTCTCGCCACGTAGGCAGGGTATTGCTTCCGGCTGCGAGGCCCAGTCGATTCATTGCCCTGATAAGCAAACCTTCGCGGATGCCCCTCTCGTTTATCAACACTCTGTTAGCATCGAAAAACCGCATAATTTCATCAATCACCACGACCCCGGCCACGATAATGTCAGCCCTGTCCTGATTTAGTCCTGGTATGGCTCGGCGCCCTTTCAGATCTTTGTGGGTCAGCATGGCCAACAGGTGGACAACTTCAGCATGAAGTACTTCAGATCCTTGAATTGATACGTAATTTTCCCTACGCATCTGCATAGCCATACAACCGAGAGCTGTCAGGGTCCCACCTGATCCGATGAGTGAAACAAAGGAAATTTTCTTGCCGGTAAAGGTGCGTTTGAGAATCCCCCGAATATAGCTTCGGAGTTTTTTAAGTTCTTGCTCCTCTATCGGGTCGCCCTTTAAAAAACGATCCGTCATGACAACCGCACCAAGATCAATGGAATAGGCCTTTTCTACATGGTTTCCATACGCTGTAACGATCTCAACACTTCCACCGCCGATATCAACAATGGCATAACGCTTTCCATACATGTCGAAGTTGGAGAGGGCTGAAGCTGCAGTCAGTTCGGCTTCTTCTTCGCCGGAAATGACTCTGATCTGGTATCCTAGTTCCTTTGAGAGCAATGTCACCAGTTCCTTGCCGTTGGAAGCGCTTCTCACGGCACTGGTGGCAACCACCTCGACGGCTTCTACATTCATCCCGTTTATAAGTTTCCGAAATCTCCGAATCGCTTCAAGAGCACGACCGACGGCTTCTTCTGAAATAATTCCGGTCATGGCCAGCTTTTCCCCAAGACGCACGGTTGCTTTCTCATCATCCATAATCTTGAACTTACCATCAGGTGAGGCTTCAGCAATGATACAGCGGATGGAGTTGGTGCCTATATCGATGGCGGCTATACGAGATTTTTTCATGTGGACTCTTATCTTAGATTTGATGGCATCTATCATGATTCTGACTGAGGAAATGCTTTTTTGAATGAAGTATACTCCACTCGGCGTTTTGCCTCATGCTTTCCTCAACGTAACCGAAAAAACTGACCCTTTTCCTGTTTCGCTATTAACGGATACGGTGCCACCGTGAAGCTGCACGATATGCTTTACAATGGCCAGTCCAAGTCCAGTCCCACCCTGTTCACGGGTTCTGGCCTCGTCAACCCGGTAAAAGCGTTCAAAGATGCGTGGCTGATCTTTGAAAGGAATGCCGATGCCGGTGTCTGCCACCGATACCCTGATGAATTCTCCTGAATCTTCGGTAAACAGGCGAACAGTGCCGCCATCGGGAGTGTATTTGACAGCGTTCTCCAGCAAATTTACAACAACCTGCTCGAGACGTCCCTGATCAGCTTTAACTCGTGGCAACTCTCCACTAACTGTTTCATCGATTATTGCAATATTTTTTTGAGCGGCACGTTCCTGAAGCAGTACACAGGCTTTGGCAATCGTTCCTGAAACATCTATCGGATTGAGTTCCAGACGCGCTTCTTTTGATTCGAGGCTTGAAAGCGTGAGAATATCGTTTACCAGATTGGTCAGGCGATCCGAATGATTGGATATGATTTCAACAAAACGGACGGCACGGATCGGGTCTGACTGCAGAACTCCATCCAACAGAGTTTCAGCGTAGCCTTTAATTATCGTCACCGGTGTCCGAAGTTCATGGGAAACATTGGCGACAAAGTCTCTGCGCATATTTTCAGCATTCTTCAAATCGGTTATATCGTGGAAAACCGCGACGATTCCCTGCCTGACACCGTCGACGTCCAGGGGAACCCAATGCGTAAAGAGCGTAACTCCGTTCGGTTGGATTGAAATCTCTCGTACCAACTCGTTAATATCCGGTTTTGCAAGATCATTAAATGCCTCCAGCAGATCAGGGTGCCGGGAAATTTCCACCAGCTTTTTGCCTTCTACCTCGCCAGTAATTGAAAAGAGTCGATGGAAGGCAGGGTTTACCAGCGTTATGACTCCATCAGGTGCAGTGACCATAACACCTTCGCCCATGCTTCGCAGGATTGTATCAAGGCGCTGTTTTTCGGATGAAAGATGCTGCACCTGATCTTCAATCCGTTCCGACATATCATTAAGTACGCTTGCCAACATAGCTATCTCATCGCTCGAAACTATCGGGATCCTGGATTTACTACCTCCATGACCAATTCTGGCAGCGGCATCCGCCATGTCACGCAGAGGTTTGGAGGTGAGGTTTGAGAGAAGGTAGCTGAACAGGAGTGCGATAAAAATGCTTACCAGTGTTGCACCACCAGCCACGCCATGCAGGGCATTCCTGGTTGAAGCCAGGTATTCTAACGGCATTGCAAGCCGAATGATACCGTCTACCGTTCCTGTGCCATAGGTCATGGCCGAGTAAAGCATTGATGTCTGCATGGTGTCGGAATAACGGACTGCGCTTCCGCTTCCATTTTTAAGCGCCTCCTGTACCTCCGGGCGATGCAGATGATTCTCCACTTGTGCCAATCGCGACTGACCAACATCCGAATCGCCGATCACCGTGCCGTCAGGTGCAATCAGAGTGACCCTGGCCTTGATTGCTGTTCCGATTGATTCGACAATCTGCTGTGAAGTTGGAGCCTGTTTGTTATTCATCACCAACATTCGAGCCAGTTGTGTCTGGCTGGACAGGTTAAGCTGACTCTCCTCAATCATCCCTTTTTGAAGGGAATGGCTGAAATAGAGATAAAAGCTTCCGGTAATCAAAGCTGTCAGGAAGATATAGGACAGCACCAGCTTGGTTCTAAATCCCATTTGTTACTCCTCGATCTTGTAGCCGAAACCACGGATGGTTTTGATGATGTCGCCAGCTTCTCCCAGTTTTCCGCGCAGACGTGTTACATGCGTATCTACTGTTCTGGTATCCCCGACATTGTTGTAGCTCCAAACATTCTGAAGAAGCTTTTCACGGCTCTGCACACAACCCTTTTTCTCAGCCATGAAGAGCAGCAGTTTAAACTCTGTGCTGGTCAGATCAATTTCGCTGCCTGCACTCATTACAGTATGGCGCTCTTTATCGATTACGATATCGCCCACCGTGAAAAGATCGTCTGCAGGTGGCTGGACTTCATGTTCAAAGCGTCTCATGACCGCCTTGATCCTCAGGGCCACTTCGCGCATGGAGAACGGCTTGACGATGTAATCGTCGGCACCAACCTCAAAGCCGACCACCCGGTCAATTTCATCACCCTTTGCCGTTATCATGATGATCGGGATGTGAACGGTGCGTTGATCCTTGCGAAGCGCTTTGCACACTTCAGTTCCGTGCATGCCGGGCAACATGAGATCCAACAGGATAAGATCTGGTAAATCAGTACCAGCCCGTTCAAGGCCAATTTTACCGTCGTGTACACAGATAGCTGAATACCCTTCTTTTTCAAGGTTAAACGCCAGTAATTCAGCCAGGTCTTTTTCGTCCTCGATAATCAGCACTTTTTTCATGTCATCTCCTGCTATTGATCAACCAATAGTTCAGAATCATACGACTTCACATAATCACTTGTAACATAAAATTGTTACAATCATGTTGCAGTTGTATAAAGATTGTGTAGAAATTTCATCCGCATCTTGATAGAGGCTAAAAATTTACAAAGTTTTTACCTGATCGCCACACGTTTGTAATACTGATCGTATATACTGAAAAAAATAAAAGGGGGGGGAACTGAACCGATGAAAATTAAGCTCAACGAAGACTATTACTTCTGGTGTTGTGACTGGTGCGACAGTGAAAATCGGGTGCTCTGGGTGAAGCTACAGGATGGTACTTATTGCGGTGCTTGCCACCGGGCGATGAACCTGCCGGACATGAGCGGCGTTGTCATTAACAGTACCATTGCTGCGGGATTGTGCTAACCATGCGAGGGTGGCTGGCATCTCTGGCTGAGTGGTGGTCTCTGCCGGTACTGGGCGGTTTTGCTGAACTGGATATAGAGATAGATAAATTGCGCAAGCTGCGAGACTCATATCGGCTCTTGACTCTTGAGAAACGACTGGATCACATTTCTGAAGTAAATTATTTCAGAAATACTGCAACTTTCTAAAGTATCGGAGATAATCGTCACCAATAGCACCCCTTTTCCACAACATCCTTATTTTCCGGGGTTTCCAACTCATCCGGCCGTATCCAGTGTTCATTGAACAGCTTCGCAGTGGAGTCGGCAAACTCCAGTTCCCACCTTTTCCCCTTAATCCCGAAAAGTATCTGTGTTACCCCCCCCAAATGGATTGCCTGCTTTCCCATACTCTTGGCAAAAGCGGCGAGAGGGAGCCCATAAGCCCCGGCACCGATGATGCAGAGATCAAAGTCGACCTCTGAAATTTCGTCACACATCTGGCGGTACGCATCGAACCAGCTTGCAAAGGGCACCTTTGAACCGGCTATCGATTGCACCGCTTTAACGGTCTTCAGCTCAAAGTTCGGCAACACATCTGGAGAAGAAAAGAGCTGATGTCGTTTTTCCTCATACTGTTTTCTGATGGATTCCGCGAAAGGATGCACGACCAGCACTTTTTTGCCTGCCAGTCTGCGGCTCCAGGGGTTGGTGAACCGAAAGGGTTCGAGGCTCCAGAGTTCGACAAGTTCTGCCTCGGCACAATGATTATTACAGATGACATGCTCGTATTTATTGAACCAGACCGCCAGGATATCGACCTGTTTCAGGTGGTTCAGGAACTGTTCGGAAAAGGCATCGAGAGCCTGGTCGTCTACCGGAAAAAAACCGGATAAGTTGGCCATGTCATACCTGACCCTGGCGCTGTAAGGTTTTTTACTCTCCATTCGGTGCTCAAGAAAAAAACGGAGGCAGGACAATTCGGTTGCGCCGAGACGGGCAATCATGAGCGGCTTATCCTGCGCAATCCACTCACCGATCCGGTTATGCCCCTCCTGGCCGTAGAGGATTTTTTGTCTGTACTTCGGCTCGCGGAAGGAAACGATGTCCCTGTAAGTGACGAAACCCATACGCTCCAGCGTCCCCATTCCCCGGTTCATCTGAATTAAGGCTCGTTTAATGATGTCGGAAAGGGGATTCATCGCGCTTCAATCGAGTTCGAAACTGTTTTTGTAGTCGAGGAGCAGTTTATTGTCCTGAGCAGATTTTTCAAGGTAGCAATTGCCGATTACCAGCGATTCGATATCAGTCCCCATGAAACAGCGAAAGGCATCTTCCGGCGAGCAGACTATCGGCTCTCCCCGCACATTAAAGCTGGTGTTGACTACAACCGGACAGCCGGTCTTCTCTTTGAAGAGAGTGATCAATGCGTGATAGAGGGGATTGGTCTCCTTGTGAACAGTCTGGACTCTGGCAGAGTAATCCACATGCGTAACAGCCGGTATCTCCGAGCGAACCAGATTGAGTTTGTCGATGCCGAACAGCATCTGCTCTTCCTCGGACATGGGGTGACGTTTTTCTTCAACTACATCGGCAACCAGCAGCATGTAGGGGCTGTCAACTGCCAGTTCAAACCATTGGCTCAGATCCTCCCGAAGAACCGCTGGAGCAAATGGCCGGAACGACTCTCTGAACTTCACCTTCAGATTCAACTGGGTCTGCATGGCGGCCGAACGTGGGTCACCAAGTATGGAACGGGCTCCCAGTGCTCTCGGGCCGAACTCCATTCTCCCCTGAAACCAGCCGACCGCTTTTCCGGCGATCAGGTCGTCAACGCAACGATTCAGCAGTTCCTCATCCGTGACAACCTTAAAGACGGCGCCCATGCTCCGGATTTTCGATTCAATTTCGCTCTGATGGAATGCCGGCCCCAGATAGGCACCCATCATGCTGTCGGTAACACCATCGGCCATTTTCCGCTCTGCGCCACAATGTATATGGTAAACGGCCAACGCCGCCCCCAGCGCTCCGCCTGCATCGCCGGATGCCGGCTGAATCCACAGTTTTTCAAAAGCCCCATCACGAAGGATCCTGCCGTTTGCCACACAGTTGAGGGCGACTCCACCAGCTAGGCAGAGGTGCTTCTGCCCGGTATCCCTGGCGATGCTTCCGGTCATGCTCAGGATGATCTCCTCAGTGACCGTCTGTATGGACGCAGCCAGATCCATATGTCGCGCGGTCAGCGGTTCTTCAGAAAGACGGGCGCTCCCGCCGAATAAGACGTCAAATTTGTTATTGGTCATAGTGAAGCCGGTGCAGTAGTCGAAATAATCCATATTGAGACGGAATGAGCCATCATTTTTGACATCAATGAGGTTATCACGGATTACACCCGCATAACGTGGTGTGCCGTAAGGCGCCAGTCCCATCAGTTTATATTCGCCGGAATTTACCTTGAAGCCGGTGTAATAGGTGAACGCCGAGTAGAGCAGCCCAAGTGAATGGGGGAAATGAATCTCCTGTAGTATGTCAATGTTCTTGCCTTTGCCGACGGCAACGGTTGTGGTAGCCCACTCGCCGACTCCGTCCATGGTCAGTATTGCGGCATCATTGAAAGGGGATGGATAATATGCGCTTGCGGCATGGCTGACGTGGTGTTCGGAAAAAAGGAGGACATTTGGCAAATCTTCCCGCTTACCATGAAGCGAGAGCTCGCTCAGCAGAGTCTTTTTGAGAAAAAGTTTCTCCTTGAGCCAGAGCAGCATTGATGTGCTGAACGATCTGAAACCTCTGGGAGCGAAGGCGATATATGTCTCAAGCAACCGTTCAAATTTCAGGAACGGCTTGTCATAGAAGACTATATGGTCAAGGTCGCAAAATGATATGCCGGCCTCACCTAGACAATACTCCAGGGCATGGTGAGGAAAACGCGGATCATGCTTCTTTCTGGTGAATCGCTCCTCATGGGCGGCAGCGATTATGTTGCCGTCGCGGATCAGCGCACAGGCACTGTCGTGATAATATGCAGAAACACCTAGAATATTCACATTGAGCCTCTAAAACAGGGTGTAGATGAATGGCGCCACGGCAGAGTTTTGCGTAGCGATGAGCATGATGGCGAATAATACCATGATAAAGATTATAGGAAAAAGCCAATATTTTTTTCTTTGTTTGAGGAAGGAGATAAATTCCTTGATGAATTCCATTGATAACCTCCTTAATACTGGTTTTTAAATGTATCTTTCCAGGCAGAGCCATCAGGCCGTGTGATCCAGTAAGTTGAACGTGTTCTGCCATAGCGCAGGTTCAGCACGTCCTTGCCGAGCAATTTAAGGATCAGTGCCGTCGGGACTGCTGCCACAATATATATCAGGCCAAACATCAGGGGATTAGTAAATTTGTGCATGACATTGCCAATTTTGATCAGCAGATCGATAACTATACGGAGCGGCCAGGCTTCACACCAGGCAGAGACCGCCACCACAACTGCCGTGACAAGAATTGCCGGATGCTGTTTTCCTCGGACGGCTAACAGGACATATATAACTGCTGATATCACTGCCAACAACCACCCGGATTTGCGGTAATTTATATCCACTGTCCGACTCATTTCATGATAGTCCATGCGATTTCCTCCGATTATGCAGAACTGGAGTAATTCCCTTTCGCCCTCCGGACTGTTTAATCCGCTTTGCAATGAGGAGGGCGAATATCATGCCACCTTTTCTGGAAAAATGTCCGTCATCGATAAAGTCATCCGCGTGCCACTTTTGTGAAGTAACCTCGTCAAGAACCGTACAACTCTGATCCCCCTTCCGGCATACAGCAGACATTTTTCGATTGAACTTATCAAGCAGTTCAGGCATGGCATCATCCTCGATGTGAGGAGTCCAGACCCGGCTCCCTTTTTTTCCTCTGAAGTCTGCGTAATTGAGGACCTGCGGCACAAACAGTGCATGTGCCGGCATGTTTTTCACCAGCATCTTCATGGTGTTCAGATTGCGCTCGTATATCCGATCCACATAAGAATCCGGTTCCCGGCTATCCTTTCCCCCTGACGCCAGGCGACGGTCATTCTGGTGATCACGCATCTTATCTATGAAATGCACTATTGAGGAGATCTCGCTCAGCCGTTCAAAAATGGTATGGCCGGTCCATACCGGTATCTGCAGGCTTTCGTACTGCATCATGCCATGAGATATGTAGTCGGAGCCAGTATTGATTTCGTGGTAATTTCTGATGTCATTCCACCCCTCATACATGACAACATAATCCGGTTTTATCTCCGGAACAATCAGTGCCAATTGAATGATGGCTTCGACAGTTGAATATCCTGGGACTCCGTAATTTACCACCGAATATCCATCGCCCAGAGCATTTTGCAAGAGTGCCGGCCATGTATCAAGATCGGTAAGCCCTGTTCCGAAAGTTGTCGAGCCACCCAGAACCGCGACCTTGATCGTGTTGTGGGATAACGGTTTCCCTGTGTTCCTGGTATGCATGTCTGTTGAGGTAATCTTTTTGTTCCCATGCATGACAGAAATATTATTTTGCAATCGCCCCACGAGATACGGGTGCAGCTCAAACAGCCTCCGTTGTGCGGAATTATACACCGGATAACCCTTCACAAAATAAAACACGAACTGCCCAGTTAATTCAAGCGCTCCGATAAGAAGGCAGATAACGGAAATATTTACTGCTACGAGAAAAATTATACGCTTCATTACAAGACGGCCTCGAAATATTGTGAATGGTAAACTTAAACCTTCTTCAAACCGAAAAATGCTCTTTTGTACAGGTAGAGCAAATCCCCCCGTAATAGGCACGGAACAACAACTATGGAAGCAGATTGCGCCAGCATGTAAGAAAAGACCGCGCCTAACGCCCCGAATTTTCTTATCAGGATGGCATTGGATGCTATGCCTACAACTGCTGCTACAAATGTACTTAACAGAGTTACACTGCGCACATTTTTATTGATAATCCAGAGTTCCTGCGCAAAACCCTGAAAAATAAGTATATTGACAAAGACATGAACGCTGAGAATTATAGCGGAGAATTGGTATTGCGAGCCATACATAAATGTGATCAACCATGGCGATACCAGGGCAATAACGACGGCTCCGGCGAGGGACAGCACGGCAAAGGCGCGAAAGATTGTCACCAGCGCTTCTTCATAGAGTTTTTCATCCTGACTCATTTTTCGGGCAACAAAGGGGGCCAGGCTGACAATAAGCGTTGCCGGCAGCACCGTTAATGCCTGCGATATCGGCAGGGCGGCGGCAAAAATACCAAGCTCCCGTTCACCAAGCATTTCCCCGAGCATGATCTGATCGATTCTCAAAAACAGGGTAGTCATAAAACCACAAGCCATGAAGGGCCAACAGAGTTGCAAAAGCCTCTTTACCTCTACTGCGGTAGCTTTCCAGGGGTTAGGCGTTGGAAAACGGCGATACGCACCGGCAAGGCCAAGTGCAGTGGCAGCGCATTCGAGGCTGATGACACCGGCAAAGGCAATCAGCGGAGCTTTCAAAAGCAGGAGTGCGATTTTTATGCCGTTTGAGAAAAGATATGCGATAAGTTTTGCGGTGACAGTCAGTTTGCTTTGGCTTTGGCTCTGAAACCAGAGGTCAACGGTTTCGGATGGCCGAAATACCATTGATCCGCCAATAACCACGACGAGCAGGAAGAGTTCCTGCTCTTTTGGGTGAAGGAGAAACATCAGGCCTGAAGCGCAAAGCCATGCCGCAATACCAAATACCAGGCGGAGCCGGAGAGTGGTTCCAAGTATGACGTGAACTTCCCCCTGTTTCTGAGCGATATCACGCACGATGAACCCGTCAACTTGCAGGTCGGCAACGATCTGAAAGAAGGCGATAAATGAAAGAACGTAAGCGAGTTGCCCGAATTGGGCAGGGCCGAGATAACGGGCAATCCAGGCACCGATGGTAAGGCCAATAATAATGCGCAGGATTCGGTCCAACATCAACCATCCCGTGTTGCCGATGGTTTTCTGCAGATCAGGGCGACTTTCCAGCCACTCCCTGAAGATACCCGGCAGATATTTGCTCCAGGAGGTTTTCATATATCAGACATCATACCTGTACCGCTAAACATCAACGCTTTTCCTTGCCAGAGCCCAGACAGTCAAAGGATATTCCGGCTCGTTTTTCAAACTTCGATAAAACCCTTTGGGAAAACTCTGCAGGTTCCCAATAACGGCCTTCCTGTTGCCCCATGACCCGGTAACAATTTCTTCCAGTGGAAATCCACACTCAGCCAGAAAATATTTGAGGCCAAGCTCAGTCCATCTGCTGCAATCAATCGGCACATCATGCACTTTGATCAGAAACGGAGTGGTTATAAGAAAATATCCGCCAGGTCGCAGCATTGATAATACATTTTTTGTCGCCTTGTATGGCCATAGTAAATGTTCCCAGATCTGATCGGCAATTATTATGTCGAACTCCTGTTCGGTTCTCTGTGTGCAAATATCAAACTCAGGAAAATTGGCTTCACTGAATGCCTTGAACCCCATATTTTTCCACTCAAAGCCCGAGGATATTTCCAACGCGTCCATCTTGCCAGGTTCCAGAGCTTCGATAAGTTTCATGCACTCCTCATACATGACCACTCTGGCCCAGTCCCTGGTTTTGCATCCAATGCCGTTTAGAAAAGCACGGAATGAATCCTTTTGCCGCTTTGAGAGAAAATCGAGCATAATATACCCAACCTGGTGCATCAATTTAAAGTTGCTCTGACATCGAGATGGAAGATTGAAGGAGAATCTTTAACCTTCAGCCAGGCTTGCGATTACTTCATTCGGTGATGGCCAGTCTGACAAAACCTGGTCTGACCAGTATGCCGGAATCGGTCGGTAGCCACGCGGGGCGGACGGTGACGACAGCGCCGTTACTCCTGGCGGGAGCCATTCCTCGATATTCGCGCAGCGGGACAGCGCTACGGTTTTGCAGCCAAGAAATGCCGCAAGATGCATCGGGCCGGAGTCATTGGAAATAACATGACGGGCATTTTTTAAAGTAGCAACCAGCTCCGGCCATCCTTGTCTCTGAACGGACTCCGCAAAAATTCCGGGCGGCAGCGGATCATCAGGTCCAGCCAGTATAACTGTACGGTACCCTGCTTCCATCAATTTGTTTGAAAGTTCGACAACATGAGGATACTGCTTGGAGCGCCATTGTGCGCCAACGTGAATTACAACAGGTGCTTCAACATCTCTTTCCGGATGCCTGTCGTAGGTTTGTCTAAGCTGACTGAACGGTATAGCGGCGGCTTCCGCCCAGTCACGATAGCGGTTACGAATCGGAAGAGCGCCGGAGGCGAAGGGGCGGTCGAAAACAGATAGTTTGCGAGCCAGGAATGGCCGCCAGCCGGTGAACGAGAATTTTGCACCACTGAAAATCCGGTGAGCTGCGAGCCAGTCGCGCAGATCACCACGAATGCTGATGACCTCCATAGCGCCAAGTTCTGTGTTACTAAATGTTGTCCCGAGTGAGGCGGCGTCACCCAGCGAGAAGAATTTCTTCCCAATGCGCCATATATATGGGAGATCAAGTGGGAGCAAGTTAAGAGATCCGTTTGACGCCAGCATTAACACCTCATGCCAGCTACTGTTGCAGGCGAGTATGAAGCGGTCCGGAGCGAGCCTGGCAACGGATGCGGCAATGATTGCATCACCGAGGTTCCATGGCTCAAAAAGCAGAATCAACCTGTCACTCCGGCTATTTCAGCTTCTTGTAAAGTGAGGGTGAATAGCCGGAAACTTTCATAATTAACTGTTTCCCCTTCAACTCCACTCCGTAGGCTATTGGAGCTTTCGACCAGTCACCCTGAGAGTTGCCCATCATGGCCAGCATGATTTCCGTACCTTTCAACTCCGGGTTTTTAGCGATGGCCGCTTCACTCTCTGCCGGTGTCGGATTTACTTTGTATTTGAACGGCATCGGCATGTTGGGCGAAATCATTTTGCCATCAGCGGTAAATTCGATCTTTTCGCCGACGAAGGGGCATGGTTTCCCATCCTTGTCCTGAGCCCTTTCGACAAGCTGCCACTTGCCGATCAGTCCCGCTTTGTCCAGAGCCAAGGCTGCCGATGCGGTCATCATAACCGCTACCACTGTTACGCACAAAATCAATCGATTCATTGTGATTCCTCCGAGTATTCAGGTTATTACAGCGATTATGTATCATGAAAACGAAACAGACACAAGCAGAATAAAGCGTATATATTTAAATAATATCAGCACGTTATAGTGTAAATATTGTTAGTGTTTGAAAATCAGAAACAGGTGTGTTATAAAGCCCTGCGTGACATTGGAGAGGTGGCCGAGTGGTTTAAGGCAGCGGTCTTGAAAACCGCCGAGTGTAACAGCTCCGTGAGTTCGAATCTCACCCTCTCCGCCATAATAAAAACAAGCACTTAGAAGAAATTCTGGGTGCTTTTTTTGTTGCCTAAAGTAGATCAAATTTGAACAATGGGACACTCACGGGACACCAATTCACAACAAAAGCAACGTGAAAATATAAATGAATGTCCCACGACTGTCCCATAGGTGGTAATTCTTAACATAAAAAGCCATAAAAACAGTTAGTTACGATTATATTGCAACGGATTGCAAATCCGCTGTTGTATTTTGTTGCGTTTTATAGCGGATTGTTGTACCTTGTGAACAGGTCAAATTTCAGGGGGTGCAACATGGCAACAATCGAAAAGAGAGCATCAGCAGACGGCAAGACTTCATACAGAGTCAAGATCAGGATGAAGGGTGAAAAGCCTGTCACTGCCACCTTTGACAAGTTGACCGATGCCAAAATATGGGAGAAGCAGACTGAAACAGAGATTAAACAGGGCCGCTACTTCCAAAAGGCAGAAGGAAAAAAGCATACTCTCAGAGAATTAATCATAGAATATCTGCCGACAATCGCAAAGAAAAAAGATGTACGCAACGCCACCAGACACCTTGAATGGTGGAAGGAACGAATTGGGGTGTCACCACCGGTAATGTGTTGACCCACCCAACGCCGTTTAGTTGACCCACCTAACCGTTTTTGTTACTAACTTTGCTCACTTCTTATTGACCCACCATTTTTTACATTCCCTTTAGAAATCATGCATCGTTCTCCCG
>CAIMXI010000471.1 GCA_903845365.1 uncultured Geobacteraceae bacterium | reverse complement strand
CGGACGCTCCAGCGTCCCGTATGGCTACCACCACCGGTCAATCTCAACCAACCCATCTTCCCACGGTGACCGTGGGAACGAGAAACAACAATGTTCGATGGTTCTGCCTGACGTGACGCTGGAGCATCACTGGCTGCATTCCCACGCTGGAGCGTGGGAACGATCTCCAATCCAGGCAACCGTTCAAAAGTTCAAAAGCGGGCGACCGGTTGGTCGCCCTGTTTTTGGTTTTTACGAGGTTCCAAGCCCGCCCACCTTTGATTTTTAAGGTCCGTGACCCGCCCGGCACCATAAACGATAAATCCGCAGATTCGTGGTTATCCCGGCAGGGCGTGGTGCGAACCCGTGGCGGCGTCCTCTGCGGTTCAACTGGTCTATTCATCGTTCGATTCACGTTTTGACTTTCCAACAAAACCTTGCTATGGTAGTTTTCAACACTACTTGACAAGGAGGTTTTATGCAAACCGTTCGAGCTGTTGATGCCAACCGTCACTTTTCCAGCGTACTTAAACAGGTTTCTCTGGGTGAAGAGTTTCTCGTTATTTCACGAGGAAAACCTGTGGCAACTATTTCACCGGTCAGAAAAGCAGATAATGCTCACATCGCAGCACGCAGCTTACTGCTTGACCGCTTGGGCAACCAGGAACCAACCGGCGGCAGAAACTGGACTCGTGACGAACTGTATGAGCGAAACCCATGAGAATCGCCATTGATACCAATATCCTTGCCTACGCCGAAGGTGTTGGCGACATTGCCCGCAGGGATGCCAGTATGGTTCTGCTTACGCGATTGCCTCCGGAGTCTGTTTTGCTTCCGGTTCAGGTGTTGGGTGAACTTTTCCGGGTACTGACTGGAAAGGCAAAATGTTCCCCTGATATAGCCCGCTACCGTATTCTGCAATGGGCTGACAGCTTCGAGGTTGCTGATTCCGGTTGGTCGGCTTTTCAGGCAGCTTTTGATCTTACGGTTGATCATGGGCTTCAGATATGGGATGCATTGATTCTCGCAATTACCGCCGAAAACCGTTGCCGGATTCTGCTGAGCGAAGATATGCAGGATGGTTTCACTTGGCACGGTGTTACTGTAGTGAATCCTTACAGAATACCTTCCCATCCGCTACTCTCCTCGCTGCTGATTTGACCAATAAACTTTGGGCTGTGGCAAAATACGGGTTTTGCTTCTGTAGTGGCGCGGTCCGTGATCCGCCCGCCACCATAAACGATAAATCCGCTGATTCGTGGTTATCCCGACCGGGCGGGTTGCGAACCCGCCCCTACAATTATTTTCCTGATTCATTCTAATTCGCCGCTTGGCGTCCAAACAGTCCCCTCTCCATGAGGGAGAGGGTTAGGGTGAGGGGGAAAATGCTGTGCTATACTGCATTGTTCCCCCTCATCCGGCCTTCGGCCACCTTCTCCCTCAGGGAGAAGGGATCAAGCGGCGAATTAGAACTAATCACAATTATTTTTATGATCTTCTCTATATTGCCAACATCGCCATGTAAAGTATTCTAATAATTAAATTATGTTAAAGCCCCAGGAAGCTGTTAATAACCTTCTGCACTTCGGCGATCGAGATGTTGTTGCTGTTGTCCAGATCTACGCAAGCTTCAACAGTCTTTAATCCCAGGAACATGTTGATGGCAGACTGCACCTCAGCAATGGCAACGGTGCCGCTGCTGTCGCAGTCACCCGGGATTTTGTTGTTTCCAGTATTAAATGAAGCCATTTGGTTATCCAGGCTTGTGGTATTGACCATGAGCATAACGACTTCATCCGCTGTCGGATTGAGACTGCTGAAGCCGGTGGCAGTAAAGGTTTTGCCGGAGACATCTGGCAGAATTTCCGTTATTGCTCCACCAGCCTTTTTGAAAACGGCTGCAGCAATCCCGCTTGATCCATTGACGCTTATAACAAGATCACTTGACGCCGAAACTGACGGTACAAACTTGTAATAGGCGTATGAATAATGAGACAATGTAACTGCAGGAGTAGGAATGCTATTGCTGTTAATCGGGTATGCCGTGTAAGTTGAGACTGGCGAGTAAAGATGCATCGAGGCAATTTCAGAGGTATGAGTTGACCAATCCCTGGTATAGACGCGTTTGGCAAAACCAAAGAAATCGTTACCAAGGGAACTGCCATATTTGGCAGCAAGCACACTGTCCAGCACCGGTGCCATAAGAATATCAGACCCGCCAGAACTGAGCCTGCCTGCCAAATTTTCCCAAAAACTGCGAACGGTATCGAGACCATGCTTTTCAGTCAGATAACGATTGAATATCCAGCGTCCGTAGCCGCCACCAGTAGAGGTGCTTGCATCAATATCCAGAGATAACGTAGTTTGTGTAAACCAGTTTGAGGCATAGCTGTAAAGCTGGTTTACGCTGTCATAAAGCTCGTCTTCCATCCAGGTGGAGGTTGCCTCGGCGTACCAGATGTCAAAATAGTAGTTATAGCCGTACTGGATTGCGTGGTGGTATTCATGAGCTGCGGTGACCTGCAAACTCTGAAGTGGGCTGTAGGTGCCGGTTTTATAGATGGAGTCGGTAAAGTTGTTGTCCAGCTCAATCCAACTGGTGAAGGCGTTAGGGTGGCTTGCAGTTGCAGCGTACTGGTCGCTGTTCGTAACTCCGTAAAGTCCTTCCGGGGCAAGATTGAGGAGATAGACATCATACGGTGCGTTGTTACCAGCGGTAGGAGCAAGCTGCCACTGCAAAAAAGCGTAGGAAGCGGCAACATCATCGAATGTTTGCGCTACTGTTTGCACCCAGGAGAACGAAGGCACGGCGTTAGCGCCGGTCGTGGTGTAGTGGATTTTAAATCTGCCTGATAGTGAGAGATACGTTTTTTCGCCACTAAGATACGGTTTTGCCAACTGCTTCGCCAGCACCTTCTGTGTCGATAATTCCAACAGTTTCCAGTCGCGTTTGAGAGAATGTTTCAGCGGCGTTCCGCAGTGCGCTGATTCCACAGTTTCCAGGGAAACCGACCGTACCGACTTTTGCAACTGCGTATTGCCTGCCTCACCGAACTGCTGCAGGTAATAATCGTCCAGTGTTCCGGCAGAAACCCGCATGGACGTAAGCATACATACAAGTAAAAACGGAAGCAATAACAGGCGGGTGAAGCGAATAAAGCGTGATAAGTGGAACATTTGAAGGCACATCTAGCCTCCTGGCGTTGAAGTACAAGACAAATGCCCATTCAGATATTCCGAATGGGCATTTGCTTTTTCAGGTGAGTGAGGGACTCTGCGTCATTTTAAAGTCAACGATGCTCCTGTTACCACATTGCCAGTGCTGCTCACCAGTTTGCTGCCGCTTAAAGTGAAGGCAGTTGCCGGTGGCGCCGGAGTACCGGAGGCAAGATCCGCTGTTATGTTAACGATATCCCCTGCTATTAGTGAGCTTGAAGCTATTATGCCAAGAGTTAGCGTGGCAGATTTACTTCCATTCGCCGCAGTATACTTTCCAGCAATAAGAGCTGTGGCGCCACTTCCAGTGCCGGTCAGAACGCCAACCAGCGGTCTTCCAACACTGTCGGTTTTCAAAACGACTCCTGCCGGCAGCGTGATTGTTACATCTATTCCATTAACATTGTTCCCCTGAAGAGCAAGAACCAGCTTCACTTTGGTATCAACCGTATCAGGCTTGGTCGTGTCTACCAACTGCTGCTTTAAAACGGTTACGTCGCTGGTTGATATAGTGGCACTACTCTCTTTAACACTGGTGACCAGCGCTTCGGTTAGCACAGTCTGACCTTTATTTGTGAAAGTATTCACTTTCTCAACTATATCGGACAAATTATTCATAACTCCCTGAACAACCAGTTTGACTACCTGTTGGGTGGTAGATGTAGCATCCGCACCAACAGCCGTTTCTACACTCTTTTTGTTTTCAGCGATAGCTGTTGAAATGACCTTGGCAACGCCGGCAGCAACTACCGATTCGCTGGAAGCTCCCACAACACCCGGTTTATAATCATCCATCGGACTTAAAGTTACCAAACCAAGTTGCGTTTTAACAGAGGCTACAGCCTCGGTCAATGTCTGGCCACTGGACTCTATCTGGCTCTGCACCAGCGTTGTCAAGGGGCTGACAAATTCCGGTTTTCCTGCCGGAGCGCTCAACACGTATTCACTGGTAACAGGACCTCGATCAGAGTCAACAGCACCGGCAGGCACTTCAACCACAATCGGATATTTTGCAAGATCAGCAGGCGGCACATCATCGACGATGGTGTACTTTCCGCCAGCTCCGGATATGCCGGTCGGCTCGTTTACGTCACATTTTTTGTTGAGGTTCTTGTCGAGACAGACTTTCGCGCCAGACAGATAACCATCAGCAACCACACCTCCTACACTTTTATTCCATTTCGCATACAGGGCGAGTGCTGCGTCACTGCTGTAGGCTGCGCCGACTGTGTAGTCAGTGCCGCTGCCGTCAGCGGCCGTGTTCCATCCCGTAAATGTGAAACCGGTTTTTGAAAGGTTGCCGCTATTCGCTGCAAGTGTAAGGCTTGTGCCTTGAGTTTTCGTCTGGGCAGCCGGAGCAGTGCCGGATGTGCTGCCATTGTCGTTATAGGTAACTGCATATGTAGGAAGGGCTGTTCCACCCCCGCCCCCACCGCCACAGGCGGCAAGAGCGAAGATTGATAAGGCAGTAAGTATCAGCTTGAATTTGTTCATAATATCCTCCGAAATGATTTATTTTCAGTATATTTACGGCCAGCTCAGCAGTCCCACAGACCTCTGCAATATAACGACGGCATCAGCGATGTCCAATAAGCCGTCAGGCGCAGGGACTCCATTATTAAACGGTGCAACATCAGCTACTTTAAGAAGATCCGGTGTGAGTTCATCCAGACCTACAGCAATCCGGAGCGCCTTAAGTGCATCCGAGATATCCACAGTTCCATCACCATTCAGATCGCCATTCGGAAGCTGCTTTCTGATTACGTTGCGCTGTACCGAAACGGTGTTACCCACTTCATCAGTAGCAGTTACAATTACAGCGTATGTTTTCTCAGCGCTAAGTGTTATCAATTGAGAGAACGTACTGTTTTTAACTTCAGGTGCGGGTGTGACATTCTGACCATCAACAGATACAGTTACTGTGACTGCTGTCAGATTGTCTACAACCGTGCCGGTAATCTTGATGCTTCCGAGACCTGTAGTGATATCCGCAACAGGCTGAACAATTGCCAGCGAAGGCTTGGTAGCGTCATGAATAACAGTCCGGACGACCGTGTTAGATTTATTACCGGCCAAGTCGGTTGCAGTAATGCTGATAGTGTTAAGTTTGTTCTCCTCAAGATTGATTACTGCGGAGAACGCAGTGCCGGTTACAGAAGCATTCTGTGGAGAGCCTCCATTCAGAGCTATGGTGACGGTGGATGTCTCGTTAATAGTTCCGGTTACAGTCAGCAACGTTTGAGATTGCTTACTGTTGCCGGCTGGAGCCGTAACATTAAGTGTTGGTACGTCGATATCAAGAGTAATGGTGCGGCTGTCTGTTGTTGTGTTGTCCAGATTGTCGGTGGCGATAACAGTTACAGTATTTGTACCGTTAACGAGCGCCACAGCGGCACTGAAAGTACCATCCGTTGCTACATTGGTGGAAACACCGTTCACTTTCAGGTTTTTCACCCCACTTGTATCAGTAACCGTCCCCGATACGTTCAGAGTCTGATTATTAGTAATAGCACCATTTACAAGGGTTGAGAGATTAAGCGTCGGACCTGTGACATCAGTTATTGTCCATTTGGCATACAGAGTGAGTGCCGCGTCAATGCTGTAGGTTGCGCCTTCTGCGTAGGTTGTACCGCTGCCATCAGCGGCGGTGTTCCAACCAGCGAAGGAGAAGCCGGTTTTTGCCAAGATGCCGCTGTTAGTTGCCAGAGTCAGGTTAGACCCCTGGGCCTTCGTCTGGTTCGCGGGTGCCGTGCCGGAAGTGGCGCCGTTGGCATTGTAGGTGACTGCGTACGTGATTGCGGACCACTTGGCGTAAAGCGTCGTGTTGGCCGTGATCGGAGTTGTGAATACAAATGCAGTCGTAAGGGCGCTGTCAGAGTACCAGCCGCCAAAGGTGCTGCCGGTTTTAGTCGGCGCAGTCGGCGTGGTGGCGGTGCCGCCGGAGGCCACAGTCTGCGCAGTTACAGCACTCCCACCATTGCTGCTGAAGGTTACTGTGTAGTCGATTGCGTTCACCGTCCACTTGGCGTAAAGCGTCGTGTTCGCTGTGATCGCAGTGCTGAAGCTGAACGCGGTTGTAAGATTGGAATCACTGTACCAGCCGCCAAATGCGCTGCCGGTTTTAGTCGGCGCAGTCGGCGTGGTGGCGGTGCCGCCGGAGGCCACAGTCTGCGCAGTTACAGCACTCCCGCCATTGCTGCTGAAGGTTACTGTGTAGTCGATTGCGTTCACCGTCCACTTGGCGTAAAGCGTCGTGTTCGCTATGATCGCAGTGCTGAAGCTGAACGTGGTTGTAAGATTGGAATCACTGTACCAGCCGCCAAAAGTGCTGCCGGCTTTAGTCGGCGCAGTCGGCGTGGTGGCGGTGCCATCGGAGGCAACAGTTTGAGCAGTTACAGCACTCCCTCCGTTAGCGTTGTAGGTGACACTATAGGTTACAATAGCAGTGCCGATAGTAATGGAACCGTTGGCACCGGTGATAGCCACAGCAACAGCGGTTGGTGATGCCGCACCGGGAAGGTTGGTGAGGGTCAGGGTGCCGGATGCCACCGAGAGGATGTCGAACTTGACGTTAACAACGACACCATCGCCAATGGCGGTATTGTTATTTCCGGAAATACCTAGACGCAGCACACCCGTTGATGGAATACTTTGAGCGATATTTTTGATTGGGTCGCCGTTTTCATCCACAACCGCAATTGCAGCGCCACGAGTAGCAGCAAGAGGCGCTGTATTGGCTGTGTTCATTGGCACAGATAACTTTGTAGTATCATAACCAATGTCAATACTGAGCGAGGCTATACTCGCCCCATTATTGGTTAGTGTGATCGGTATGGTCACTTGCTGGCCAGGAGTCCCATTTACGCTCCCAATATCTAGCGTTGGCCCTGTAGCAGGTGTCACGCTGTTTGAAGCAGCCGACGCAGAGCTCGTCCCAACCGCGTTGGTGGCGGTAACTGTAAAGGTATAAGCTGTGCCGTTAGTCAGGCCTGTGACCGTTAGCGGACTAGCGGTGCCGGTTGCAGTTTTACCACCGGGGCTCGATGTTACGGTGTAGCCGGTGATGGCGCTGCCACCATTGGAAGCTGGGGCGGTAAAGCTGATCGTTGCCTGCGCGTTACCGGCAGTTGCTGTTCCAACAGTCGGGGCGCCGGGTGCCGTGGCAGCAGAGGCAGGAGTCACGCTGTTTGATGCAGCTGAAGCCGTACTTGTTCCAGCGGCATTTGTAGCAGTAACTGTGAAAGTATAGGCTGTGCCGTTTGACAAACCGGTAACAGTAATCGGACTGGCAGCACCGGTTGCAGTATTACCACCTGGGCTGGACGTTACGGTGTAGCCGGTGATGGAACTGCCGCCATTAGATGAAGGGGCGGCGAAAGTTACAGTAGCTTGCGCGTTACCGGCAGTTGCTGTTCCGACAGTCGGGGCACCGGGTGCCGTGGCAGCAGCGGCAGGAGTCACGCTATTTGATGCAGCAGACGCCGTACTGGTTCCAACGGCATTTGTAGCAGTAACTGTGAAAGTATAGGCGGTGCCATTTGTCAGTCCTGTGACAGTTAGCGGGCTAGCGGTACCGGTTGCAGTTTTACCACCGGGGCTTGATGTTACGGTGTAGCCGGTGATGGCACTGCCACCATTAGAAGCCGGAGCGGTAAAGCTTACAGTTGCCTGAGCATTGCCTGCTGTCGCAGTGCCAACAGTTGGGGCACCGGGGGCCGTGGCAGCAGTGGGGAGAGTGATAGTACCGCTGGCACCGGTAATGGCAACGCTAACAGCAGCAGGTGATGCCGCACCGGGAAGATTGGTAAGGGTCAGGGTGCCGGATGCCGACGAAAGGATGTTGAACTTGACATTAACAACGACGCCATCACCAATGGCGGTATTGTTATTTCCGGATACACCAAGACGCAGTACACCGGATGATGGAACACTTTGAGCAATATTTTTGATTGGGTCTCCGTTTTCATCCGTGACTGTGATGGCAGCGCCACGAGTCGCTGCAAGAGGCGCTGTATTGGCAGCGTTCATCGGCACAGACAACTTTGTCGTATCATAACCAATGTCAATACTGACCGAGGCTATACTCGCCCCATTATTGGTTAGTGTGACCGGTACGGTCACTTGCAGGCCAGCTGTCCCATTTACGCTCCCAATATCCAGAGTTGGACCCGCAGCAATTACCAGTGACGGAACAACAGCAGCAAAAAACATTAGAAATACCATCAATATACTTCTAAATTTCATAACTCCCCCCCAATTTTAGTGTCTTATAAATTAGACCCATTTCTTTTTGTTTCTGTTATTTGCCTAAAGTCAATATATATATCAATCATGAATGTCAAGCGTTCTAATTATTTTCTTTCTAGCGCCTAAATAATGATGTAAAAATAAAAACATAATGAACCATTTTAGTCTAGTAATATACCGATATTATTTGGTAAAAGAGAAAACTAAGGCAGAGATTTTATAATAATATTAAAAATTAACAATTAAATAACTAATTCGCTAATTTAAGGTTTACATCCTGCCCTATAACCCCAAAAAGCTGTTAATCACCTTCTGCACTTCGGCGATCGATACCCCTCCAGTAGCATCCAGATCGACACAAGCTTCCACAGTTTTAAACCCCAGGAACATATTAATACCACCCTGGACTTCAGCGATGGTGACAGTGCCGCTGCCGTCACAGTCACCAGCTTTGGCCGTACCACTCAAAGATCGCACGGCTGCATGAGTATCCATGATGCCATAACCCCAGGCGTCGTTCGGGTTGGAAGGCATATCAACCACGGAGGAATAGGTGGGAAGGGCTGCCTTTTTTGTAAATTCATTGCTTTGAAGTGAGGTGAAAAGTATTTTTTTTGCCTCCTCCGGCGTCAACAGAGGGTTGACCTGAAACATCAACGCGACGGCACCGGTAACGTGCGGAGTCGCCATGCTTGTGCCCATGTATGCGACATGAACACCATCTGCCTCAATATCTTCAGGAGTAGCATTCCCCTTTGCTGCTGTCGACAGCGTCGACATGATATAGGAACCGGGGGCGGCGATGTCCGGTTTCATCACCGGATTTTTGCATTCGCTGGCATTCTTCTGTCCAGCTTCAGTAGTTACGACAATGTACTTACTGTTGGCGCTGCATACACGACGAGGGCCTCGGCTGCTGAAATCGCCAACATCTCCCAGCGGGCCGTTGCTTGCGTCCTTGTCTGTCTGAGAAGTGGCAGTATCCCATATATAATTGGTGTTCAGAGCCGCAACGCCGATTGCGCGGCGAGCACTGGCTGCATCGGTCAGAATACTCTTGGTGACAGTTGTCTTGAATGTACCGGTAAAAACGGCACCCTCTCCTGTTTCGCCGCAAATAACACCGAGATTCTCGTTTGCAACCGGCGCCGTATCAGCACGAATATTGAGCTTCCAGTCGCCGGAAGCAAGAGCATTAGTGCCGCTGCTCAGAGTAATCAGATATTGACGATCACCATTCGTCGTACTGGGCGCAGCAGAACTAATTTCAATCTTACCGCAACCAGCTTTATCAAAATTATCAAGTGTCCCGCCTGCCACAGTAAAACCAGTTGAAGTAGTGCCATCCGGGCAGACAAGCTGAACCGCATATTGATTATCACCGTCGCTCCAGAACTCAAGTTTTTCCGCAGTTCGACCAGCCGGGATAGAAAATGTAACACCGGTGGTCTGATCCTTTGCTATCGGGGATAGCTCGGCGCGAATCGGGGCATTGCCTTCGTTTCCGGCTGCAGCAACAATAATCACACCGGGACCGGAGACATTGTCAATCCCTTTTTGAAAACTGCCGGTGCCGTCGCGGGAACCAAAATAGGAACCAAGACTGAGATTGATCACAAGCGGCTTGTTGAGGGACTTTGCTACCCGGGTCATCCAGGAGATTGCATCCAGTACCGGATCTCCGTCAACAGAAACTCCTTTGTCCAGTGCGTTGGCAACCAACAGACCGGCCTCCGGTGCCATCCCGACAAAACGCCCCGCTGCCTTCCCGTTGCCTGTGCCCCCCCCATTGCCGGCGGCAATCCCGGCAACGTGGCTGCCATGATTATTGTTGTCATCCGGGTTGCAGGCACTGCTGCTGCTTGCAGCTTTACCAATCTCAAGATTGATGGCAGCGGTATCACACTCCGCACCGTAAAGCGGTGTGCCATCTGAACCCGTTGGCGCTGGAACACCTGTCACGGTGCGCATATTCCATAACCGGACGATGCGGGTTTTGTTATTTGCGTCGCGAAAATCACCATGGTTGATATCTATGCCGGAGTCGATGATCCCAACGAGTACATCTTTCCCGGTATTTCCTCCCCAACCTGTAGAGAGGGAACCGGTACGGAGTTGATCGGCTTTTGTAAATGGTACGCTCTTGTGGAGACGAGGAACCGGTTTACTTGGAGTTTCAAGATGTAAGACTTCTGGCAGTTGTGCGACTTCAGCCAGCCGGTTAATCGGGATTAGTACCGTCGCCACATCGCCAAGCACGGAACGGATGGAAACACCAAGAGCCCGCATTGAAGCAAGGCCATTACCGGAAAAGTGTACCGTGGCAGCGACATAAACTATTTTTTCTCCAACCGAGCGCTCCAGCTTGCTCCCTTTGGCTCCGAGGTAAGATCTCAACTTGGCTCTAAGCCCGGCGTCGAGCTTGCTGCTTTCGGCAAACGCCACTGAACTCCATAGCGCAAAAACCAAGACTGAGACACAAAGTATGCTCCTGTATAACATACTTATCTCCCCCTCAATTTGGACTTCAAACTATCGTCAATATCGACTTTTTTTTACTAAAACACAAGATCAATTTATTCATGCAATTTTTGCCGATTTACAAGTTGAATCCCTTCAGCATCCTGATTATCAAGATATATCGCTGAGATATGCTGAATATTGGTAAGCGTACGATATCAAAACGGCATGTTGCCGTTTAACAGCCTCATCGTGATACGCGACTTTGCAGAAGTTCTCTGCATCAATTTCCAGGCAGAAATGATCTCGCAGATAATTTGTCTTATTCCTCCTGAATCTTCGGTGTACATCTACTTGCTCACCTCCTCCCTACAACCCCAAAAAGCTGTTTATCACTTTCTGAACCTCAGCAATAGATAGCCTGGCAAACTACATCTAATATGCTCAGCGGGAAAATACTTTCGCACGTCGGCAGATACTCTGTGACGGGAGTAATATATTGAATTTCGATTAACGATTGAAAGCATAAAAAGGGCTTCTCTTGTGTAACAAAATGCGTTACAGCAAGAAAAAACCCTTTAAATTACACATAATTACAATTATTTCAGACAGTTGTAGAATATGGAGGCGCGTGTCGGATTCGAACCGACGTTAACGGTTTTGCAGACCGGCTCCTAGCCTCTTGGATAACGCGCCATTGGTCAATCAGCGCACACTTATAGCGAATACCATCACTAGCTGTCAACCTCTAATTTTTTCTATTTGAATTTAATCGCAAAGCCGGTCGCACGATATTCTGTCAAAGGGAAAATGCCGCTCGTTGTTGTGCGGCCAGTAACCTCCGGCAGCATCACGGCATCAGCGCCTAATTTTACCGCTTCCTGACGAACAGCAGATAAGCCCCATGCAGTAATGTCAGGCGTTATGGAGTAGTCAGTGCCGTAGACCTCCCGAGTCACCTGAATTCTCCCAAGTTTTATATACGGCCGGATCAACTCATCTTGTGAAAGGATGGGAAGTTCGTCAGCTTGCATACTACGGCGTAATGTGCTGCAACCAGTCGATAAGGTGGACGACAGCAATAAAACTATCAGTAATATCAAAGGTTTAATTGACTTAATCATGATGTAAATTCCTTTATTCTGATAAATTCTCTCTGGACAGGTAATGCTGCGCATGATAGAGTCTCTCTCATTTTTAGGCAATAAAAAAAGTCGGTAATAATGTAATTAAAAAGGAGCGGGGGCGATGTCTGGACATAATAAGTGGAGTACTATCAAACATAAAAAGGGGGCTGCCGATGCCAAGAGAGGCAAACTTTTCACCAAGTTCATAAAGGAAATATCAGTTTCGGCAAAACTTGGGGGAGCTGATCCTGCTGCGAATCCACGCTTGCGTACAGCTGTTGATAAGGCCAAAGCTGAAAACATGCCTAAGGATAATATTGAAAGAGCGATAAAAAAAGGTGCCGGTGGGATGGAAGGTGTGACGTACGAAGAGATCGTCTATGAAGGTTATGGCCCTGGAGGCGCTGCGGTTCTGGTAGAAGTTCTGACCGATAACCGTAATCGATCAGTTTCTGATATCCGCAGTATTTTTACCAAGAGCAACGGTAATATGGGAGAAGCCGGCTGTGTCTCCTGGATATTCAGTAAAAAAGGGCTGATCTGCTATGATAAGGCTGTTGATTACGACCAGCTTTTTGAGGCCGCTCTGGAAGCTGGCGCCGATGATGTTGCCGAACTAGATGACTGTTTCGAGGTCTCAACTGAGCCGGCTTCTTTTATCGAGGTGCGAGAGGCGCTGGCGGCTAAAGGATTCAAACATATAAATGCAGAAGTGACCATGATTCCCCAGACACAGGTCAAACTCGAAGGGAAACAGGCCGAAAGCATGCTCAAATTAATGGATAAACTGGAAGATAATGATGATGTCCAAAACGTTTATGCAAATTTCGATATCTCTGAAGAGGAGATGGAAAAGATGATGTAGTTTCAATAATGTTGTCTGAAAATAGCGGAGTATGCGGCTTTTAGCAAAAAAAACCGGTCGGAAGATTGACTCCCGACCGGTTTTTTTACGCTATATTTATGCCGCCTCTAATTCCGCTTCCGCAGGTTCATTACTCTCCGCTTCTTTTTCAACGGTTTCTTTCGGCGCTTGAGATTCGGCAACCAGGCGTAGATTACGGTAGTGGGCTATACCGGTTCCAGCAGGTATCAACCGTCCCATGATAACATTCTCTTTAAGTCCACGCAGGTAATCGATCTTTCCTTCAATTGCAGCCTGAGTCAACACCTTCGTAGTTTCCTGGAAAGATGCAGCGGAAATAAAAGACTCCGTTGAGAGAGATGCTTTTGTGATTCCGAGCAGCAACGGCTCGGCTACAGCGGGGCGCTTCCCGTCACGTAAAGCTTTTTCGTTTTCCTGTTCAAATACGTACCGCTCAATCTGATCATCAATAAGCAGACTGGTGTCGCCGGTATCCTTGATACGCACACGACGAAGCATCTGACGAACAATTACCTCAATATGCTTGTCATTAATCTTGACACCCTGTAGACGGTAAACCTCCTGAACTTCATCGACGAGGTATTTTGCAAGTTCCTTGACACCGAGCACCCGCAAAATGTCGTGAGGATTAGAGGAGCCATCCATAAGCGGTTCACCGGCACGGACGTGGTCGCCTTCGTGAACACTGATATGCTTCCCTTTCGGAATCAGATACTCTTTCGGTTCGCCTAGTTCCGGCGTAACAATGACTTTGCGTTTCCCTTTGGCATCTTTACCGTACGTTACCCGGCCATCAATTTCGGTAATAACGGCAAAGTCTTTCGGCTTACGCGCCTCAAAAAGCTCGGCAACTCGCGGCAAACCACCTGTAATATCCTTTGTTTTCGTTGTTTCGCGCGGAATTTTTGCAATAATGTCGCCAGCGCTGATAACGGTATCATCGGTAACCGAAATGTTTGCCCCGGCCGGCAGGAAGTACCGGCCAATAGTGCCGCCACCTTCTCCGGTTGCATCTTTAATCGCAATGCGCGGTCGTTTGTCAGTATCTTTTGTCTCGATGATGACCTTGCGGGAAAGCCCGGTAACATCATCGAGCTGCTCTTCCATGGTTACGCCTTCAAGGATGTCAGCAAACTTGACCCGACCGCCGAATTCGGTGAGGATCGGCATGGTATAGGGATCCCACTCCGCAAGAATGGAGCCCTGTTTAACAACGCCTCCGGGCGCAATCTTGATCTTGGCGCCGTACACGACAGTATATTTTTCACGCTCGCGACCCGTTTCATCAACAACGGATATCTCGCCATTACGGTTCATAACGATATGGTGACCATCATTGTTAACTACGGTATTTACGTTGATGTAGTTGATCACACCATCAGCGCGGGCTTCGAGAGAAGTCTGCTCAGCATGCCTGGAAGCGGTACCGCCGATGTGGAAGGTACGCATTGTCAACTGTGTTCCCGGCTCGCCAATTGACTGGGCGGCGATGACGCCGACAGCTTCGCCCATGTTGACACTATGCCCACGGGCAAGGTCGCGACCGTAGCACTTGGCACAGATACCGCGCCTGCTCTGACATGTAAGTACTGATCTGATCTTGATTTTCTCAATACCGGCATCTTCGACACGTTTAACCAGATATTCATCAATCTCCTGATTCATTTCAATCAGAACTTCATCTGTTAATGGATCGTGGATATCATCAAGCGCCACTCTTCCAAGGATACGATCACCGATAGGCTCGATGATCTCGCCACCTTCAGTCAATGAAGAGACAACAAGCCCGTCCAATGTGCCACAATCAATTTCGGTAATAATTGCATCCTGAGCTACATCAACAAGCCGGCGGGTCAGGTAACCGGAGTTGGCTGTTTTAAGAGCCGTATCTGCAAGGCCTTTACGAGCGCCGTGCGTAGAAATAAAGTACTGGAGAACCGTTAAGCCTTCACGGAAGTTTGCCGTAATCGGAGTTTCGATGATCTCTCCGGATGGCTTGGCCATCAAACCGCGCATACCGGCAAGCTGACGAATCTGCTGTGCCGAACCTCGGGCACCGGAATCAGCCATCATATGAATGGCATTGAAAGACGATGTTTCAACCTTGCTGCCGTCACGCGCAGTAACAACGACTTTTGAAAGGTTGTCGAGCATCTCGTTGGCAATCTCTTCTGTTGCTTTAGCCCAGATATCGATGACTTTGTTGTAGCGCTCGCCATCGGTAATGAGACCCTCCGTATACTGATTCTGGATTTCGGTGACCTCTTCATGAGCCTTCTCGATGATCTTAGGCTTTCCTTCCGGAATAACCATATCATCGAGACAGATGGATATGCCCGCCAGATTAGCGTACTTGAAACCGATTTCTTTGAGCCGGTCAGCCAATAGAACTGTCTCCTTGCTGTCCGACAGGCGGTAGCAGGTATCGACAAGATTTGACAACTCTTTCTTGGTCATGACCTTGTTTATTGTTGAAAAAGGTACTGCAGCGGGGAGAACATCACGCAACAGTATGCGACCTGGTGTAGTGTCAACCAGATGCGCTTTTTCATCGGTAGCCAGGTTTTTCATACGGACTTTAATCATGGCCTGCATATCCACTTCACCGGCATCAAAAGCGATACGAACCTCTTCAGGCGAAGAGAAACAGCCGGATACATTTGCGCCTGCAAGGAGTGCTTCCTCATTTGGTCGGAAATATTCCCCTTTAACGTTGATTCTGTCACGGGTCATGTAGTATGCCCCAAGAACCATATCCTGGGACGGTACAATGATCGGCTTGCCGTTCGCCGGAGAGAGAATATTGTTCGTGGACATCATCAGAACACGGGCTTCCACCTGGCTCTCAATCGAGAGCGGCAGATGAACTGCCATCTGGTCACCGTCGAAGTCGGCGTTGAATGCGGTACAAACGAGTGGATGAAGCTGAATCGCCTTCCCCTCGATCAGAACAGGTTCAAAAGCCTGAATACCGAGTCGGTGAAGAGTCGGAGCGCGGTTCAGCATTACCGGGTGCTCTTTGATAACCTCTTCGAGAACATCCCAAACTTCGGTGCGCTCTTTTTCAACCATTTTCTTGGCGCTTTTGATAGTGGTAACGAGGCCGCGCTCTTCAAGTTTGTTGTAGATGAACGGCTTGAACAGTTCCAGTGCCATTTTTTTAGGTAGTCCGCACTGATGCAGTTTAAGCTCAGGGCCGACGACGATAACAGAACGACCGGAGTAGTCAACACGTTTACCGAGGAGGTTCTGCCTAAACCTCCCTGACTTTCCTTTAAGCATGTCGGAAAGCGATTTAAGTGGACGCTTATTCGGACCAGCAATAGCGCGACCGCGACGACCATTGTCAAAGAGTGCGTCAACGGCCTCCTGCAGCATTCGTTTTTCATTGCGTATGATGACTTCCGGCGCCTGCAGCTCACAAAGACGTTTCAGGCGATTATTACGATTGATAACCCGGCGGTAGAGATCGTTCAGGTCAGACGTCGCAAAACGGCCACCGTCAAGTGGGACAAGTGGGCGCAATTCCGGGGGAAGAACCGGAATGCATTCAAGAATCATCCACTCCGGCTTATTCCCTGAGTGGCGGAATGCTTCAACAATTTTGAGTCGCTTTGCAGTCTTTTTACGCTTTGCTTCACTGGTTGATTCAACCATTTCGGTTCGCAGAGTGACAGCAAGATCATCAAGCTTGAGAGCTCGCAGGCATTCACGGATTGATTCAGCGCCCATCCCGCCGGAAAATGCGTCAGATCCGTATTCCTGCTGTTTCTGAATAAATTTGTCTTCCGACATTACTTCGCAAAACTGTAGCGGTGTATTCTTTGGATCACTGATAACAAACCCTTCAAAGTAGAGCACCTTTTCGAGGTCTTTAAGAGTTATATCCAGCAGATTGCCGATTCGTGACGGTAAAGATTTTAAAAACCAGATATGGGCAACCGGTGTAGCCAGGTCTATGTGACCCAAACGTTCACGACGCACTTTTGAAGGAATGACTTCAACACCGCATTTTTCACAAATAATGCCACGATGTTTCATTCGCTTGTACTTACCACAGTTGCATTCATAATCTTTTGTAGGACCAAATATCTTGGCACAGAAAAGACCATCGCGCTCCGGCTTGAAGGTACGATAGTTAATTGTTTCCGGTTTTTTTACTTCGCCATGAGAACGCTCCCGGATCTTGTCGGGAGATGAAATCGAAATGCGTATAGCTGAAAAGTGGAGTGGATCTTTTGGTTTATCAAAAAAGCTGAAATAATCTTCCACGCTGCTCTCCTCCGTTTGTTTGAAGCCGCACGTCTGATGATACCGACACCGGCCAGGAAATCATTACTGTTCTTCTTCACCTTCGAGTAAATCAACATCCAGGCAGAGGGACTGAAGTTCCTTGATAAGAACGTTGAATGACTCGGGTAAACCAGGCTCAAGGGTGTGTTTACCCTTGACTATAGACTCATACATACGGGTTCGCCCCGAAACATCATCCGACTTTACGGTCAGGAATTCCTGAAGTGCATGAGCCGCACCATATGCTTCCATGGCCCAGACCTCCATCTCTCCTAGTCTCTGACCACCAAATTGAGCCTTACCACCTAGTGGCTGCTGCGTCACAAGGCTGTATGGTCCAATCGATCGGGCATGGATCTTGTCGTCAACAAGATGATGGAGTTTCAATACGTACATAACACCGACAGTGACCTTGTTATCAAAAGGTTCGCCGGTTCGACCATCAAACAAAATGACCTGGCCTGATGAATTTAAATTGGCTTTACCGAGCATCGCCTTGATCTGTACTTCGCTTGCACCTTCAAAAACAGGGGAGGCCATGGCAAGTCCGCGTTGAAGGCGGCGAGCAACTTTTAGTAATTCCGTGCGCTTGAGGCCGTCAATAAATGCTCCCACTTCATCATCACCATAAACATCTTTAAGATAGAGCTTCAAATTTTCTTCCGAGGTCTGCTTCTCAAGCATATCCTCTATTTTCCAACCAATACCTTTT
Organism: uncultured Geobacteraceae bacterium; assembly: GCA_903845365.1. Taxonomy (GTDB): domain Bacteria; phylum Desulfobacterota; class Desulfuromonadia; order Geobacterales; family Pseudopelobacteraceae; genus JACRCG01. The sequence goes on along the minus strand of CAIMXI010000471.1, from coordinate 7,654 downwards.
GCCGCCCATCCCAGATGCGTTTCCAGAATCTGGCCGACGTTCATACGGGATGGAACACCAAGAGGATTCAGAACAATTTCAACCGGACGCCCGTCCTCCATATAAGGCATATCTTCTTCCGGCAGAATACGGGAGACAACACCCTTATTGCCGTGGCGACCGGCCATCTTATCGCCGACCTGCAGTTTACGTTTTATGGAAATATAAATTTTGACCATCTTGATGACACCTGGTGGCAGGTCGTCACCACGCTTAAGCTTTTGAATCTTGTCTTCAAAAACGCTGTGAATCAGGTCAATCTGACGGTTGAGCGTTTCAAGGATCTGATGCACCCTGTCGTCAGTTTCATTGTCATCACTCACCGAGATACTACTCCAGACCGAACCTCCGAGGCTCTGAAGCGACTCTTCGGTAATCTGCTTTCCTTTAGCGAGAACAAGATTGCCTTTGCCGTCTTCGAGTTTGACAGCCAGCGTTTTGCCGATCAGGAGACGCTTCAGCTTATTAATAGCCGAATCGCGGATGATTCGGATCTCATCCTGCTCGTCTTTGCGCAGCTTCTCCTCTTCCGCTTTTTCGATCAGCTCAGTTCTGGAATCCTTGTCATTCCCTTTACGGGAGAAAATTTTTGCTCCGATAACCGTACCTTCGACACCTGGAGGAACGGTGAGGGATGTATCGCGCACGTCACCCGCTTTTTCACCGAAAATTGCCCGAAGCAATTTTTCCTCGGGAGAAAGTTGTGTTTCTCCCTTTGGGGTGATCTTGCCAACGAGAATGTCTCCCGGTTTTACTTCAGCACCAATACGAATAATGCCGGATTCATCGAGGTCCTTAAGAGTCTCTTCGCCCAGGTTCGGGATATCGGAAGTAATTTCTTCCTTGCCTAGTTTTGTATCGCGGGCAACACATTCAAATTCTTCAATATGAATGGAGGTATAGCGATCATCCTTGATAAGTTTTTCAGAAATGAGAATCGAATCCTCGTAGTTGTAGCCACCCCACGGCATAAAAGCTACAACTATATTCTGGCCAAGTGCCAGTTCACCCATATCAGTTGACGGGCCATCAGCAATGACTGCACCACGCTTGACTTTATCTCCAACTTTGACGACCGGCTTGTTGTTGATACAGGTGTTCTGGTTCGAGCGTGCAAATTTTATCAGGTTGTAAATATCGACACCTGTACCATTTTCATCAATCTCGTTTTCGTCGATCTTCACAACAATTCGTGCTGCGTCAACAGACTCAACTTCACCGTTGTGTTTGGCGATAACCGATACACCTGAGTCACGTGCAACAATGCGTTCCATACCGGTTCCGACCAAAGGTGAGTCAGCACGCAGCAGAGGGACTGCCTGGCGCTGCATGTTGGAGCCCATCAGAGCGCGGTTGGCGTCATCGTTCTCAAGGAAAGGAATAAGCGCTGCGGCAACTGAAACGAGCTGAATAGGAGCAACGTCCATCAGGGCTATTTCGTCGCGGTGAACAAGAATAAACTCGCCACTTTTACGAGCAGAGTTGTAATCGTTGATGAAGCGACCATCAGCATCAATTTCTGCACTTGCCTGTGCGATGGCGTGTCCCTCCTCCTCCAGAGCGGAGAAGAAGCGGACTTCCTTAGTAACCTTACCATCAATAACAATACGATATGGCGTTTCAACAAAGCCGTGATCATTGATTCGAGCGTATGTAGACAAGGAGGCTATAAGGCCGATGTTCGGCCCTTCAGGAGTCTCAATCGGGCATACTCGACCATAATGAGTTGGGTGGACGTCACGAACCTCAAAGCCGGCTCGTTCACGAGTCAGGCCGCCTGGTCCGAGTGCCGACAGGCGACGCTTGTGTGTTACCTCAGAAAGCGGGTTGGTCTGATCCATAAACTGCGATAATTGTGAGGAACCGAAGAACTCCTTCACGACAGCCGACACCGGTTTGGAGTTTATCAAATCATGGGGCATGAGGGTTTCAACCTCTTGAAGGCTCATTCTCTCCTTAATAGCCCGTTCCATGCGAACAAGACCGATTCGATACTGATTTTCCAATAGTTCACCAACTGCACGTACACGGCGATTACCGAGATGATCGATATCATCAATGTTGCCGCGTCCGTTTTTGAGCTCAATAAGATACCGGACTATTTCAAGAATATCATTCTTGACAGCTATTTTAATTTCTGGGCTGTACAGATCTTCAAAAACCATCCTGTTACGGCGCAGCGTCTCAATAATACGGCGATTCTCGTCAAAACCACTCTGATCGATGGCTTCGGTCTGTTTGATCGTCATCTTTGACAATCCAAAGGTTGCAAACAGCTCTTTCTGAAAAAAATCATTATCACGAATAACGTTGTTCAACTCATGCAGCAACTGATCCCTAAGCTTGTCAGATACAGACTGCCCAAGTTCCATTTTTTTAAGTGTTTTTACCAGATCAGCAGGTAGCCTCGTCATGAGATATTGTGAAAATAAATCTTTTGAGCTTGCCAGTTTGGCAGCTAAAGAATCAAAACTGGACACATCTTCGGCACTTAACATACAGGGAGCGTTTAATACCATGCAGTTCTGCCAAACTTTAAGACCAAGTTTATAATTCAATTTAAGACGCCCAACTGCAGATAGATCGTAGCGCTCAGGATTGAAAAACAGGTTGTCAAAGAGTGCCAGTGAACTTTTTAGAGTTGGTGGGTCACCCGGGCGAAGACGCCGGTAAATCTCAATGAGACCTTCATCGCTCGAGTTGATTTTATCAATCAGCAATGTGTCGCGAAAAGACGAAGTTATATGCAGGTTATCGATAAAAAGAGTTTTAAAACGGACAACTCCGCGCGCTTTGACCTCATTAAAAAGATCGAGAGTAATCTCATTATTACATTCAATGAGAATTTCACCAGTAGTCGGGTCAACTATGTCAGACGATGCGTAGCGGCCAATAATATCCTCTACAGTTGCCGGAACAGTTTTAATGCCACGTTCCTGCATTTTTTTGATAGAAGATTTGGTGTATTTGCGGTTAGCCTTAACAAGAACTTCACCATTTGCCGGATCTGTAATATCAAGAGCAGTCTTTTGAAGGGTAAGGAGTTCAGGCTCAATGCTTTTGGTGATTACATCAGAACCGACAAAAAACTCTTCGCTTTTGTAGTAATAGTTGAGAAGCTGCTCTACTGAGTATCCGAGAGCCTTGAGTAAAACGGTTGCCGGCATTTTTCTCCGGCGGTCAATACGGACATACAAAATGTCTTTGTGGTCAAATTCGAAGTCAAGCCATGATCCGCGATACGGTATCACTCGTGCGGAGTAGAGTACCTTGCCACTGGAGTGAGTTTTGCCTTTATCGTGGTCAAAGAATACACCGGGTGAACGATGTAACTGGCTGACGATAACCCGTTCCGTACCGTTGATGATAAAGGTACCGTTATCAGTCATAAGCGGGATTTCACCGAAGTAAACCTCTTGCTCCTTAATATCCTTGATAGCCTTAACGGTGGAATCTTTACCGGCATCCCAGATAACAAGACGTACTTTGACCTTCATCGGAGCCGCGTAGGTCATGCCGCGCTGATGGCATTCATCAACATCGTACTTCGGTTTGTTAAGTGCGTAAGATACGTATTCCAGAGAAGCGCTTTCACTGAAATCCTTGATAGGGAAGACACTCCTGAATACCGCTTCAAGACCGATATTCAAACGAGAATCAGGCGACACCTCCTGCTGCAAAAAGCGGCGATAGGAATCTTTCTGAATGTCAATCAGATTAGGGATTTCGATTATGTTCTTTATCTTGGCAAAGTTTTTACGCAAGAGGTGATTATTGGCAATAGAATAAGCCATGGCTTCTCCTTTGGCGGGTATCGTAACTAGGTCCAGACATCTAATGTAACATACTGAAATATAAGAAGAAATTAACTACAGTATGCCGAAACAGCACAAGCCAAGGCCACACACCGGCGACCTTGGCTCTCACAAAGACAACAATTCGAGCTGCTATTTGATAGCTGCTTCTGCGCCAGCTTCCAGAAGCTGTTTAAGTGCTTCGTCGGCTTCTGCTTTGGAAACGCCGGTTTTTACGGTGCTTGGTGCGCCGTCAACAACATCTTTTGCTTCTTTCAGGCCAAGACTTGTCATCGCACGAACAACCTTGATAACGTTGATTTTGTTTGCGCCACAAGCTTTCAGAATGACGTCAAACTCGGTCTGCTCCTCAACTACTTCAGCAACAGCAGCAGGACCAGCTGCAACAGCAACAGGGGCAGCGGCGGATACGCCAAATTTTTCTTCAAGCTCTTTTACCAGTTCAGCAAGATCAAGCACGGTCATTTTTTCGATAAAACTGATTACATCTTCTTTAGTGATAGCCATTAGGTAAATCCTCCGAATATTTATTTTAAAAAATGTTTATTTAACTACGGGTCAGTGTTCTGATTTTTGTAACCGAATTGCGTCGAGCACGCGCACAAGCGAACCTGGAAGCGCGGCAAGTACACCAACAAAGTTGGTTACAGGCGCCTGCATGGATCCGAGCATCTTGGCGATGAGAACCTCGCGTGAGGGCAGGTCTGCCAATGCTTGTATCTGCTTTACGTCAAGCAATTTACCGCTAAGTACAGCAGCTTTAAGTACGAATTTACCTTGCGGATCTTTCGCAAACTTATACAGTACTTTTGCTGCGCTGGCCGGGTCGTCATAGCTGATCGCAACAGCGGTTGGACCGGCAAGAAACGGGCTGATACATTCTACATCAGTTCCTTTTGCAGCGCGGTCAAACAAAGTATTCTTGAATACTTTGTACTCGACTGACGCGGCACGTAGCTCATTTCTGAGTGTAGTTGCCTGCCCCACGTTCATCCCACGAAAATCTGCGAGAAAAACGGCTTTGGCGCGTGTCAGTCGCTCATGCATCTCGATGACGAGTTCTTGTTTGTTATTTTTGTTCAAGCGACATCCTCCTTTCTTTTGGTATATGAGGCAGAGCCCCGGCCAAAGTCAGGATCGCAAGTAAATTGCGGTACCCAAGTCTCGGCAGGTCCATTGTGGGGATTAAGCGTTAGATCAACGCGCCTGCTGTCTTTGACTTTGGCTAAACTGGAGTGATTAAATTTGTGCTGTTACATCGCTGATATCAAGCTTAATGCCGGCACCCATTGTTGAGGAGAGCGAAATCTTTTTGATATAGGTGCCTTTTGCAGCAGACGGCTTTGCTTTGATAAGCGCTTCCACGAGTGCAAGTAAATTCCCTTTGAGCAAGTCAGCAGCAAATGAAACCTTACCAACAGGAGCGTGGATAATTCCGGCTTTTTCAACGCGGAATTCAACCTTACCGGCTTTCGATTCCTTTACTGCTCTGCCTACTTCAAAGGTCACAGTGCCGACTTTCGGGTTTGGCATAAGACCGCGAGGCCCCAGAAGCTTGCCGATCTTGCCAACAACGCCCATCATATCGGGTGTTGCAATTGCCGTATCGAACCCAAACCATCCTGCCTGAATTTTAGCAACAAGGTCTTCTGCTCCGACAAAATCAGCACCGGCATCAAGAGCTTCCCTCTCTTTCTCACCTTTAGCAAAAACCAGAACGCGGACTTCTTTGCCGAGTCCGTTCGGCAGAACAACCGCGCCTCGAACCATCTGATCTGCATGACGTGGATCAACTCCAAGCTTGACGGCAACTTCGACAGTCTCATCAAATTTTGCATAAGCGGTCTGTTTAACAACGTCTAGAGCGGTTCCAAGTTGATAGACCTTGTTTCTGTCAATCTTTGACATTGCTTCAGAATGTTTCTTTGCGGTTTTTGACATGATACAACCTCTCTAAGGATCTTTATTAATAGATAGTGTGCTGTTTAGACAATATCAATGCCCATTGAACGGGCAGTGCCTTCTATAGTCCTCATGGCTGCTTGAAGTGAAGCAGCATTAAGGTCAGGCATTTTCTTTTTGGCGATCTCCTCAACCTGGGCTTTGGTTAGTTTACCCACTTTGGTCTTATTGGGAACAGCAGAACCGCTCTTAAGGTCAAGCGCTTTTTTAATCAAAACCGGAGCTGGCGGTGTCTTTGTGATAAAAGTGAATGATCTGTCAGCATAGACCGTAATGACAACCGGAGTAATAGTGCCCTCATCGCCCTGAGTTTTAGCATTAAAAGCCTTGCAGAACTCCATAATGTTGACACCATGTTGACCAAGTGCCGGCCCGATAGGTGGCGATGGATTAGCCTTACCTGCCGGTACCTGTAATTTTATGTAACCGGTTATTTTCTTTGCCATAAATCTGCTCCTTTATATTCTGCTGTATGCCTGTCATCCTAGAGCGAATGACTCACATTGGGTAATTAGCTTTTTTCGACCTGCATGAATTCAAGTTCAACAGGGGTGGCACGACCAAAAATTGTTACGGTCACACGTAGTTTGCCCTTGTCAGGTTTAACGTCTTCAACCACTCCGGAAAAATTCAGGAATGGACCGTCAATAACCCGCACGGTCTCACCGACTTCAAATAAAACTTTAGGGCGGGGTTTTTCAGCCCCCTCTTCCATGCGGCGAGTAATTTTAATAACCTCTTCATCAGCAATTGGGAACGGTGTGTTACCGCCGACGAAACCGGTGACTTTTGCAGTCTCCTTGACAAGATGCCAAGTCTCGTCAGTCAGCTCCATCTTTACCAGGATATATCCAGGAAAAAATTTTCTTGAGGAGGTCTTTTTCTCACCTTTTTTTAGTTCGACTACCGTTTCACAAGGGATAAGTATTTCATCAAAAAAACTTTCCATCCCCTCATTCTTGATAGACTCAAGCAGGTTAAGGCGGACTTTATTTTCAAAACTTGAATATGTATGTATACCATACCATTTCATGGACATTAGATAGATCCCTTTACCCGAGTATCAAACGCAACAGCTTGGCCAGAACAAGATCACAGGCGCCAAGGTAGAATGAGATCAGCACAACTATGGCGATAACGACACCGGTTGTAGCCAAAGTCTCTTTGCGTGATGGCCAGGTTACCTTTTCAAGTTCAAGTTTTACCGATTCAAAAAAAGCAGTGATTTTTTGCACACGACACTCCTGGCAGATAATTAAAAAACGATGCCGCACCTGTTTTGAACGTTGAATAACAAACTACTCAAGGAAAACGCAACTAACCATGGAAAACTATTGATTTATGGCAGGCCAGGAGGGATTCGAACCCCCAACATCCGGTTTTGGAGACCGGCGCTCTACCAGTTAGAGCTACTGGCCTGTATCGGCGCAAATATCGAGTTATGGCTACTTCGTTTCTTTGTGAGGGGTGTGTTTGCGACAAAAACGGCAAAACTTGCTGAACTCAAGTTTTCCTGGAGTTGCTTTTTTGTTTTTGGTTGTCGTGTAATTTCTCTGTTTGCACACTGTGCAACCGAGCGTGATAATATCTCTCATAAATGTGCTTCCTTTTGTACGAAATCTGCCGGCCATGAAATCCTGTCATGCCAACATACCATCATATTAATAGTTCTCTTCTATTCAACAATCGAAGCAACAACGCCTGCTCCAACGGTACGGCCACCTTCACGAATGGCAAAACGCAGACCCTCATCCATGGCAATCGGCGTGATCAGATTAATGGTCATCGCAACGTTGTCACCAGGCATAACCATCTCGATCCCGGCTGGCAACTCTGCT
>CAIMXI010000470.1 GCA_903845365.1 uncultured Geobacteraceae bacterium | reverse complement strand
GGAACACGGATCAAATCTGATTGAACGGATCAAGACGGATTTGAAAGCTTTTGAATTTGGCCTGATCCGCTTTTATCCGTTACATCCGCTTTTTCCGTGTTCAATTAAGGTTTTATTTGGTTCCGGCTCGTCCGGGTTAGGTAGATAATTAGATTTTAATTACTCTTTGAGGGAGTTAGAAGATGAAAAAATTATTGATGCTCTGCGCAGTGTTAAATTTTTTGATGTTTGGCTGTGGTGGCAGTTCGGACGGTTTACTGGCGACTTCATCAGTAACTGCAACAATTGACACACGTACTCTGGATGCCGATATTGTCGCCTGGACTGATGCTGCTGCTTGTTCGGGTGGAAGTATTCCTGCCGCTGATTCTGTTAATGTTACCATTAAGTCAACGGCATATCCTATCTCCGGATCACTGGGATTGTCTATTCGTATTAAATCTGCCACTATTTCTTACTCTCCTGCCAACAGTGCTACCCCGCCAATGAGTTCAGAATATCAAACTGTCGGTATGACTATTGATGCAGGGAGCTCTGCAACGATACCAGTGAGGGTTGCAACTCAGGAACAGAAAATACGCCTTCAATCGGCGCTAGCCTGTAACAATACAATTTACAAATACTACACAAAGATTTCATTTGATATTGCAGAAATAGGTTCAAATAAAAGTATTACGGTTGACTCGGCCATGGATCTGCGTCTTGCTGATTTTGTCGATAAATAAGTAGTGAACTCTACCACGATAATTAGTCTGTTTTTTTAAAAGGAGCTTTAAATGGTTTCAATTTTCAAAATTGCTATATCGCTTTCGCTGCTTTCCCTCTGTGCATGTTCCACCCAGGCACCCACGAAGGAAGTTGTCTCCGCTTCAATAAAAAAAATCATGCCGCCGAATTTTGAGGTCGTAACTGTAGCGCCGCTTAAAGAGGTGCCTGGTTTATTTGAGGTTTCAATAAAGATGGATAAGCAGCCAGTGGTGCTCTACATGGACAAAAAAGCGCAGTATGTACTATCAGGTAGTTTATTGCATGTTGAGACAAAAAAGAATCTGACTATCGAGGCACAGGGTAAAATCAAGTAATTTGGAGTGACTATGCCTTTGCCCTCTTCACACATCTCCCAGCATTTTACATACTCCGACTATCTCACTTGGCCGGATGGGGAGCGCTGGGAAATTATAGATGGTGAGGCGATTGCTATGAGCCCAGCTCCAGGCAGGCGTCATCAGCAACTCTTGGGTGAGCTTTTCCGCCAGTTTGCAAATCATCTTAAAGGAAAGTCGTGCAAGGTATTTGCCGCTCCCCTTGATGTCCGACTCTCCGAGAGGACGGGATTGACTGATGAAAAAATTGATACCGTTGTTCAGCCCGATATTATTGTGGTGTGTGATAACAACAAGCTGGATGAGCGGGGCTGTAATGCTTCGCCTGACTTAATTATTGAAATTGTTTCGCCGTCAACCAGCAAGAATGACCTTACAATAAAATTTGATCTATATCAGCGGCATGGTGTCAGGGAGTACTGGGTTATTCATCCTGCAGAGCAGACGCTGCTGGTATACAAGCTTGAAGAGGATCGGTTATACGGCAAGCCTGACAGATATGCCTGGGATGGCAAAGTTCCGGTGCCGATGTTGGGTGACCTTGAAATTGATTTGGTTGAAGTTTTTGCGGAGTAAATCGTTTTAGTTGTCTGTTCTTCACCTACTGGAGGTCTGTATGAAAGTTTCTAAACTGCTGTCGGTCAAATATATCGTGCTGATTTCATTACTGCTGATTCTGTCTGCCTGTTCCGGCAGTGGTGATAATGCCACAGGTCAAACCGGTAGTCGCCCGAAGCAGGTTGCGTTGGGTGTTTCTGGAAACGCTTTCCAGGTAACATCGGGAGCTGACAATGAAGATCAGCCTGCTGTTGCATTTGATCGTAACGCCAATAAATATCTCACCGTTTGGACTGATTATCAGAACGGAAATGCAGATATCTACGGCAAGCTCTGTGACACTACTGTTGCGGGTGCCGGTCTTAATGCAGCGCCTCCGGTCTGTGGGGCTGCATTTACTATAGCTGTAGGCCCTGGTAATCAATGGCAGCCAAAGGTAGCCTTTGACTACACGAATGATAAATATCTGGTTGTATTCGCCGATACTTCCGCAACTTACAGCCAGATATACGGACAAATAATTACCAATGCCGGTGCTCTATCCGGTATTAAGTTCGCCATTTCTACGCACATTTCAGTTGCCGACCCCTCACAGATTGAACCGGAAGTTATCTACAATGATTTTAAAAGTACCTTTACTGTTGCCTGGCTTGGCACCAGTAATTACGATACTGTCGACTACCCTGGCGCTGCAAATTCAGCATCCCTGTCATTCACTCCTACCTGGAAATCGGGTGATTCAAAGGTTATCGCAAATTCCAACAGTATTGTAAGCCTCTACCAGGGCACGACAGCGATCACAAACTATACAGTCCTGCCGCTTGTGCCCGACAGGAACACTTCGCAATCAACCGTTACTCTTGGTGCTCTCTCCAACGCAATCGGAACATCAAGTGATATTACAATTACCTATCTCGACACGACTAAACTGTCTGATGGGAATAATCCTCCGTCTCCCTCTCCCTTTGCAGCCAATCAGGGGTATAAAATTTTAAATAGTGCTGGTGTGGCAACTGCGACGGAAAAACTTTCAACGCTGGTCAAGGTTGACTTTGCCTATTTCTTTCTTGATCTAGGCATGACCATTCCGGCTACTGGAGTTAATCAGAGTACTCTTGGTAATAATTTGAGTTTTGGAGTTACCGCAGCCTCAAATCTTCTGACATTAACAACTCCTGCTTATTGGCGGGCATTCGGGGCAACTTCAGTTACGTGGTTGAAGCCAACCTGGAGCGCTGGATCCACTTTAGTCGTCAGTAATGTTTACAGCGGCGCAAATAGCACGCCCTACGCCGTAACTCTTGCAAGCGGTGGAGATGTTACCACTCAGTTCAATATTTCGATCAGCGGCAATACTCTCACGGCAACTTTGAAAGCCGGTGCTGCGCTAATCGGAACAAATTCTACGGTAACAGTAGCCTATACCCCGCTCAAAAACCTCTTTGGTCCTGTTATCGGGCGAAATTGTGGTAACTCCTACGGTCCTGTCCCCTATATTCCTATTGCTCACGCCGGCACCAATCTGGTTGCGTATGTCGATGTTTCTTCTGGCGGAGTTGTGACTACTCCGACAGATTCTGCCTATTCCCAATTGGTTCATAAATCGCTGACCGATAACGGCTCCAGCATTGTCCAGACCTGGACAGTAAGCGAAAGTGAGTCAAAGCCGCGTCTTGCCTATAACCCGCTTGATGGAAACGCTTTTCTTGTCTGGAGTGGAATTCAATACGACGAAACGTTGACGGTTGCCTACGCTCCAGATCCGAATGATGCAACCAGGTGTACCTATTCCGCCACATTTGTCAAAAATCCTACTACAGCGGCCACTCCACAGAGAATTGTTATCCGCAGGTTTATCAATAACCTTGCCAATGATATTTCCTTAGGTACGTCGGCGTTCTTTCCGGCGATATCAATCGATCCGATTGCCAAGCGCTTGCTGGTGGCATGGGAAGAACAGGGTAATATTGCTGCAACCGGCAAAGATATCAGCGCTCAGATGCTTGACCTGACAAACTTTGTCTTGTACGGGAATCTGATAAAGGCCAGTATTGCCACCGGCGATCAGTCTTCGCCGTCAGCAGCGTTTGACACTGTCAATCAGCGTCATCTGCTGTTATGGGAGGATGCCCGTAACCAGAGCGCCAACATCTCAAACATCGATATTTATGGTCAATTTATTGATCCGCAAGGCAACCTGTCAGGCGGCAATGTTCCAATCAGCGTCGATGCCGGCAATCAACTTGCGCCTGCGATAGCATTTGGTGATGTTGATTTTCGTCAGTTCCTGATTATCTGGAAAGATGCTCAAAATCCAGCCAATGCAGACCTCTGGGGGCAGTTGGTCAAGTATTCGACTCTGCCGCAGTTGGTGATAGCGGATTCTACCGGCAGCCCTATTCTGAGCGGTGCACTTCCTTTCCCCAACACTAATGTTGGATCATTCAGCGATATATCTATCAAGCTTCGCAATGATGGAAATACAACCTTGACTTTATCACCTGTGACTCCGCCGGATGCTCCATTCAGCTTTGTTACACCAACACCTACTACCATAAATCCGGGTACAGTATATGACATGACGGTAAGATTTTCCCCTACTGCCGCCGGTTCATTTGCCGGAAATACTACAAATAATTATAAAATGTCGTTGACATCAAACGGTGGAAATACGGTGCTATATTTTAGCGGCACCGGAGTCGGCATAAATCCGCTCACCGTTACCACCGCTTCTCTGCCTGATATACTGCCAACAGTAGCCACGGACACAGTTATTGCGACACTGGCAGGCAGCGGCGGTGTAGCGCCCTACAGTTGGAGCGTGGCACTGCCGGCAGGTCTAACGGCAGCTCAGCTTTCATTCAACACAACGACAGGAGTTCTTACCCAAAAGACGGCTGCTCCGGCAATTGCGGCAGGAACCTACAGCATTCCTTTTACTGTGACAGACAGCAATACTCCGGTCTCTACAGCAACCAGAATCCTGACGCTTAAAGTCGGTTCAATCGGGATTACCACAACACAACTTTCAACGTGGACTCAGAATTCTCCAACCGCTTACAGCTACACACTTCAATCTACGGGCACAACTGGAGTTAAAACCTGGTCAGTTCCGGCGACTGGGGTCGGTTCTCTTCCGGCAGGTCTGTCTCTTAATACAGCAACTGGTGTGGTTTCAGGAACTCCGAGCGTTTCAGGCAGTTTTTCAGTATCATTTACATTAGCCGATGCCGGTACCGGTTCAACGGCTTCCAAGAGTATTCCTATAACAATAAACCCTGCTCCTTCAATTATCACTTCAAGTCTTGCACCAGGGGTTGTCGCTCAGTCTTATAACCAGTCACTTACTATGGCTGGTGGCACGCTTCCTATTACCTGGTCGTTAAATGGTTCATTACCTCCTGGTCTGACATTTAACACTGGTACCGGCGCTATAACCGGGACGCCGACTGCAGACGGTACTTACTCTTTTGATGTAACGGTAACCGATGTAACCCTGGCAGTAGCCACCAGGACGTTGCAAATAATAGTGAATAAAGTGTTGGCAATTACTACAGCAACCTCTCTGCCAAGTGTACTGTCAGGTCAGACGACGTCAACCACTCTTGCAGGCACCGGTGGGACGCTTCCTTATTCATGGTCTGCGGTAGGATTGCCAGCCGGATTTGCTCTAAGTGCATTTACCGGCCAGTTGACGGAGACACCCAACATCACCGGGACTTTTTCGTTCACTGCAACATTGACTGATGCCAACGGCACAACGGTGTCACGAGTTTTTACCGTTACGGTAAATACCCCTGTTTCTGTGACCACAACAACCCTCAACCCCTGGACTGTGAACCGAGCTGGTTACAGCCAGACGCTCGCCTCAACAGGTGGCAGTGGCGCATATACCTGGGCAGTAACAGCCGGTTCGCTTCCTCCTGGCATGGCTTTGTCAGCGGCAGGAGTGCTGAATAACACACCAACCACCCCTGGAACATACAGCTTTACAGTTTCGGCCACCGATGGCAGCACACCTGCACTGACCGGCAGCAGACAGTTTGCGATGGTAATCAACTCCCCGTTGAACGTAACTACTACCGCTCTTGGTAACGGCGTAGTCAACACGCTTTACAGCCAGCAATTGCTGAATAGCGGCGGCACGACACCAGTTATTTGGACAGCGAATGCAGCGCTTCCAACTGGTCTCGCTCTTGACAATCTGACCGGAACTATCAGTGGCGTACCGACTACAGCCGGAACCAGCGCAGCCATAACCTTCACCGTAACCGATGCCGCCGGGGCAACGTCGTCGGTAACTACAACCATTACCATCGCACTTGCTCCATCGGCGGTGAGTATAACTACCTTAACAATTGGAGATATGAAAACTACAGATGATGTCAACATTACATTGCTTGCTTCAGGCGGAACAGTGCCATATACGTGGAGTAAGTTTGGAGGAGAGTTCCCGGAAGGAGTCATATTGAACGGGGCGAGCGGCTCGATTGCAGGCAGACCCACCAAGAGCGGTAATTACACCGTAGTCATCCAAGTTAAAGATAAAAATGGCAATAGCGACACAAAGATGTATAGTTTTGCGGTTACAGCACCACCGGTAATTACACAACCAGTGTTAACTCCTAACTCATGGGATCAGAATAAAACAGGTTATTCGGCACCGCTTAATGATCCCGTAGGTGGGACAAAACCTTATATCTGGTCTATTTCAGGCGGCTCACTACCAACCGGGTTGACATTGGATGCGAATAGCGGATTTATTACCGGAATTCCAACCGCCGCTCCGGCAACTTATAATTTTACGGTGCAGGTAACCGACTCTAGCGTTCCTGCACTATCAGCAACCAAAGCATTTTCAATTGTTATTACTCAGCCTATTACTATTACTGTACCGACTATCCAATTATATGTTGGCAATGCAGCCAGCTTTAATCTCACTGCTGCCTACGGTTCAGCAAACTACACATGGCAATTGACCGGGTTCCCTAATGGCCTAAATATGTTGCCTTCCGTGACCAATCAGTTAAACATTACGGGTATCCCAACAACGGCTGGTACTGTTACTGCGCAAATTAAAGTGACTGATTCTGCAGACCCTAACAAATTTACCACAATAAATCAGATATTTACGGTACTTGCTAAGCCGGCAATTACTACATCCTCTTTGCCGGATTGGACACAAGGGAGGGCATATAGCCAAAAACTTGACAACAATAACGGTGGTGTTGCTCCACTGGTTTATTCTCTATCATCAGGTGCATTGCCAAACGGTCTATCGCTGAATACTTCCACAGGAGGAATTAGCGGTATTCCTACCGCACCCGGTTCATTTAACTTTAAGATAACTATAACCGACAACAATTTAGATTATACTAAAAGTGACTTTACAATTGTAATCAATCAGCAGATGGCATTGACTACAATCTCATTGCCAGATGGCACGCCAAGCTCAGTTTATAGCCAGGCATTGACTCTAATTGGCGGCACCAAAACATTTTCCTGGTCATTGGCTCCCGGTTCTGGCTCGTTGCCTGCTGGTATAACAATCGACGCTTTAACAGGCTCGTTGACAGGTTTGCCAACTACGGCAGGCGCATATAATTTTATAGTAAGAGTGACTGATGCCAGTGGTTCAATACTTGATACTCCGATGACCATTAATATTATAGCGCCGGTAAGCATTTTGACATCAACACTGCCAAATGGTGTAGTTGGCAGCACATATACAACCACCTCATTTGCGGTAACAGCAACAACACCGCCAGCAAAAATACCGCTGACATGGGCATTATCTTCAGGTGCGCTCCCAGCAGGACTCACTTTAAGTAATACAGGTATTTTGAGTGGTACCCCTACTAGCTCTGGTCTCTATAATGTCAGCGTTCTAGTTACTGATGCTAATAACAGAACAGCAACCCGCAACTACACTTTCAATATCTACAATACAGTTTCGGTCACTACTTCAACACTGGTTCCGTGGACTGTAAACCGCGCCGGTTATAACCAGACACTTTATGCGGCAGGTGGTAATGGCACGTACACTTGGGCATTAGCAACCGGTAGTTCATTACCGCCTGGCTTAACGTTGTCTGCTGGTGGAGCAATTACCGGTACGCCTATAACTTCAGGAACTTACAATTTTTTGGTTACCGCTACAGATGGGACAGCACTTACAGCCAATAAAGCACTAACGATCATAATAAACCCTGCTTTGACAGTAACTACTACCGCCCTGGGCAACGGCGTAGTCAACACACTTTACAGCCAGCAGTTGCTGAGTAGCGGTGGCACAACTCCAGTTTTATGGACTGCTTCGGCGGCACTTCCAACCGGTCTTAGTCTTGATAACCTGACCGGAATCATCAGTGGTATACCGACTATAGCCGGAACAGCTCCGATCACGTTTACAGCCACTGATGCAAGTGGAGCTACATCAACAACTGCAAATATTACAATAACAATATATGCCGCGCCATCACCAATAAGCATTAGCAGTACAACCATCGCCGATATGAAAACCGGCGTTCCTATGAGCATCACACTCCAGGCGAGCGGCGGAACACAACCCTACAAATGGACACTCACAAAAGGGGCTCTTCCGACAGGATTTAACCCACTTGATCAAAATGGTGGGAATCTCTCCGGTACGCCTACAGTTGCCGGAGACTACTCCTTTGAAATAACCGTCACGGATAATGGAGGTTTTACGGCTTCAAAGCTTTACACAGTTGCAGTGCGAGATCCGTTGAACATTTCTACCTCCACACTGAAATCGTGGGCAATAGGCCAGGCCGGTTATTCTGATACATTGACTGCTACTGGTGGCAGGGGGACATACACATGGACAGTTCAATCCGGGAATTTGCCGACTGGACTTGGATTAAACGCGTCTTCCGGCGTTATCAGCGGAACCCCTACCGTTGCGGGAACATATCCGATTACGATCCAGGTCGCTGACGCTGGAACCGTCCAGGAAGCGGTTTCAAAGCAGTTCTCGATAATCATTTCAACCGCGATGGTCATCTCCAACAACTCGGCGCCTGTAGCGACAAAATTTGCCCCTTACAGCCTTACACTTCTAGCGTCTGGCGGCACAGAACCTAAAACATGGAGCAATACAACACTTCCCACAGGTCTGCATCTGAATGCACAAACAGGTGTTGTCAGCGGTTCACCTACGGAGACCGGGCTTGCGACGGTTATCTTTACCGTAACCGATTATTCCGGTGCCTCTGCATCCAAAACATTAACAATTGACGTTAAACCTGATGTTCAGATTTTAACCAACAGTCTTAAGCCCTGGACGCAAGGGGTGGGGGGGTATAACGATACACTCTCGGCAATTGGGGGTTCGGCTCCGTATAAGTGGGAATGGCAATACTATCCCGACGGGCTCGTTCTGAATAGCGCCACCGGCCAGATCACTGGCACACCGACAAAGGCAGATACATTTACTTTTGTGTATCTGACACTTACCGATGCAAATGGGGCTTCAGTAAGTAAATACTCCAGCAACGTTGTGATAAATCCACCAATGACTATTGCGACTACATCGCTATCCCCTGCAACACCCGGAATCATTTATCAGGGGACACTTGGCATGACAGGTGGCACCGCCCCATTCACCTGGTCTTTGCAGAGTGGAACCTTGCCAGCAGGGTTGCTTCTTGATCCGGTTACCGGAATCATCAGCGGTATACCAAAAACTCCAGGTACAAGCATGTTCTCTATTCAGGTATCTGACGCCACGGGAGCGACTAAAGTTCAGTCTTTAAGTATCGATGTTGCATCACAGCTTGAAATAACTACCGCTTCTCCCATGCCGGTTGTAGCACTAAACTCGGCCTATAATCAGACTTTAGTATCAACAGGCGGCAGACTCCCATACACCTGGAGTGTCGTATCAGGTTCGCTTCCAACCGGGTTGACTCTGGCACCAGCCACCGGTGTCATAAACGGAACAGCAACAGCTCCAGGCACATATAATTTCGTCGCCCAGGTAACGGATGCTGATTCGCGAGCGACAACCAAGACCTTATCAGTCACTGTCGGCGCTGCAACACCGTCTGCGTCACTGTCCATAACCACAACATCCCTGCCCGCCGGAGAAAAGGATAAAACCTATACTACAACAACTCTCTCCGCCATAGGCGGGACAGTCCCGCGATCCTGGACTCTGGTAGGCGGCTCGCTGCCGCCTGGCATCACCTTGACCTCAGCAACCGGCATTATTTCCGGCACTCCGACAGCCGCCGGAAATTATGACCTGATCTTCCAGGTTACTGACGCAGACCTAAAATCCACTACCCGGACTCTCACGATTGTCGTTGTAGATCCGGCTACAGCCATTATGACTATCAGCACTCCGATACCGCTTCCCTCTGCCTACGTCGGAACTATGTATAATAAACAGTTCGCGCTGACAGGAGGAACAGGGCCGTTCTCCTGGACAATCAGCACCGGCGCCCTCCCGGCCGGCTTGACGATTAACAGCCTTACCGGTTTGATTACCGGGATACCGGTGGCTACAGGCAGTAGCAGCTTCATCGTAAAGGTTTCCGACTCCACTGGTCAGACGCTTACTCATTCAACCGCTATTTCTGTAAATGAACAGCTCAAGATTCAAACCAGCTCGCTTCCGATACTTGGAGCCGGTATAGTTTACAGCCAGCCTGTTGTTGCCAGCGGCGGCACCGCACCGTACACCTGGGCGGTCACAAACGGTCTGCCTGAGGGGCTGACCATTAATTCGACTACTGGTGTAATCTCCGGCACGACAAATGTTCAGGTCGGCAATTATGACCTTAGCGTGCAGGTCACCGATTCCCAGAAGCAGGCAGCAGTCGCCATAATAACGCTTGCTGTGTCGTCTACCGATAAACTGAAAAATGTAACTCTGGGTGAAGGCGAAGCCGGCACCATTACAAAAACATCATCGCCAACAGTCAATGAGTTGAAGGCTACTGCGCCAGATATACCAAGTGATTTCAGCATGACCGCATCAGCAAATGTTACTGTTGAGGGTGTTACAGTTGGCGCGACCGTAACCTTGACATTCACTTTCAAATCCATCCCGGAAGGCTTTGTCCTTTATAAGATTGTCAAGGGCAAATGGCTGAAAGTTGACGCAAAAGATTATACCGTTGACATGAATGCAAAAACCATCAAGCTTAAAGTCACTGACGGAGGAATATACGATGATGACGGCAAGGCTGACGGCATCATAAAAGATCCTATTGCGATCGGGACAGATAGCACGACAACAACTGGTGGCTCCAACATCGTCAACACACCTCCACCTGCATCCGGCGGCGGGGGAGGAGGTGGCGGTTGCTTCATCGCAACTGCGGCCTACGGAAGCTATCTTGATCCACATGTTATGGCGCTGAGGCATTTCCGGGATGATGTCCTGTTTAAATCCGAACTCGGCACAGCGTTCGTGAAGTTCTACTACAAGCATAGCCCTCCGATCGCTGACTTTATTGCAGAGCATGATACGCTGAGGATGATTATGCGGCTTGTCTTGACTCCGTTGATTTTTGCAGTGAAATACTCAATTGCTGCTGCCCTTATTTTCGTATTAGCCGGTGTCTGGCTTATCAGGCGCAAGAGTTTATATTGGAGGAGTATTTAATGGCTGCAATGGCAAAACATGCTGAAAATGAACGTTTCACATACGCTGATTATCTGACGTGGCCGGACGGAGAACGTTGGGAGTTGATTGATGGCGAGGCATATTGTATGAGTCCTGCGCCGGGGAGCAAACATCAGGATGTTTCACGGGAACTATTTGTTATTATTGCACAATATCTGAAAGGAAAACCGTGTAAAGTCTATAGTGCTCCATATGATGTACGCCTTCCTGAGAATGCAGCTACGAGTGATAATTATATTGAAACAGTAGTTCAGCCAGATATTGTTGTAGTCTGTGATCGAAGCAAACTTGACGATAGAGGGTGCAAAGGCGCTCCTGATCTGGTTATAGAAATACTTTCCCCCAGTACGTCAAAAATGGATCTGCAGGACAAGTTTTTTCTTTATCAGAGGGTAGGGGTCAAGGAATATTGGCTGGTGCATCCATCAGATAAAACGGTAATGGTGTTCCGTCTGAATAACCAGGGTGAATATGGTCGTGCTGATATGTTTGCTGGTGACGACAAAGTTTCAGTCCCTCTGTTAGGTGAGCTGATAATTGACTTGAAGGATGTTTTTTTGGAGTAATCAAGAGTGCATGTAAAAGTTAAAGGAGCGAAGCTTGCGGTTTCTTGATGTTAAAACTGATTTTGCCTTCAAGAAAGTATTTGGCAGTGAAGGGTCGAAGGATATCCTCATCAGCCTGTTAAATGCATTGATATCCTTTTCTGATGGCGAGACTATTCAGGATCTTACCATTTTAGATCCTTACCAGATACCTCTGCTCAAGGGTATGAAAGACACGTATGTTGATGTGAAAGCACGTCTTTCCGGTGGTAGCACGGTCATTATCGAGATGCAGGTGCTCAACGTGCAAGGATTTGAACAGCGTGTTCTGTATAATGCCGCCAAGAGTTATTCAGCACAACTTGTGCAGGGGGAGCGCTATCATCTGTTAAATCCGGTCATTGCAATTACTATAACCGATTTTGAGATGTTCGACGATATACCGGAATGCAAAACAGTTTTCCGTCTTATTGAAAAGCAGCATCTTATTGAATACAACGGCGACATAGAGCTGATTTTCATAGAACTCCCTAAGTTCAATAAATGCGAAAAAGAATTAACCGACATAATCGACAAATGGATATTTTTTGTAAAGAACGCCGGAAGTCTTGAATACATCCCGGAGACACTTTCTACATCTTCTGAAATAGTTCATGCATTTGACATAGCGAATATGGCCGGGCTTACTCAGGAAGAGGAAGAAGCACAATGGAAACGCAAAGACTTTATAATGCTGCAGCGTGGGTCAATAGAATTTGCTGAAAAGACAGGCAGGGCTGAGGGCAGGGCGGAAGAACGCCTGGATAACGCCCGCAAAATGAAGCAGCTTGGTGTTGCAATTGAGGTAATTATGCAGGTGACAGGATTGAGTCGGGATGAAGTTGATAAGATCTGAATTATCCATTTTTTTATCTGTTTACCTGAAATGACCCAGTATACAGGGTAGGGTAAGAAAGTGATGGTTGCACCAGAAAACCTCCGACCGAGGTATTCAAAACCTCGGAGGTTCAAGCATGAATGCCCAGAAAAATTTCTGTCTTTTCTTGATGGCTATAATTACGATGTCATCCCTCCCAGTTGCCGCTTTTTCTAACTCCTGCCCAAAAACGTCCCTCCCTGAAGCAAGTCAGCAGATGATTACCTTGGTAAACGATATCCGTTACCACAACCGGCTCTATTATGAAAAAGCAGCGCCAGAAATCAGTGACGCTGAGTATGACCGGCTGTTCCAGAGACTCCTCCGGCTTGAAGAATGTTTCCCTGCGCTGGTTGTCGCAGATTCGCCGACACGGAAGGTGGGGTATGGCGAAGATAATGGTGCGCGGGCGGTCACGCATGAGCGTCCGATGCTCAGTTTATCGTCCTCTACCGGATCAGATGCGATAGAGACCTTGTTAAAAAGATTGGGAGCAATCGGGGAGTTGTCTTTGCTGGTTCAGCCGAAGGTTGACGGTCTCCCGGTTGAACTGGTTTATGAAGCCGGTAGCCTGGTCTCTGCATCGACTCGCGGAAATGGCCGCTTTGGGGCTGATGTGACTGAGCGGGTTCGCGAAATTCGAGGCGTTCCTCACTTCTTGACCGGTACATTTTCAGCGCGGGTGGTTGTTCGTGGCGAAGTATATGCGGATTTGGCAATGCTGCAAAATTATCGTTCCGGGAATCCAGCGGGAACGTACGCCACTCCTCGACATCTGGCGGCAGGAGTGTTGAAGGCGCAACAACCGGATCCTGTGGCCGTGGCAGTTCTTCGCCTGTTCCCGTTTGAGCTGGTGTCAGGAGGCGGAGGAGAACGCAGCGACCTGGATGCCTTGCAGTTACTGCAAACGTGGGGCTTTTCGGTAGATCTCAACCAGAGTCGATTGGTTCGGAACCTAATAGAAGTTCAGGACGCTTATAGAATTAATCTGGCGAATCGGAATCAACAGCCGTTTGCTATGGACGGCATTGTGGTGAAGGTAAATGATCTGACACTGCGGAGGCAGTTGGGGGAGGGCGAGCGTGCGCCTCTCTGGGCGGCGGCATGGAAATTTCCGGCTGAAACTGCCAGTACCAGGATAATGAAAATTAACTGGACGGTTGGTCGTACTGGTCGCCGAACTCCGGTAGCTGAAGTGGTTCCGGTGCGTCTTGGCGGTGTGCAGATTTCACGGGTTTCGCTGCATAATCGTGCTGAAATTGTCAGACTGGATATTGCGATGGGAGATCAGGTGGTAGTAGCCCTGGTGGGAGATGTTATACCGCAGATAGTGGAGGTGGTGCAGCGAGTCCCTCGCGAGCGCGGTGCTGGAGCTGTTTCAACAGGAGCGTCATCAAAGTCGACCTTGGATGCATGTCTGCATGATTCGCCTGTGTGTCGGAATCAATTTTTGGCCAGGGCAAGCTATTTTGTGTCAAAGTCTGGGCTTAACGTTTCAGGATTGGGGAGGAAGCGCCTGTTAAAACTGGTTGACGCCGGATTTGTTTCTGATATTCCAGACCTGTTTCAGTTGAAAGCGGAGGATGTCGCCGCACTCCCTGGATTCACTTCGGAAACAGCACAACGGCTGATAACTGCAATCCTCGCTGCTGCTAATGTTGATTCTTTTCGCATTGTCACAGCCTTGAGCATTCCAGGGGTCGGGCCAAAGTCGATTCAGCAATTATCACGTCAGTTCAACTCCCTGGATGTTCTCCTCGCTGCTGAAGAAAATAGGTTTACTGCTCTTTCCAGACGCGATGCCCGTACGGCAAAAACCATCCGCAGTTTTTTCAAAACACCGGGAGGGGAGGAGTTACTGGTGAAATTTTGTCGGCTCGGGATTCTGTAGAATTAAGGCATATCTTCAGAACCAAAACTGTGATAACTATTCATATCAAACTTGAAATATAAGGAGAAATACCGATGGCCAAGCCAAATTATTCGTTTGAAAAGCGTAAGAAGGAGTTGGATCGCCAGAAAAAGAAGGATGAAAAAAAGGCTCGCAAGAACGAGCAGAATACCGACGGAACTGAACAGGAAGATGGTTCTGAAGGGGCCGAAGTTGCACCTGAAACTAAGAGTTTGGGAGAGTGACATGACCGGGAATAAAAACATTGTAGTTTTGGACGGTTATACGATTAATCCCGGGGATAATCCCTGGGATTCAGTTCAAGTACTGGGGAAATGCACCATCTACGATCGGACGCCGCCTGAACTGAAATTGGATCGATCCAGTGATGCGGAAATTATTCTACTGAGCAAGGTCAAGCTGGATGAAGCTGCCTTGGATGCATTGCCAAAGCTCAAATATATCTCGATGCTGGCAACAGGTTACAATAATGTCGATGTTGCTGCAGCGGGACGACGTGGCATCCCGGTTTCAAACGTTCCGGCGTATTCAACCGAATCGGTTGTACAGACAACTTTTGCCCTGCTGCTTGAGCTGGCCATGCATGTCGGACTGCACGATGCGTCTGTGAAAGCCGGAGAGTGGATCGGTTGCCCGGATCACAGCTACTGGAAAACACCGCTGCTGGAGCTGGATGGTTTGGCCCTGGGAATAGTAGGTTATGGGACGATCGGACAGGCAGTAGCGCGGGTTGGCGCGGCATTCGGGATGAAGATCATCGCATATGCCCCACGTATTCCGAAGGCTGCCGGGTCGGTTCCAGTACGCTTTGTTTCGCTTGAAGAGCTGTTCGCAACGGCTGATGCTATCAGCCTTAACTGTCCACAGACGCCGGAAAATGGTGGTTTCGTCAACGCCCGGCTGCTCGGCCTGATGAAGTCAAGCGCTTTTCTCCTAAATCTGGCTCGTGGCGGGCTCATAAATGAAGTGGATCTGGCGCGAGCGCTGCACTCGGGGCAGCTTGCCGGTGCAGGACTGGACGTTGTTGCCCACGAGCCGATGTTGGCTGATAATCCGTTGCTGAAGGCTCCCAACTGCATTTTTACACCGCACATAGCCTGGGCTTCACTGGCTGCCAGAAAGCGTTTGATGGCGATCGTAACCGCCAACATAGCATCTTATCTGGCCGGTGCACCGATTAATGTGGTTAATCGGCAGTTTCTGAAATAACCGGCTTCTCTCCTGCCGGCTTCTTTTTCCTTCTTTTACGTTTTTTCTTTTCGCTGGTTCCCTCTCCGGTTTCTGCAACAGCTTTAACAGCTGCCGGTTTGGCCGTTGGCGGTTTGGTGCGGGGCATCTGTTTCTTTATGCCCCGATCACTCCCTCTGGCACTACCCGGCTTCTCCCGCTTAAGATCCTGTACTCGTTTCGGTCGTGCAGTCCGAACATAATTGAGGATATAAAGGTCATCATCAGCCCATTCTGTCGGAATCTTGGTCTTGATATACTCTTCAATCGCTTCAAGAAAAAAGGCGCCATCCTCATCGGCAAGAGAAATAGCTTTTCCTTCGGCGCCGGCTCGGGCCGTACGTCCGATGCGATGGACGTAATCCTCACAATCCTGCGGCAGATCGTAATTTATAACGTGAGAGACACCATCAATATGCAAGCCTCGCGATGCAACGTCAGTCGCAATAAGAATCGGCAGAGTACCATCCTTGAAATCGTCAAGTATTCTCATCCGCTTGCGTTGCTCAACGTCTCCTGAAATGACTTTACAGGGAAAATTATTCGCATTGAGGAGATTATGGAGATGTTCCGCTTCCCGCTTAGTGTTGATGAATATCATGGTTCGTGCCATGCCTTCACGTCGTAAAAGCCCTAACAGCAAGGAAAACTTTTCTTTACGGGAGCAATGAAACAGAAGCTGTTCTACCCGTTCAGCAGTCATGCTCTCGGGAGTAACAGATATTTTTGTCGGCGTGTTCATGAACTCGTACGCCAATTCCATGACCCGTGGGTTGAGAGTTGCTGAAAACATCATATTCTGACGTTTTTCGAACGTTGGCAGTTTACGAAGAATAAAACGGAGGTCGGCAATGAACCCAAGGTCAAACATACGGTCGGCTTCATCAATCACCAGCACTTCAATATATTTCAAGCTATAAATCTTTTGTTTAAGATAGTCGATCAAACGTCCCGGAGTTCCTACAATAATATCAGCACCGTCGAGGAGTGCGTTCTTCTGCTTCATGTAATCAACGCCGCCGTAAATAGCTTGAACAGCAAAACCGCAATGGACGCCCAACTGTTTAGCATCAGCTTCGATTTGAACTACCAGTTCTCGGGTAGGTGCAAGAATTAACGCTCGTGGTCTCCCGGTGAGTGATTCATTGGCCAGTAGTCGGGTGAAAAGAGAAATCAGGAAAGCGGCGGTTTTGCCGGTTCCGGTCTGCGCCTGGCCAGCGATGTCGGCTCCTGCAAGCGTAATCGGAAGAGTCTGCTCCTGGATAGGAGTGCATTCACTGAAGCTGGCTTCCGCAATTCCTCGCAGCACCAGAGCCGGAATCGGGAGTTCATCAAATCTCATATTGGTTCCTTTTGAAAAATTCAATAATCTAAAACACTGACACCATATACCGTGAAATCGCGTCTGGCAATCGAAAGATGTGTTCTCTCTTTCGCAAAACTACGGTAAACCAGCCAAAAATGCTTTGACAAATCAGAAGTCATTCCTTTAGTATGACCCGAATTTACCTCAAGGACACCATCTCATGCAGGCTGCGCTCAACATAATAGGTGATGATCTTAAGCTGGTCGAACTACAGTTCCGAAAAGACCTGCAATCAGATGTTCCTCTGATTCGAAAAGTTGGTGAGTACGTGCTTTCCAGCGGCGGCAAGCGCATCCGTCCGGCCCTGCTGCTGCTTGCAGCCCGTTTAAGTGGCTATACTGCGGATAAGGCGGTTCCGCTTGCGAGTGTTGTTGAATTTATCCACACAGCCACACTGCTGCATGATGATGTCGTCGATAGCGCGACACTGCGTCGTGGTCTGGCGTCGGCAAACACACTCTGGGGTAATGAAGCGTCCGTTCTCGTCGGTGATTTTTTGTTTTCAAAATCATTTTCGCTGATGGTTGATGTAGGCAGTCTGGATGTTCTGCGTGTGCTCTCAAATGCTACGACCGTTATCGCCGAGGGTGAGGTAATGCAGTTGCTCTGTACGGGTGAGCTTGATCTGACAGAGGAGCAGTACACAGATGTCATCCGCTCAAAGACGGCAGTTTTGATGTCCGCCGCCTGCGAAGCTGGAGCAATTCTCGGAGCAGCAACACCGAGTCAACGGCAGGCGCTGGCCGATTTTGGCATGGATCTCGGCATTGCGTTCCAGTTAATGGATGATATCCTTGATTATGTTGCTACCGAGGAAGAGTTTGGCAAGAGCATTGGTCATGACCTTGAGGAGGGGAAGATCACCCTGCCGTTGATCCACACACTGCGAAACTGCACCGCTTCCGAGCGCACCCTGATCTCTTCTGTTGTAGAGTTGAATGAAATGTCACTGGATAACTTTCGGACAGTATCAGGCCTGGTCAAGCAGTACGGCGGCATTGACTACACCATTACGAAAGCCCGTTATCATGTGGGTCTTTGCCAATGTCATCTCGAACCGTTTGCTTACTCACCTGTCCGTGAAGCGCTGATAAGTCTGTCAGAATATGTGGTAACTCGCAGCAAATAGTTCCACTTCCAGTTTCCCTTTTTTCCAAAATAACAATTATTGTATCGTCGGAGTTTTTATGCAGCGTTTTTGTCTCCTTATTATAATGTGCATTTTTTTGACTCTTACCGCCTGCACCAAGTCTAATACGCAAAAAATTGGGGCTGTCGCAAAAGAAAATAGTCCAGCTCCGGATATCTCTGTTATCTCAATTACTAACGGCAGCACCCTGAAATTGTCCGATCTTAAAGGGAAAGTGGTGCTACTCAATTTTTGGGCAACATGGTGCCCGCCATGCCGTGAAGAAATACCCTCCATGATGAAACTGAACAGTTTTATGGCTGGTAAACCGTTTCAGATGGTTGCAGTTTCAATTGATGAAGGGGGAAAACTGCACATAGACTCCTTTTTTAAAGAGACCGGTTTTTTCCTTCCGACTTACCTTGATGCAACCGCTAACTCAACTAAATTGTATGGCATTACCGGTGTTCCTGAATCATTCATTATTGATAAACAGGGAGTTCTGGTTAAGAAAGTTATCGGTGGTTTTGCCTGGGATTCCCCTGAAGCGGTCGCATTTATTGAAGGGTTAATGAAATAGGAACCAGATGATAAGCCAGGAAATAACCTATATCGGTGCTTTTGTTGCCGGTCTGCTGTCGTTTTTATCGCCTTGCGTATTTCCGTTAATTCCCTCCTATATCACCTATATCACCGGTATTTCTTTTGCGGATCTACAGGCGGAGCATCCATCACATATAATTCGGCAAAAATCAATTTTTCACTCACTCTGTTTTATTTGCGGCTTTACCGCCGTGTTTGTCCTGTTGGGCGCTTCTGCGACATATATCGGTTCATTCTTGCATGAGAACGCCACCATCATCAGAAAAGTAGGTGGCGTTCTCCTCGTGTTACTCGGACTTCATGTCACCGGTATTCTGCACCTCAAATTTCTCCTGGGTGAAAAAAAAGTTTCAATCAAACATAAACCGGCTGGATATGCGGGCAGTTTTCTGGTCGGTATCGCCTTTGCGGCTGGCTGGACACCCTGCATAGGTCCGATGCTTGCTGCAATTCTGGCCGTGGCAGCAACAGAGGAAACTGTCTTTCAGGGGATTCTGTTGCTATTACTTTATTCGATGGGACTGGGTGTCCCCTTTTTCCTTTCGGCGCTTGCCATGCATCGCTTCCTGGTTATATTTAATCGCTTCAAAAAATATATCTACGCTTTTGAAATAATTACCGGAGTATTTCTGATGGTGGTTGGCGTTCTGATTTACACAAACTGGCTTTCACGCCTCTCCGGATACGTGTCGATATTTTACAAGGGGATTGAATGAAAGCACACCGGGCTCCACATTCAATTCAGTTGACCGTTTCGCAACTTGTTGTGACAGAAGCTTTTTATGCCGGTATTTTGGACCTCCCTGTCAGGCGCTCATTCACTTCAAAGGGTGCTCCTGATCATCTGGTTATCGATATGGACGGGATGGCAATTGTTTTTGTGGAAGAGTCTGACGTCATTAAGGCCCATCCTCTTCTGGAGCCGCGTTTCAGCATGTTCCCGCGAGGTATCGGTGTTACGCTCCATTTTGAAGTTACCGATATTGAGGATATACGTGACGCTATAATGGAGGAGGGGCTAGAAGTCCTCTATCAGCTTGATATAAAGCCGTACGGAGTCAAGGAGATGTGGTGTTTTGATCCTGATGGTTATCTGATTGTCCTTGAAGAATTATCGCCGGTGCTGAAAAAAGTGTGAGTTTATAACCTTAAGGAAGGCTTTATGATGAATGAAATTATTTTTATTCTGCTTGTTTTTGCTCTTCCGGCAGCCATAGGATTTAAAATGGCATTATCGCGTGGTAAAAACCCGCTTCTGTGGGGATTCCTCAGTGCTGTGTTCCCGTTTTTTATCATTGTTCTTTATTTTGATAAACCAAAACACGAAATCACGGGTCATTTTCGAAAGTGCGCAAAGTGTGGCGAAATTATTCGTTGGAAGGACTCCAAATGTAAATATTGCGGATTTGTTGTTTTGGATTCAAAGATTATTTGATACAGACTTTTCTAACCTCCTTTATATCGGTCAAGCCCTCTAAACATTTCAGTATCCCATCCTGTTTAAGTGTTGTCATGCCATCTTCAATAGCCTGTTTTCGAATGAGCTCAATTTCTGATTTACGCTTTATTAACGACTTAATAGCATCAGTTCCTTCAAGCAATTCATGAAGTCCTAATCGTCCTTTATATCCCGTATCCCCACATTTCTGACAGCCAACAGCCTTCCATAATTTTATCTCTGCCGGGTTGATTTCCGTTTTTGCAAAATCGTCTCTTCCATATTCGGTGATTATATCGTTACGTTCAGCAGGAGAGGGGACATACTCCTTTTTGCAGGAGCATAGCCGTCGCGCCAGACGTTGAGCCAGAATACAGAGAATGGCATCGGAAAAGCTGAACGGGTCGAGCTCCATATCCAGCAGTCGGGTTATTGTTTCCGGAGCAGAATTCGTGTGTAGTGTTGAAAAAACGAGGTGACCTGTTAATGAGCATTCAACGGCAATCTCGGCAGTTTCCTGGTCACGCATTTCGCCCACCATAATAACATCAGGGTCGGCGCGTAGAAACGAACGGAGTGCGGCAGCAAAGGTAAAACCTATCTTGGGATGCACCTGCACCTGACGCAGGCCGCGCTGGGTGATCTCAACAGGGTCTTCAGCGGTCCATATCTTAGTATCAATCGTATTGATAACAGAAATTGCTGAATGAAGTGTGGTGGTTTTTCCAGAACCGGTCGGTCCGACAACCAGCACCAGGCCATATGGCTGCCTGACACAGGCGTCCAGGACGCGAGAATTCCGTTCAGTAAGGCCAAGTTTGTCAAATGGAATCGGTTCTCCGGATGCAAGCACACGCATGACTACATCTTCCAGTTGCCCGGTTGTCGGTACAGTTGCAACTCGCAATTCAACATTGAGCGGGCCGAATTTCTTAAAGTCAATCTTACCGTCCTGCGGTTTACGGCGCTCTGATATATCAAGATTGCACATGATTTTAATTCGGGACGTTATTGCATGCTTATACTTGTAGGGAATCTTCTGATAGATCTTACAGCGGCCATCAATCCTCATTCTGACCTGAACGTCTTCCTTTCCGGGGAACGGTTCTATGTGAATATCTGACACTTTATTGTTAACTGCATCAATGATAATCTTATTGACGAGTTGGACGATAACGCTGTCCTGTTCTGAAACCTTTTGAGATTCTGTTTCAATTTCCGTATCGTCGCTCGTGTCAAGTTTGTTCAGAATATCGTCGATGCTACTTGAAGTGCTGGATGAACCATAATGGTAGAAGAGGTTTATATAGCTCAGAATATCTTCGCGGAAGGCACCAATATAACTTATTCGTCTGTACTCGGGATAAACAAACTTAAGCATATCCTGACGTCCGAGATCGGTCGGGTCATCTATAATAATATGAAGGATACCATTCTCGATCTTGAACGGAACCCACCACTCTTTATTCAGTCGCTCCGGCTTGACCCGTCTGAGTGTTTCTTCATCGAGAGGTTGCTGGGCAGGATCGTATCCGATAAAGTCGGTGCCGAAATAGAAAGAAAGATTTTTTGACATATCCTCTTTACTAATCCCGAACTCGCGCATCAGGAGAGTATCCATCCCGATTTTTGAAACATCAGGATGGTTTGATGCTTTTTCCAGGATTTTGTCATCGATCAGGTTTTTATCCAGCAGATAGTTATAGCGGGACTTGTTGCGAATTATTTTGGTGGTGGCTGAAAGACGATATATATTGTGAATAGCAATTGAGAGTGACGATGCCAGTTCCATGGAGTAGCTGACGTCAACGTCGTCGAAGGGGATGTCCCCTTTTTTATTGATGATCTGGATGACCCCCATCATGGCTTTTTGAAACTTTATTGGAACGCAGAGCACCTGTTTTGTGATGAAGCCGGTTTTTTTATCCCAACTGTCGTCGAACTTGAGGTTGCTGCAAATCATGCGTAATTCATGCTGATCATACGCATTTTTTACGTTGATGACGGCGGCGCTGATTGAGCAATAGCCTGCGAGGCTTGCATCGCTAATGGGTATGACGATCTGTTGAACTTCAGAACCGCTCTTTACTTTAGAAATTAGTATGTTACGCTTGGCGTCTGAAAGATAGATCGTTATCCGATCCGCATTAAACAGTGCCGCGATGCTATCCTTGATATGAATCAGAATAGTGTTGAGGCTGTCAGCCGAGTGAATTTCATTGATTTTATCCATCAGCCGTTTGCGGTATTCAAGCTGTTGTCGCAATGTGTCTGTTTCCGGTGGCATGCTATGTTCCTGACGTAAATGGAAATGAACTCGTGTAACAGTAACAGATTTGAAGCATATCTCAAGAGGAATTTGAAATGACTTTACCGAGTTATAAATAATTAAATATATTTATTCTTGCTAAAATGTCACTATTTGCAGTATCTTCTCGGCAACAACACTTTCATTTAATTCAATCCGGAGGAAGCATGGGCAGCATACCTGGCAAGACTAAATTTCAGATCGATTTCCGTCAGCATTTACGTGACCAGAACATCAGCGGCAATCTTGTGCATCTACTCTGTGAGATTGCCGAGGCTAGTAAATATGTAATCAATGCCGTTCGCACCGGTGACCTGGGTGTTGCCGGAACATCTAACCTCTACGGTGAAGAACAGCTTGCGCTTGATGTCCTTTCAGATCGAATCATGCGCAAACGTCTTCAGCACTCAGGGGTTGTCTGTAATATTGCATCTGAAGAGATGGATGAAATATTTCAGGTAACCAGCAATCCGAAGGGGATGTTTTCTGTAGCATATGATCCATTGGATGGTTCTTCGCTGGTTGATGTTAACCTGGCAGTTGGCACTATTGTCGGTATCTACCAGGGGAATGATCTGTTTCAACCTGGTAGAAAAATGATCGGCTCCCTTTATATACTATACGGACCTCGGGTTTCTCTTGTTTATTCGGTCGGAAAGGGGGTTTTTGAATTTACGATGAATCAACTGATGGAATATACGCTTACTCGTGAAAATATCCAGATGCAGCCCTCCGGTGACATGTATTCGCCAGGTGGTTTGCGAAGAAAATATAGTGAGGGGAATGAGCGATTTGTCCGCTATCTCGAAGATAAAGGCTCAAAATTACGGTATTCGGGTGGATTTGTGCCTGATATTAATCAGATTTTGATAAAAGGAAAGGGCGTGTTCATGTATCCGGCGCTGAGTGATTCTCCGAACGGGAAGCTGCGCCTGCTGTTTGAACTTAACCCGATGGCATTTCTGATAGAGCAGGCAGGAGGCACTGCGACCAATGGCGAAATTCCGATCCTTGATATTGTACCTGAGGGTCTTGAACAGCGTTGTCCGGTATACATCGGCTGCAAGGAGGATGTTGCAAGGGCTGGGGAGTTTTTGAAGAGTGTTGACTAGGAGAGATCCGTTCTGACTGATACCCATGATACGTCGCTGGCCGTTTCTGATTCCATTTCTATATATGACGGCAGGCTTGACCCTTTCCGCAGTCACTGGTTTTTATTGTGATACAACCGTACTACCTGCAGCGTTAATATGTCTGATACTGGCTTGTTTTCTCCCGAAGCCGGAGCTGTTTTCTGCCTGTACTGCTCTGGCTTTCTTTTTCTGGGGATTCTCTGCCCTCCACCCCTGGTTATCTCCCGAAATTCCACCAGACTCGATCCGTAACAAATCGTCAACCACCCCAATAACGATCGAAGGCGTCATCTCCGCGCGTCCCTCAGTTGCTCAGGAAGGAAGTCGCCTGACTGTCGAAGTTGAGCAGATACTGCGTGGAGATCGAGCGGAAATGGTGTCCGGATTACTCCTGCTCTCAGTCAGCGAAGGGGATGTCGCGCTCACCCGTGGCGACCGAATCCGTTTTGTCACCCGAGTCTCTCTGCCGCATCGACTTGGCCTGCCGGGTGAATTTGACTATTCCCGTTACCTTGCGCTTCAGGGCATTTATGCCACCGGTCGGATCGCTTCTCAAAGCGATATTGTCCTTATCCGCGCGGCCGCAGTGAAATCGATGCTGCGAACAAGTGACCAAATTGCGCGGATGCTCGGCGACTCAATACGTCTCTCAATTCAGGACGAGCGTATTTCTTCGGTTCTGACGGCATTACTTCTCGGTGACCAGAGGAGAATCCCACGTGATCTTGCTGATTCATACACCAGGGCGGGTGTCAATCATATTCTGTCAATATCCGGATTTCATGTCGGAATTGTCGCAGCGTTTATTACAGTTCTGATAATTTGGTTTTTAACCCGCTTTGAATATCCGGCACTGAATTGGAATATCCGCAGAAATGCTGTACTTATTGCGGTTCCGGCAATGCTTGGTTATCTCCTTTTAACCGGCAATGCACCGGCAACAGCGCGTTCGGTTCTCATGCTGTCTGTTTTCGCTTTGGCGCTTTTTGTCGAACGAGAGCGTGATTCTATCAACACGCTCCTCTTCGCCGCCTTCTTTCTTGTGGCGGTCAACCCGCCGACACTTTTTGACGTATCGTTTCAACTCTCTTTTATTTCTTTATGGGGGATACTTGTTGCTGTGCCACTCATAATGAGATGCACCGGCACGGTTACCTCTCCCTGGTTGCGCGGCTTGGTCCAGTTTCTGGCTGCATCTGTTGCGGCGTCCTTTGTAACGATTCTTCCTGTTCTATACATATTCAAGGTAGCATCACTAAATGGTATTCTCACAAACTTTCTGATCGTGCCGCTCCTTGGTTACGGAGCTGTGCTGTCCGGGTTTATTGCCCTGCCACTAATTGTGCTGTTTCCCTCTTTTGCGCCCTGGCTGCTCTGTCCGGCCGCTACCCTTGTGACCATTTCCAACCAGTTTATCCTCTGGTGCGCCTCGCTCCCGGTACTCACCTTTCATGGCATCACTTCATTGGATATGTTCCTTTTTCTGTTATTCATGACCGGCATAACTTTTTTGACGAACAGGAAGCTTCTGCTGGTTGTCTCGACGCTATTACCTCTATCTGCCCTGGCGGTACATATTTATGCAGCAACCGTGTCAGATCACCGGCTTCACATTACCATGCTGAGTGTCGGACAGGCCGAATCCCTGCTGGTGCAACTTCCGGATGGTTCAACTTTGCTTGTTGATGGCGGTGGCTATCTGCATGATACCGGATACGACTTTGGGCAACGGTTGCTGGCACCAGCGTTGGGTGCACTCCATGTAAATCGTATTGACACGATGATTGCCACACACAATCACCCCGATCACAGTGGCGGACTGCCATTCATTATCAGAAATTTCCCGGTTGGAGTATTTTGGAGTGGGTCGGATATATCGCCGGAAATTCAGAAGGAATTAAATAATCGAACTGTTCCGAAGCTAATGCTTACCGCGGGTGACGTTATTAATCTGCCGGGGCCGGTAATCATTTCCGTATTATCGCCGTCCGGGCCTGCAGAGCGCGAGCCTGACGGTGACGAGTCCAGTGTCAATGAACAGTCACTTGTATTTCGTCTCAGCCATGGTGCTTTCAGTATGCTTTTCACTGCTGATTCCGGCTTTGAGGCTGAACGGCAGATGCTAGCCGGGAGGTATGATTTAAAGTCCACCGTTCTTAAAGTAGGACATCATGGGAGTAGATTCTCAACGTCAACGGAATTTATTGACCGGGTACAGCCTGACCTGGCACTGATTTCAGCAGGGAAGGGTAACCGTTTTGGA
This sequence comes from uncultured Geobacteraceae bacterium, assembly GCA_903845365.1. GTDB lineage: Bacteria > Desulfobacterota > Desulfuromonadia > Geobacterales > Pseudopelobacteraceae > JACRCG01. The sequence goes on along the minus strand of CAIMXI010000470.1, from coordinate 4,278 downwards.
CTTCCTTCAAGGCAGACAGTCGACCTGTTGAATTCAAAAGGGATTCAAATGTTGCGCACCGACAGGGATGGAACGGTAGAACTTGTCACTGATGGCATAAACTGGTCTGTTTCCGCCCCGTTCAAAGCCGAATGACGTTGACTAGATATAGCAAAATAGAGTACAGATACCGGTAAATTATTGTTATTAGCTTAATATGGAGGCTTATAATGGATACAATCCTCTTGGTTGGAGAAGATTTGTGTATTCGTGATATGTATGCAAATCTGCTACAAGCCGAGGGGTATCAGGTTGAAACCGCCTCGTGCGGGACTGACTGCCTTGACATGCTTGCCAAAGGCCGGTATTCGCTAGTTATTGCCGATCTGGTGATGCCTGATGTCAGCGGTCTTGAAATTTTGTCACACCTTCATGCAAGCTATCCCACGGTCGATGTCATACTGGTCACCGAAAATGCCAATTTTGAATCTGCCGTTTCTGCCCTCAAACTTGGTGTCAGTGATTATCTTCTAAAGCCGGTCAATCCCGAGGAATTAAAGCATTCCGTCTCTCGTAGCATTCAGCAGCGTCATCTCCTTGATGAAAACCTTGAACTGAAAAACATGATTTCTCTGCTACGTGCCAGTCAGGCTATAGCAGGATGCCTGGATTACGAACAGCTCTATCTGCTTCTAGTTGAATCAATTGCCAGTGAAGTCTCGCTCGACAGGGCTCTTGGCTTTTTTATGGTACATGGGGGGCTTGAACTAAAAGTAGCAAAAGAAATTTCTGTTGAATCTGGGATAATCCTTACGGATGAAATTTACGAACGGTTCGAATCAATGTTTACAGAAAAATCCAGTTTTGAGCATCTGCACCTTACATCAACTCCTCTCACAAATGAATTTTCCGAAGCCTACCTTTTTCCGGTTTACACACTTTCGGAGATGGTCGGCGTTATTGTATTGCTGAATAATCCCTCCTGCGAATTACCTGATATCACTAAATCAAGTAAGAACATTCAATTTTTTGTTGAGCAGTCGCTTCGTGCCTTTGAAAATGTCAAATCGTTTTCCAGGGCGAACGATATGTTGTTTATTGACGAAGTCAGCGGCCTCTATAATTATCGATATCTGAATATTGCCCTAGAACGCGAAATAAAGAGAGCTGAGAGATATGCCTCACATATTGCGGTTCTATTCATCGATGTGGATTCATTTAAGCAGGTAAACGATAAACATGGCCATCTTGTCGGCAGCTCTGTTTTGTCCGAATTTGGTGCCGTGATTAAAAAAGCGGTGCGTGACGTTGATATTGTTTTACGGTATGGTGGCGATGAATATACGGTCATTCTGGTCGAGGCTTCGAGTAAAATTGCCGAAATTGTTGCAGAGCGAATACGTAAACATGTCGAGGCATTTCATTTTTCCGGAACCAAAAGTCAGATAATCCGTTTGACCTGTAGTATCGGCTACGCCTGTTGTCCTGAAGATACTGCTTCAAAGGATGTTTTGCTGGAAATGGCTGACAAGGCTATGTATGCCGGCAAAACATCCGGAAAAAACTGTATTCGTCGCATAGGTGTCGATGCTGCTTAAACAACGTTTATATAATTGAGGTACACTGTGGCACTTACAGCTGTTAAAGGTTTTAACGATATTCTGTCTGATGAATCGCTTCGCTGGCAGCATATTGAACAGACGGCACGCAGGGTTTTCGAACTGAACGGTTTTGGCGAGATTCGGGTTCCTGTAATGGAAAAGACAGAACTGTTCTGCCGCTCGATTGGTGACGCTACTGATATTGTCGAGAAGGAGATGTATACCTTTACCGACAAAGGTGGAAACAGTGTGACACTGCGACCGGAAGGTACCGCCGGAGTTATGCGCGCGTTAATCGAACATAAGTTGTATGCCCAGGATCCGGTGGCTAAGCTGTACTACATGGGGCCGATGTTCCGCTATGAACGTCCTCAAAAAGGGCGCTATCGTCAGTTCCATCAAATTGGTGCCGAAATCACCGGTGTCAACGATCCGCTGGCAGACGCTCAGGTATTGAATATGCTGACTTCTTTTTTTCGTGAAATCGGGTTGAGCGAACCGACACTCCAGATAAACTCGCTCGGCTGTCCGGAGTGCCGCCCCGCTTATCGCACTGCGTTGCGGAGTTGCCTCGAAGAGCGGATAGGAGGTCTATGCGAGGATTGTAAACGCCGCTTTGCTACCAACCCGCTCCGAATACTGGACTGTAAGGTGCCGGGCTGTATCGAAAAAAGTGCCGGAGCACCATCGGTATTGGAGCATCTCTGTAGCAGTTGTAATGACCATTTCAGTAGTGTCAAGCGCTACCTCGACCTTTCGGCTACGCCATACAGCATCAATTCCCGTATGGTTCGTGGCCTTGATTACTATACCCGCACAACCTTTGAGATGGTTACCGGTCTTCTTGGCTCACAGTCTGCGGTAGCTGCAGGAGGGCGCTATGATGGGCTGATTTCGCAGTTGGGCGGACCATCCATCCCGGGAATCGGCTTCGCGATCGGAGTTGAACGGATTGCTCTGCTGCTCGGTAATCAGCAATTTACCTCGTCGCCAGATCTGTTTATCGCCACAATGGGGGCAGGGGAGCGCGATATCGCTTTTAGCCTGATGGATGGTTTGTTAAAATCCGGACTCCGTGTCGAAATGGATTATGAAGGAAAAAGCCTGAAGAGTCAGATGCGTCGGGCTGATAAACTTAAAGCCCGCTACAGCGTTGTTATCGGTGAAAATGAAGTGGCGACCGGAAGCGCCACCTTCAAGCGGATGGCGGACGGACTCCAGTCAGACGCCGCTCTGACCGTCGCCGGAATACACTCTCTGATAATGAAGCTGGAGCAGTGATGGATTCACGTACAATCACCCCTGAAAAACGGGACGATGATTCTCAGTATGACACGACGCTGCGCCCTCGCTCCTTTGATGATTACATTGGCCAGGAAAAGATCAAAAATAATCTCCGCCTGTTCATAGATGCCGCAAAGGGTAGGGGGGAAGCACTTGATCATGTCCTGCTGTACGGCCCCCCCGGACTTGGCAAAACGACGTTGGCCAATATCATCGCCTGTGAAATGGGGGTCAGCATCAAGTCAACGTCCGGTCCCGTTATTGAAAGGCCGGGCGACCTTGCCGCCATTCTCACCAACCTTGAGCCGCATGACGTCCTCTTTATTGACGAAATTCACCGTATTTCCCATATTGTTGAAGAGATTCTCTATCCGGCAATGGAGGATTATCAGCTCGATATCATTATCGGTCAGGGTCCGAGTGCCCGTTCTATTAAAATTGATCTGCCGAAATTTACGCTGGTTGGAGCTACAACCCGCGCAGGACTCCTCTCATCGCCGCTCCGTGACCGATTCGGAGTCATATCGCGTCTTGAATTTTATACCTACGCAGAACTTGCCACTATAATCTGCCGGTCGTCCGGTATTCTGGGGATGGAAATTGACCCGAAAGGGGCAGACGAACTGGCGAGGCGTAGCCGTGGAACCCCCAGAATTGCCAACCGTCTGCTGCGTCGTGTCCGTGACTATGCCCAGGTGCGTGCTGATGGAGTCATAACCATTGATGTAGTGCGCAAAACTCTCAAGCTGCTTGAAATAGACGAAATGGGTTTTGACCAGATGGATCGCATGATTTTACTGACGATTATCGACAAGTTCAGCGGTGGCCCGGTTGGGCTGGATACTATTGCCGCCGCCATCAGCGAAGAGAGCGACACTATAGAAGACGTCTACGAGCCGTTTCTGATTCAAAATGGTTTCATCAATCGTACTCCGCGCGGCAGAGTCGCTACTCGTGCCGCCTATCTCCATTTTGGCCGAATCGCTCCGGAAGCTCCACAGGCGCATCTCTTTTAACCATGCAGCAGTTCTTCGATTTCCCCGTTACTCCGTGCTTCAGCTTTGACAGTTTTATTATGTGTGAAGGAAACTCCGCCGCTTTGAAGTTTGCTCTGCGGATTGCCGATCCTTCCGATTCCGAGTCTCTCCTCTATCTGCATGGCCCCTCAGGTTCCGGTAAAACTCATCTGCTCAAGTCAATTGCAGGGAACAGGTTCCCCTATCTCTCGCTTCGTGGGTCAATATCCGGTGACCAGCTTGTTGAAACTTTTTCATTTGCTGGCGGTATGGTGGTAGATGATCTGCAGGATATGGCGGACAATCCTGATATGCACCGGGCATTGTGGCAGCTTTTCAACGAATTTCATACATCCGGACGCATGATCGCCATGGCGGGAACCTTGCCGCCGCGCGAT